>CAYRBY010000001.1:0-7767 GCA_964422635.1 uncultured bacterium
TCCGCTTGTAATCGAGCACAAGTCCGGCCTTGCGTGCAGGATCAAGATCGATTCGATCAATTTTGCCGCGGATGTGGATTTGCCCCCCGGCACTGTCGAGAGTAAGCGGCGGATACTCCGCATCCTTTGTGCCAAATCCGAGCTCAAAAAAAGCGGGCTTAAGAGGAGACTCGCGAAGCCTCTCCAGCTCGGTTTCCAAAAACTTCACCAGGGTTCGCCGCAAATCTTCAATCTCAAGATCGTGCTGATAGCGGCGGGACGACAGAATAGGATGACGCTTCAGCGCCTGTTCCAAATACTGCAAAGCTTCGGCAGAAGCGCGGGCTGGGTCTTTTAAAACTGCGGGTCTTTCCACCCAGCTTCGAAATGCAAACTCCAATGCCTCATGAAGTACAATCCCCCGGACCATGACATTTTTTTCTTCTTCAGGATCGTCCAGTTTGAGCACACGATGCGCATAATATTTAAAAGCGCATTTAGCGTATTCTTCTAGTGCCGTTGAGCTTGTTTCTTCAGCTTTGAAAACTTTAAGCGCCAGAATGGCTGGATCCGTTAATTCATCGCGCACTTCAAAAAAAGCCCGGACAAGGCGTTCACGCGACGGCGTCTCCTCAAGCAGTTTCGCAGAAGTTTCTAGCAGTACAGGATCCGCGGACTCTCCTTTTTTCAGAGGCTCCCACAAACTCCCAATGACAGACATTTCAAGTTCGCGGAGATTGACAGCATCTTCGAGATCGGGAAAGGGACGTGCAAGCTTCTGCCTTCGGTCAGGAATTTTTCCCTCAAAAAGAACGCGGACTTCCTCGACATAAAAAGAAGGCAGCGACTCTTTTCCTTCCAGGTCGAGCCGCGGATAACTCAGGATCAGTTTGTGTCTCGCACGCGTAACGGCTATGTAGAATAAGTATCTTTCAAGGGATTGGCTTGAAAGCCGCTCTTTAAGCTTTCCCTCTTGCCCGAGACCATTGAAAAGTTTTCTCTCCCAGTCCGACAGCAGCGGGTCTTCCTTAATTTGCACCGGGAACTTCTTTTCTAAAAGCCCCGCAACAAACACCACTTCATACTCTTTTTGCCGGGCCAGCGATACATTATAAACCTGAACGCGGTTGCGGTCATGGTCGTGGAGAGAGTACAAATCAAGTTCAACAAGGCGGAAAAAACGGTCAGCAAAGGCACTGGGTTCAAGGACTTCCCGTTTGGCCGAAATCTCAACTTCGTCCAGCAGCGAAAGAAATCGCCGGTGGCTTGCGGCGTCGCGGCGCACGTGTTCTTCGCTGGAGTCACTGATTTGAAATATTCCGAAAGTCTCCTCAACAGCCTGCCGGAGAACCGCCTTCTGAGCGGCCGAGGAAGCAGCCGCATGAAGACGTTCTTCAATGTCCGCCAGAATTTTTAAACTCTCACGACGTTCGGTTTCAAAAAGCTCTTCGCAATCCCATTCGGAAAGCCAGGCATCACGCCCTTCAAGCACTTTCCTCCGCAAAGCTTCATGCTCGAGCCGCGAGACCCATTCATAATCCTTAGCCTTTTTCCCTATATACCGGACATAGCCGGATTTAAGAAACCCCATTAAATCCGAAAGCTTCCAGCCATCACGAAAAATCTTCAGCATAGAACAAATCACAGGGATCATGGGCGCAAACGACAGCCTTTCGCGTTCATGGATCTCTACAGGGATGCCATAGCGGGCAAAAATGGAACGGATGACGGTTTCGTATTCCCCGATGTTCCTCAGTAAAATGGCAAAATCACTGAACCGGAAACCGCCTTGCCTTTGCATGTGCTCAATCGTCCGGGCAATCATCTCGACTTCACCTTCCACGCCGATAGCTTCAAAAACAGTCAGCTCGCGGGAAGGCTTCAAAAGCGGTTCGGGTTTTTTCATGGAAAACAGATGTTTCTCAACTCCTGACAACACCACCGGCAGCTTTTCGTTATCCCGGCGCCCAAGCTCCTGTTTCACAAAGCCCTTGGCTGTAAGCATTGCCTCAGTCCTATGAACCATTTCAAAAAGCTCCTGTCTTGCAGGATCCGGATCGACCGTCAGCGTGATCACGACTTCATCTGCCAATCCGCACAGTTCTTCAAGGTATGCCGCTTGGAGTTCTGAAAAATCAAAAAAACCATCAATCCAGATCTTTTTAATTCTCCGGCCGGCGGAAGGGCCGCCTTTTTTACGTTCGCGGTAAATTTTAAGCGCGTCCTGCCGGTCACGAAGCCCCCGGTCAGCGAGAGCTTTTTCATACTGCTCATAGAGCCCTGCCAGTCTTTCGTACTTCACAGAAAGATCCGGCTCAAGCTTTTTCAAAGCGTTCATCCGCTCACGAAAAAGCTCCGGCGGAATCAAAGACTCTTTCAGCTCGCTGACAAATCCGAGAATCAAATTGAGAAATCCAGGGGTCTCTTGGACTTCTTCAAAGTAACCTTGGGGCTGCTGAGCAAGGAGATCCCTAAGAAGAAGATAGCGTGTGACATTGGTGGCGGTTCCCTCTTCCCCGACCCCAAAAAGCATCGTGATGAGACGTGACAGCGTGGTAACCCGGCGGTGAAAAAAGCCTTTGAACTGGCGCTGGAGAATCAGCGTGGTGATACGCTCAGTATGTTCTGCGGAAGGAAGAACAAAAAAGAAATCTTCCGCAAGCGGGTCCTGGGACTCACGGAGCGTTTTTTCGAAGTCCTGAAGAAGGGTATAGGTTTTTCCAGACCCCGCCGGGCCGGTGAGGAGAATTTTACGGGTCATCTGCTGTGCTTTGCCGCAAGAGAGGCCGCGGCAGCCATTAAACTGAAGGTTCTTCGTAAACGGCGAAAGAGTTCTCAGTTTCCCAAAGTGTCACACGCGTTACAGGAAGTTTCATTTCCCGGGCAGCCCGAAAAATCCAGCGCGCAATCGCCTCAGCCGTAGGATTCTCATCCATAAGAGCGACAGGCTCCCCATTTTGACGGAGCACTTCCGACAAGGGATCTTTGCGGGCTAGAATCATCCGGTGATCCAGTTTTTCCTGAATCCACGCTCCGAGCGTAGCTTTGATCTCAAAAAAATCCATCACCATCCCCTGATGATTAAGGGCCTGACTGGACAACTCGACAATCACACGGCCATTGTGCCCATGCAAATGGGCGCATTTTCCCTGATAATCCGTAAGACGATGACCGTAGCTGAAATGAATTTCACGTCCGACTGTAAACATAATTCTCCTAAGCAATCCGGCAGCCGCCGTCCACAGGAAGGCAGACTCCGGTGATATAATCAGCTTTTTCACAAAGAAAACGGACAGCTTCCGCAATGTCTTCAGGCTTTCCGAAGCGTCCGAGCAGCGTTTTACCTGCTGCCTTTTTTTCACCGGCGGGCGTCATGCCTTTCGCTTTTAAAATAGGCCCCGGGGCAATCCCGTTCACTTGAACATGCGGAGCAAGAGCCTTAGCGAGCCCTTCTGTAAGAGCCATCAGACCTGCTTTAGACACCGCGTACGGAAGATAGTTCGGATCAGGCCGCCACCCAGTCCAATCCACAAGATTAATGATCTTTCCCTGCTTGCGCTTTTTCATCTGCATCCCAAATTCGCGCGCAAGAAAGAAAGGAACCTTCAGGTTTACAGTCTGAAAGGAGTCCCAGTCTTTTTCAGAAATCTTCTCAAACGGCGTGGGGTAGAAAATGGATGCATTGTTAATCAAAATATCCACGGGCGGACATTCTTTTGAAACCTTTGAGGCTAAGCCCCTGACAGCCGCATCAACGCGGCCCTGCTTGAGGTCAAACTCCTGGCGAACCACCCAAGCTTCCGCTCCCAGGGCCTTAATTTTTTTTTGAAGAGTCAGTGCTTCCCGGAGGGAACGATTGCAGTGAAGAATCAGAGCCGCGCCGCGCCGGGCCAGCAAAAGGGCTGTTTCGCGCCCGAGTCGTTTCGCGGCGCCCGTGATAAGGACTGTTTTTCCTTGAAGAGTCATGACCGCATCCTTGAAGTTTCGCAAGCCAGGGTCAAAAAAAGATGCCGTAAAATCAGGAAGGGAGATCCGTCGCACCCATCAGATAAAGATCCACAGCACGAGCCGCGCCGCGTCCCTCATTGATGGCCCAGACGATAAGGCTTTGCCCGCGGCGCATGTCGCCTGCGGCAAAAACACCCGGGATATTGGTAGCAAACTTTCCATGTTCGGCTTTCGCATTTGTGCGTTCATCGCGATCCACACCAAGCCCCTTCAGAACCGAATCTTCGGGACCGAGAAATCCCATCGCAAGAAGCACCAGCTGGGCTGGCAGCACTTTTTCCGTTCCCGGAACTTCCTTGGGAGCCATGCGGCCGTTTGCATCTTTCTGCCATTCAATGGTCACGATATGAACAGCTTTAACATGTCCATTCTCATCGCCTTCGAATTTTTTAGCCGTCACAAGATAACGGCGGGGATCATCGCCATAAACAGCTGCAGCTTCTTCCTGGCCATAATCCAGCTTGTAAACTTTCGGCCATTCGGGCCACGGATTATTCGCCGCACGACTCAGCGGCGGCTTGGGCATAATTTCAAGCTGAACCAGGCTCTTGCATCCATGACGCATGGACGTTCCCACGCAGTCCGTTCCAGTATCACCGCCGCCGATCACGACAACATCCTTGCCTTTAGCCGAAATGAATCCGGCTTCGGTTTTTCCATCCAGCAGGCTCTTGGTGTTCCCGTGAAGAAACTCCATGGCAAAATGGATCCCCTTCAAAGAACGGCCCTCAATTGGAAGATCTCGGGGTTTGGTGGCTCCCCCTGCAAGCACTACGGCATCAAAATCTTTAAGAAGCTTCTCTGCCGGATAATCTTTGCCGACTTCTGTATTAGGAACAAACTTCACACCCTCAGCGGCCAATAAATCCACGCGCCGCTGAACAATAGACTTATCCAGTTTCATATTAGGAATACCATACATCAGAAGCCCGCCAATGCGATCGGCGCGCTCAAACACCGTGACTTTGTGCCCTGCCTTGTTAAGCTGCGCTGCGGCCGCCAGACCGGCAGGCCCAGAACCCACCACCCCAACGGTCTTACCCGTACGCTTGGCCGGTGCCTCAGCGGTGATCCAGCCTTCCTCAAAGCCCTTGTCCACAATCGAGCATTCGATGTTTTTAATCGTAACAGGCGGTTCGCTGATGCCCAGCACGCAGGAACCTTCACAGGGAGCCGGGCAAACACGCCCTGTAAATTCGGGAAAGTTATTTGTCTTGTGCAAACGGTCCAGCGCTTCACGCCACAGCCCACGGTAAACAAGATCGTTCCATTCAGGAATCAAATTATTAATGGGGCATCCGGACGCCATGCCAGAGATCAATGTTCCTGTGTGACAGAACGGAATACCGCAATCCATACACCTCGCCCCTTGTGACTGAAGCTTGTCCACAGGCATGTGGTGATGGAACTCTTTCCAGTCCGCAAGCCTCTCTTTAGGCTCACGGTCTTTGGGGAGTTCACGAGGAATTTCAATAAATCCGGTAGGTTTGCCCATAACTCTAAATTAGTTCCCGCCGACTCTTGAGAGATCGCGCGCATTTTCCTGAAAGGCTGCCATGATGGCCTCGTCACCGCTAAGGCCGGCACCTTTCACTTTTTCAAGACATTGAAGGACTCGTTTGTAATCTTTTGGCATGACCTTCACAAATTTGGGGATCATTTCTTCCCAAAGTTTAAGAATGTAGGCCGCGCGTTCACTGCGCGTGTATTGATGATGCTTTTCGATCATCGTCCTGAGTTCCACAATTTCATCCGCTGTTTCAAGACGCTCCAGAGCAACCATTTGAGTATTGCAGCGTGTCGCAAAGGTTCCGTCCGTGTCCAGAATATAAGCAATACCGCCAGACATGCCTGCTGCAAAGTTACGGCCTGTTGCACCGAGAATTACAACGCGTCCGCCAGTCATATATTCGCAGCCATGATCTCCTACGGCCTCAACCACCGCCCGGACACCGCTATTACGGACACAGAAGCGCTCTCCGGCCATACCCCGGATATAAGCTTCGCCTTCCGTGGCGCCATAAAAAGCAACGTTTCCAATAATCATATTTTCTTCGGGTTTAAATGTTGCAGCCTTTGAAGGATACACAAGAATTTTTCCGCCCGAAAGTCCTTTGCCCACATAGTCATTGGCATCGCCTTCGAGCTCAAGGGTCACACCTTTAGGAACAAACGCGCCAAAGCTTTGTCCAGCAGAGCCGGTAAAATGAAGATGAATAGTGTCTTCAGGAAGTCCTGCGGCGCCGTAACGGCGAGTGACTTCGCTGCCCAAAATGGTTCCCACCACACGGTTCGTGTTGTGAACCTGAAGCGTGGCTTTAACCTTTTCGCGGCGGGCCAAAGCGGGTTCGCAGAGCTCCAGCAGAACCTGATTATCCAAGGCATTATCAAGACCATGGTCCTGAGTCATCTGGCAATACCGGCCCACAGAAGACGCAACCTCCGGCTGATAAAGGATCGGCGTAAGGTCAAGCCCATGCGCTTTCCAGTGATCAATCGCTTTTTTAGTATCAAGCTTGTCCGTCCGCCCAATCATCTCATTCACGGTCCGGAAACCGAGCTGCGCCATAAGCTCGCGCATTTCCTGAGCAATAAAATTCATAAAGTTGACCACGTGAGCCGGGTCTCCCGTAAACTTTTTGCGCAGTTCCGGATTTTGTGTTGCAACACCAACGGGACAGGTGTTGAGGTGGCAAACGCGCATCATGATGCATCCGAGGACCACAAGAGGTGAGGTCGCAAAACCAAACTCTTCGGCACCCAGAAGCGCAGCAATCACAACATCTCGACCGGTTTTCAGCTGCCCATCGGTCTCAACTGCAATACGGCTTCGAAGGTTATTCAACACAAGTGTCTGATGGGTTTCTGCAAGACCAAGCTCCCAGGGGGCACCCGCGTATTTGATACTGGAGAGCGGCGAAGCTCCCGTGCCGCCGTCATGGCCGCTGATCAGAACTACGTCAGCATGGGCCTTAGCCACACCTGCGGCAATCGTGCCAACACCGACTTCGGACACCAGCTTGACGCTGATACGTGCTTGAGTATTCGCATTTTTCAAATCATGAATGAGTTCGGCCAAATCTTCGATCGAATAAATGTCGTGATGAGGGGGCGGCGAAATCAAACCGACGCCTGGTGTGGAATGACGGACTTTGGCAATCCACGGATAAACCTTGCTGCCGGGAAGCTGACCGCCTTCACCAGGCTTGGCTCCCTGAGCCATCTTGATTTGAATTTCGCGCGCGTTAACAAGGTATTCGCTCGTCACGCCAAAACGCCCAGAAGCCACCTGCTTGATTGCGCTATTCTTGGAGTCACCGTTGGGCTCGCGCACATACCGCGCAGGATCTTCTCCGCCCTCACCTGTATTGCTTTTACCGCCGAGGCGATTCATGGCTACAGCAAGGCCTTCATGTGCTTCTTTACTAATAGACCCATAGGACATAGCCCCGGTCTTAAAGCGCTTAACAATAGCTTCTACAGGTTCCACCTGTTCGATTGGAATCGGATTTTTGGAAAGCTTCAGATCAAAAAGACCGCGAAGGGTGCAGTAGTGCTTCGACTGCTGGTTAACCGCTTCGGAATATTCTTTGAAGACTTTGTAGTTGTTCGTGCGCGTGGAATTCTGAAGCTTGTGAATGGTTTCAGGATTGAAAAGATGATATTCACCGTCTTTTCGCCACTGATACTGTCCGCCTGGATCCAGCGTTTGACCGTTGACCTGACGGTCCGGAAATGCATGGCGGTGGCGGCGATACGCTTCTTCAGCGACTTCATTAA
>CAYRBY010000001.1:7867-49956 GCA_964422635.1 uncultured bacterium
AGTGCAAAGTGATGCACTTCACGAGGCTCCCCTGATTCTAGAATAATGCCTACCTTCGTGCGCGTCCCTTCTCGGATCAAATGGTGGTGAAGTCCTGCAACTGCAAGAAGGGCGGGAATCGCAGCATGCTCGTGGCTGATGCCCCGGTCTGAAAGAACAATGAGGTTACTGCCATTTCTAATGGCCCGGCTGGCCAGTTCATACATTTTCTGCAAAGCGGCTTCAAGAGCCTTGCCTCCGCCATCCGCAGCATAAAGAATGGGCAGCGTGACCGATTTAAAATCCTTATGGTCCACGTGGCGGAGTTTTTCAAAATCTTCATTGCTCAGAATCGGGCTTTTCAGCTTGATCTGGCGGCAGCTCTTGGGTTCGGGCTTGAGAAGATTACGCTCGGGGCCGAGATTCGTTTCAGAAGAAGTCACAATTTCTTCGCGGATACAATCAATCGGAGGATTCGTAACCTGCGCGAAAAGCTGCTTGAAGTAACTGTACAAAAGCTGCGGACGATTGGATAAAACAGCCAGCGGGGTGTCCGTCCCCATCGATCCAACCGGTTCGACGCCATCGCGGCCCATGGGCGCCATAATCATGCGCAACTCTTCAAACGTGTACCCAAAAGCCTGCTGGCGAAGCAGAATCGTCTTGTGATCCGGCTCATGCACATGCGGTGCTTCCGGAAGATTTTCGAGCTTCACAAGATTTTCATTGAGCCACTGCCGGTAGGGATGTTCTTTGATGATTTTGTTTTTAATTTCTTCGTCAGCAACGATACGGCCTTCCTTCGTATCAATAAGGAACATACGGCCTGGCTGCAACCGCCCCTTCTGGAGCACACGCTCCGGAGCTACCTCCAAAACACCCACTTCCGAAGCCATGATCACAAGGTCGTCCTTGGTCACGTAATAACGGGAGGGACGAAGACCATTACGGTCCAAAACCGCACCAATCTGAACACCATCTGTAAAGACAATCGAAGCAGGACCGTCCCACGGTTCCATCAGGCTCGCGTGGTATTCATAGAAAGCCTTTTTATCATCGCCCATACTCTCATGATTGGACCAGGGTTCCGGGATCATCATCATGACTGCATGAGGAAGCGAACGCCCGCCGAGAACCAGGAATTCCAGACAGTTATCAAACATCGCAGAGTCGCTGCCGTCCGGCGCAATCACAGGAAGCAGCTTTTTGATATCGTCGCCGAAAAGCTCTGAAGCACACATCGCCTGACGGGCATGCATCCAGTTGACGTTGCCGCGGAGCGTATTGATTTCACCGTTATGCGCAATAAAGCGATACGGATGTGCACGGTCCCAGCTTGGAAATGTGTTTGTGCTAAAACGCGAATGAACAAGCGCTAGTGAGCTTTGCACGCTCGGCTCGGAAAGTTCAGGGTAAAACTCTCCCACCTGTTCGGACATCAGCATTCCCTTGTAAATAATGGTCCGGTGGGAAAAGCTGGGAACGTAGAAAAATTTGCTGCCTTTGGTTTTGGCGTAGCGAATTTCATTTTCCGCACGCTTGCGGATCACATAAAGTTTGCGCTCAAACGCCATCGGGTCGGTAAGCTTGGGGTCGCGGGCCACAAAAACCTGTTTCACAACCGGTTCTTCGGAACGTGCGGTCGGCCCCATGGTCGTATTATCAGTCTGAACCTTTCGCCAGCCGAGAAGCTTGTGGCCCTCTTCCTTAATAATACGCTCAACAATTTTCTCGGCGTTCTTGCGCTCATCCTTGTCGGAAGAAAGGAACACCATCCCAACGCCGTACTGACCTTCTTCAGGAAGATTAATACCGATGCCTGCACAGGCTTCTTTAAAAAACAGGTGCGGGATTTGAATGAGGATACCAGCCCCGTCACCCGTGTTGGCTTCACAGCCGCAGGCTCCACGGTGCCGGAGGTTATTAAGAACAGTGAGCGCCTGCTCAACGATTTCGTGGGATTTCTTGCCCTTGATGTGGGCCACAAAACCGACGCCGCAGGCATCGTGTTCAAATTGAGGGTCGTACAGGCCTTGCTTTTCCATAATCGATTTGAATGAATCCTTTTTAAGAGTTGGTTATTCTGGGATATTTCTCAGATTGTGTCAAAAGTTTTTTACATTTGACGCCAAGAAGAGTAACCCCTATTCTGGTCTGGCTTTAAACCTGGAGTCTCAAATCGTGCCCCAAAGCAGAACTTCCTGGGTCAGGCTTTCCAGCTGGGCCCTCTATGACTTCGCGAATACAATCTTCTCAGCTGTTGTCCTGACCGTCTATTTCCCCCTGTATCTGACCTCCCTGTCCGGCTCGCGCTCCTTATTGGGGGCAGCCACTACTGGGTCCATGATTCTGGCAGGTCTAGTCACCCCCTGGGTTGGCTCTCTAAGTGATAAAACGGGCCGGACCAAACGTTATTTGACCCTCTGCACCGTTTTTTGTGTTCTAGCCCTTGGAATTCTTGCCTGTTTTCATAACCCTGGTCCTCTTATTCTCTTTTTCATTATCTCCTGCTTCTTTTATCATGCATCACTTGTCTTTTATAACGCCCTCCTGCCTGTTGCCGCTCCCCCTGAAAAGCAGGGGTTTGCTTCAGGACTTGGAACAGGGCTCGGTTACCTCGGCGTTGTTTGCGCTCTTCCGGTCATGAACCTCGTCGACAAAGCGGCTGGAATGACAGCCGTTTTTTTAACCACAGGATTACTTTTCATCGTTTTCAGCATCCCTCTTTTTTCTTTTGTCCCGGAACGTCAGGTTGAAAATCCGGAACCCTTTCGCTGGAAAACCTTTTTTGAAGAATGGCGGCAGATTTTTCAAACCGTCTCCGAACTTCCCCGAAAACCCCAGCTTCTTTTATTTCTGGCCGGAAATTTTTTCCTGGTCGATGCCGTCAACAGCGTCATCTTCTGGCTTTCGGTTTACACCCGGGACGTCTTCCACCCTACTCAGGATCAAATCATTCTTGTCCTGATGGGTTTGAACGTGAGCGCTTTTGCAGCGGGTATTTTCTGCGGATTTCTTTCGGATCGTTTCAAATCCATGCACATTTTAATTCTTTCAGCAGCATCTCTCACAACGACGCTTATTCTCCTCACTCGTCCGCTGTCTTTTCCAGTTTTTATCGGAGTCTGCTTTGTGGGCGGTTCATTTGCACTCTCCGGCGTCTGGACAGCGGGGCGAAAAACCCTGCTTGAAATGATCCCTCACGATCAAACTGGAAAATATTTTGGTCTTTACGGACTGACCACAAAGATTTCTGTTCTGGGAAGTTTACTTTATGGAATTGCTGCGGACATTTGGGGAATGCGCGCGGGACTCTGGGTCCTGGTTGCGCCTGCTGCTGCGGGCCTTTTTTTACTCGCCTGGAGTTCGCGTATTAAGAAGTGCTGAAAGCCTCAGCTTTTCAGCTTCGCCTCAAGCTGGCCGTTTTCCGCAATCCTGTGAAGATCATCGGAGCCTCCGATAAATTCCTGCCCGATAAAAATCATAGGGACTGTCATCCAGCCGGTTTCGGCAGAAAGTTTCTCCCGCTTTTCAGGATCATCGGTCAGATCAATTTCCTGGAAAGGGATGCTGCGGCTCTTCAAAAGATTTTTGGCGCGGGTGCAATAGGGACAGTATTGAGTCGTGTAAATCTTGACTTCTTTGGGCATAAAGATTTTCGCTTTCAGGCCACTTCGATAATGCGCTGAATAACTTCTTCGATAACACGGTTCGGCGTTGAAGCTCCGGCGGTAACACCGAGCCGGACAGGTCCATCCGGGAGCCACGACCGTGTCTCAATGATGTCCATGGTCATTACTTTCTTGTGCTGAATGACATCACGAGAAAGAATGCAGGCCGCATCTTTCACATGATAGGCCGAGCAATGTTCGAGAGAAATCTCCACGAGATGTCCGGTATTGCTGGAGTTGTATCCTCCCACCACGATCATGAGATCTACCCCCCTCTCACGTACCAGTTTCATAACAGCATCCTGACGATCCTGTGTGGCGGAACAAATCGTATCGAAGTGACGAAAGCGGCGGGATGCTTCTTCCTGGCCGTAGCGGCGAGCCATGGATTCCCGAAGCATATTGGCAATCTCCATCGATTCACTGGAAAGCATGGTTGTCTGATTCGCACAGCCCAGATGCCCCAAATCTTTTTCCGGATCAAATCCTTCGGACAAAGCGACACGGAACTCCTGCATAAAACGCTCTCTTGAGACCGTTCCTTCGATGTACCCGCAAGCCGTTCGTGTTTGCTCTCGGTCCCGGATAATAATGTACTTCTTCGCTCGGGAGCTGGTCGCGAGCGTTTCTTCATGATCATACTTGCCGTGAATGGCCGAAGTGAAACCATCGCGGGCATAAGACTCCACCCGTTTCCAAACACTCATCACTGAACCGCAAGTGGTGTCGACAAGAACGCACCCTCTTCGCTGAAGCCTTTCAAGCTCCGAGGTCGGATTTCCAAAAGCCGGTATCAAAACAACATCCTGCTGCGTCAAGTCATCAATCGTGACGCCTTGCCCGGGTTCCCTCGAAAGGAACTCAATCCCCAGCTCCTGAAGCTTGGTGTTTACTCTTGGATTATGAATGATTTCATTGGTTAGAAAAATCCTGCGGTCGGGGAATTTTGAACGAGTTTCATAGGCGTAATCAATTGCGCGGTCAACGCCGTAACAAAAACCAAACTCTTCAGCAAGACGGACGGTGAGACGGCCCGCCTGATACTGAAAACCGTTGCTCTTAATATGATCGATCAGCGGGCTGTTGTAGGCTGCTTCCAGCTGAGGCAGGATGTCTTTTTTTAAGCCAAAACTTTTGCGGATAATTTCGGATTTTAAAACCGCTTCTCCGGTCTTCACTTCGCCCTCTTTCATAAACTGCTCGAGGGGAGCTGTTTAATCACAACGCCGGCCGCTTGCAGCAGATGAAGAGAAGTTTCACCCATCGGGTATTGAACGTGAAAAATGACTTCCTTGATTCCCGCGTTGATAATCATCTTGGTGCACATCAGGCAGGGAGAAAAAGTGGTGTAAAGCACAGAGTCTTTTATACTGACGCCGTGATAAGCCGATTGAACAATTGCATTTTCTTCAGCATGAGAACACAGGCACTCATCAAGTCCCTTTCCGGAACTCTCAATCGCATTACAACGGGGACAGCCGCCTTCACTACAGTTCTTAACGCCCCGGGGAGTTCCATTATAGCCGGTCGCGATAATCCGTTTATCTTTCACAATGACAGCCGCAACCTTACGCTTGATACAATTGGAACGCAGGGCTACAACCTTCGCAATCCCCATAAAGTATTCGTCCCAATCAGGACGGCTCTGACGCCGTGAGAACTCAAGAAGAACTTCTTTCACCCTGTCATGCAGCATTTTCAGGGCCCCTGCATTTTCAAGCGTCACGTCTGCAAGCGAGATAGCCTGGTCCAGCTGCTGATCGGTGGCATTCTGACTCGCGGCTTCGCGCTGTTCCAACGCAAGGAACTGCTCAAAGGTTACGGGGTCATTTTCGCGCCCGCGCTGGCGAAGTCTTTCAAAACGAAGCCGCTCAGGAGCCTTCACATTGGCAAGAAGAAAATCACTGCGCCGCTTAAGAACCTGAACTTCGGTAGGGTGCCGGACAGAATCAATAACGTAATGCTTCTCCGGATCGAGACGGGCGAATATTTTTTCAGCGAGCGCACCGGGTCCCATTTCGCGGCGCAGGCGGTTCCCGGTTTCGACAAGAACATCACGGGAAATGGATCTTCCTTCCTTCAGGACTTCTTCTCGGAGAACATCAGAAAGGGAGTAGTAACAAAATCCTCGTTCTTGGAGGTATTTAGCCACCTCCCCTTTACCTGAACCATTTTTTCCTGTAAGCCCGATAATCATGGTGTCATCATAAACGAAGGCGGGACGAGAGGCAAGGCCGAGATAGGAAGCAAGAAAAGGAAAAAAAGATCAGGATGGATCAGTGTTTAACGCGGGTGGACTGCATCAAGCCTTCGGCTTGGGGAGGAAGAAAACCGGTATAACCCCGGTGCCGCTCCGTCAGCTCAAGAACGCTAAAAGGTTTCCCGCCTTGAAGTTCCGGTTCCGTGAAGACCTGCCGAAGCTCACTGCCTTTATCTCCTACAATGCGGCCGGCAAAACGGACACCCTGCTTTTCAAGGTAGAAAACAGCCGTTTCAATGTCATCCACCAGAACGGCAACGTGATGAAGGACCTTGTCGCTAAATTGGTTGACCCAGCCTGGTATCAAGGCCCCTTTCCCCCGGGCTCCTTCATAAGCCTGATCAATAAAAATCACAGGATAGCCGGGCTTTCGATAAACCTTGGCCCACCAATTCTCATACTCAATCACTCCAAGTTTCGCATCATACTCATAACCGCGCGACAAAAACTCCTGAGCGCGGGCTTCAACATCCAAAGTGCGGAAAGTGACGTGATCCAAGACAGGGCGAAGCCCTATCCCAACGACGCGAAGCCCATCAGCAACAACCTTGGCTGCTTTGTTATGCGCGACGAAATCATCAATGTAGGTCTTAAGAAGAACTTCCAGAGGGTCTTGCGGGGTCATGCGTTTCTCCCTAAAAAAACACCGCCGGAGGTCTTCCGGCGGTGCGCCAATCAGCTTACTGCACCAGCTTGTTTCCTGGTTTACGGGGCGGATCATCTTTCGCCCTTTCAGGAACTTTGGGGTTTGCTTTAAAGGCTTCCGCCTGTTCAGCGTTTACCTTCGCCCATTCCGGGCTGTAATCTTCCGACTCCACGATTGCACCAATCGGGCATTCCGGAAGGCAGGCGCCGCAAGTAATACAAATGGTGGGGTCAATAACCATAAACTCCTCACCTTTATATTCTCCGGGATAAATGCAATCTACCGGACACACGGCCACGCAAGAGGCGTACCTCTCACCCAAACATTTTTCTGCAATAACATATGCCATTTCAATTCACCCCTTTCTAAAATTTTTAGGAATAATGGCTGTTTCGTCTTCCATTTAACGTCAAGTTCTCAAAGAAATAAAGAAAAAAGACTGATTCCCGCTTAATACCCTTTGGCTCTCGCCATCTCTTCCAGCCGGGCAATCCGCTCTTCGGTTGCCGGATGCGTACTAAAAAGACGCATCAAAAAATCCCCGCGCAGCGGATTCACAATAAAAAGATGCGCCGTAGACGGCTCTGCATCCCGCATCGGTCTTTGTCCAGACGCGGCTTCCAGCTTTCTCAGAGCACTCGCAAGAAAGAGCGGGTTAACACAAAGCAAGGCCCCCTCTTGATCCGCATCAAATTCACGCGTTCTAGACACAGCAAGCTGAATGAGGGTTGCGGCAAAAGGAAGGATGAGGGCAGCCAAAAGGGCTCCAAGCGGATTGGATCCTCCTTCGCGATCGTCCCGGCGGCTGCCGCCGGAAAACATAAACGTCCAGCGAACCATCGACGCCAGCATGCTGATGGCGCCTGCGAGAGTTGCCGCGATGGAAGAAATCAGAATGTCACGGTGCAACACGTGAGAAAGCTCATGGGCCAAAACGCCCTCAAGTTCTTCCCTGTTCAAGATATCTAAAATCCCCTGAGTGACTGCAACCGCAGCATGCGAGGGATTACGCCCTGTCGCAAAAGCATTAGGCGAAGCAGAAGGGATGATGTAAAGCCGCGGCATCGGAATTTTTGCTCGTTCCGCGAGACCTTGAATAATGGCGTATAACTCGGGCGCCTCAGCTTCCGAAACGGGCTGCGCGCGGTACATCGAAAGCACAAGCTTGTCACTGAACCAGTACGCTCCAAAATTCATAACACACGCCATAAAAAAGGCGTACAGCATTCCGGCCTCACCCCCGGCGGCATCCCCAAGAAAAACAAGCAAGAGCGTAAGAGACGTTAAGAGGAAGACGGTTTTGAGGGTGTTATTCATGGCTTCTATTTTACTCCCGGTGTCAAAAACAACGCGCCTTACACTCCCCGGATCCCCATCTTCTTAAGTTCTTTTACCAGCTGGGCCTTATTGCGAAAACAGATTCCGTGCATGCCGACTTCCCGGGCGCCCCGGATGAATTCGATTTTATCATCCACAAACACCGTGTTTTCAGGGCGGAGTTTCACCGCTTTGAGAACGCGCGTGTAAATGAGCGGCTCCGGTTTACGGGCGCCGACTTCGTGGGATGGAAACGTTTTCTTGAAATGACGAAGGATTTTGAAGTTCTTCTTGATGTAATCGAAGTGCATTTTGTTGGTATTGGAAATAAGGTAAAGCGGGTAATGCTTTTTAAGCTGCGCCAGAAGCTCATCCATACCTTCGTTTTCCCAGAAAATATCGTTCCAGTAATGCTTGAAGGTCTTAAAATCCACCGGGGTTTTCAGGACTTCGAGCGAATGCTCGTAAAATTCCCTGCAAGTGATCTGGCCGCGAGTATATGCCTTCTCGGTTTTGGACGTAAAAAAATGCTCCCAGGCTTTTGTCATGGAAACTCCGCATTCTTTCGCAAATCGCAGAGCGGATTTTTTTGCATCAAAATTAAGAAGCACATTGCCAAGGTCAAAAATAACCGACTTGATTTCAGGTTGTTCTTTCTTCATGGGTTCCTGCTTTCAGAGATGTTGGGATTAAACCTTTTAGGGGGCGTGTCTTAAATTTTCAGGACGAGACATTTTGATGCCCCGCCCGCCTTTATGAATTCCGAGAATTCAAGAGAATACACAGCGAAGCCTCTTTTTTCAAGCTCCTTTGAGACTATGGGGCAGCCCTGAGGAAGGACAATGTTTTGCCCCAAAACAACAGCATTACAGACAAATTTCACAGCTTCTTCTTCCGGGACCAAAATAGGATCGGGAACGCTCTCAAGTAAAATCATCTGCGAGCATGTTTCAAACGCAGGAAGGAATATCAAAGCGGACTTGCCGCTGAGCGGGGCAAAGCAAGTATCTAAATGATAAAAGCGGTCATCGCAAAGTTCCAGGGCAAAGTAACTGCTTTTGACAAGCTGCGCCACAATTTCATGCGCTTCAAGATCTGAGCGAAAGTGATACCCCATAAAAAGATCTTCACCCATAAAAAGAGCATCGCCTTCGCCTTCAAAACAAAAGGGCCTGTCTACCGTCTTCAGAATGTACCCCTTTTTTTTAAACCATTTTTCAAAAAAAGGTTCTTCGCCCCGCCGCTCTTTAAAACGAAAATTACTCCGTACAAACGTGCGCTTATGCACAAGGCCGCCGTTTGCCGTGAATACAAGATCTGGAAGGCCCTTCACCGGTTCAATCAGCTCAACCTTTACACCCAGACTCCCAGTCAAAAGGTTGTGATAATCCTCCCACTGCCGTTTGGCCTTGGCCTGGTCCACACGCCGTTCCACACTCATCCAAGGGTTGATCTCATAGGCCACCTCATAATAATCCGGCGGACACATGAGAAGACGCGCACTATCCATGCAGCTCCTTTAAAAAGGTCTCTGCCGAAGCAGCGGTTTAAGAATTGCCTTCTCTTCAAGTTTACCCGGCTGCCCGCATAAGCGCGAATTCTCAGGGATCATACTACTCATACCCCAGCTTCCGAAGGGCTCCTGAGTCCGATTTCCAATCGGGAACCACCTGAACCCAGAGTTTCATAAAAACCTTTTTACCCAGGAACTCTTCGACATCCTCACGAGCAGCCTGTCCAATCTGTTTCATCATCTGGCCTTGCTTGCCTATGACAATGCCCTTTTGAGATTCGCGTTCCACAATAAAAGAGGCATGAATCTCAATGATCCCGTCCGGGCGCTCCTCAAACTTATCAATCACTACCGTCGTGCCGTAAGGGATCTCCTCAGCCGTGAAGTGGTACATTTTCTCCCGGATAAGTTCCGCAACGATAAACCGCTCCGTCCTGTCTGAAATCTGATCTTCAGGAAAAACAAGCGGGCCCTCGGGAAGAATTTCGAATGTTTTTTTCAGAAGCACATCCAGTTGGACGCCGCTTTTTGCAGAGATGGGAATCATGTCAGCAAAAGCATGCTGTTTATGATAAAAGTCGAGAACCGGCAGCACTTCAGGCTTTGGATATCGGTCCACTTGATTGATCAGAAGCAAAATCGGGATGTCTTTCTTTTTAAGCGTTTCGAGAATGGCGAGGTCGCCGGTGTCGATTTCTCCGGGAAGCACCATCCAGTAAACCAGATCCGCGCCCTCCAGAGCCTTTTCAACTTCCTTGATCATCCAGTGCCCCAGCTTGTCTTTGGGTTTGTGCAGTCCCGGCGTATCCAAAAAAATAATCTGCCCCTCAGGCCTTGTCAGAATCCCCTGCACAGCACCGCGCGTTGTTTGGGGCTTCGGAGAAACCCCTGCGATTTTTGCACCGATCAACTGATTCAACAGCGTCGATTTACCGACATTCGGCCTGCCGACGATAGAAACGTATCCGCATTTTTTAGAGCTCACTTCTCTTCTCCTTTTGGGGGCGCCATAAAAGTCCCTATTTGTTCTATTTTGTTTGTAATTTCCGTCGCCAATTTTTCCGGCGCCTGCACCACAACACGCGTCTGCACGGCAATGACTGCCGGAGCCTGAACCACAACGGCTTTCGTTTGTTCCGCCAGTTTGACTGGGGCAATTGCAATCATTTTGACGCCCGATTCCACCTTTTGGCCAAGGGCATCTTGAAAGGCTTTGGCAAAGGCGGTGTAAAAATTAAACTTTGGATCAGTGATATCACCCGACACAGGAACTTTCAAAAGCATTTCCTTCTGGTTCTGCAAAAAGCCAAGGGCGCCGGCCATTGGAAGCCCCCAAATCAGATCCGTTGCGGCCCCTGCGGGGATAACTTTGAGATCATAAAGCCTGAGATGGCTTTCCGAACGAACTTTTTTCTTATCGCAAAACATGCGGATATTCAAATCAAAGTTACCCTGCTGAATTTCAATCGGAAAATCACTCCAGAAACGGCGGTACTCCGAGACCGTTCCGCCATGAATCCGCCCTTCAAGGTCAAAGCTGACTAAGCTGCCGGGAAAATTTGCGTTTCCGTGAACCTCCACCGGCGCGGGAAATTTTTCACCAATAGTTCCCCTGAAATTGACGGTTTGAATAAGATCAGCCGGATTTTTTACGGGCCACTCGAACCGGCTCATATTCCCTTCAATGTTCCTGAAGACAAAACGATTGGCTACATCGCTGAAAATACGGTCATCGTAAATGAAAACCCCTTTAACAATCAGGATATTCGATATGTCTACCCGCCAGGACGTATCATCCTTGGAATCGTCGGGCTGATCAGGTCGCCGCTTTTTCCGCTCCTTGTACCAAGCCCTGATGTGATCAATCCAATCGGTGATATTGGATCTTTTTTCAGCCGCTATCATCTGCCGCTCAATAAGATAGAACGGCTCTTTCAACACCACGCGTCTTATGTTGACGTACTTGTGAAGGAGATCCTGAAATTTGATATCAAACTCCATTTCACGGACATAAAGATGCGGGGCATACGAGTAGGCCGGCTGGTTGAGAAACTGAACGTTATGAGCTGTAACGTGCCCGGTGAAAGGATTGGCCTGCAAAGACCCAATCTGAAAAGGCATCCCAAAGAGATTGGTCAGCGTCCTCTCCAAAACAGGATCAACGACAACACCGACAATACGGTCGATAAAGTAAACACCAAGAAGCAGCGCGAGGATAGAACTCAAAAGGAAGCGGCGCATGAATCAGGTGCCGCGGAGGCTTTCCGCCTCGGCAACACGCGCAACGCCGGTTACAAAGGCCGATATCCGGTAAGAAAGCTTGTGTTTTTTCGCCATATCTTTCACTTCCCAATAAGCCTTGGTCAGAATTTTTTTGAGCTCGGCATTGACATGATACTTTTCCCACGAGTACTGCTGAAGGTTCTGTACCCATTCAAAATAAGACACAATCACGCCGCCCGAATTTGCCAAAATATCAGGGATCACGACAATCCCGCGCTCCTGAAAAACTTCATCAGCTTCGGGACTCGTTGGAGCATTGGCGCCTTCAAGAACAACCCGCGCCCGGACCTTTTGGGCCGCGGCACGATCAAAAACATCTCCTAAGGCAGCAGGAATCAGAATATCACACTTAAGCGCGAGCAGTTCCTCGTTTGAAATCTTTTCAGCCTTCGTGTATTCCGTAAGTTCACCGCCCTGATTTACAAAAGAAGTAATCTCGCCAATATCGAGCCCTTTGGGATGATAAAGTCCGCCCTTAACATTTGAAACCGCGATTACCTTAACGCCTTTTTCCCAGAGCCGGTGAGCTGCCCAGGATCCAACATTGCCAAAACCCTGAATGGCGCAGGTTGCCTTTGTAAGCGGCAGACGGAGATCCTCGCAAGCCATTTCCCCAAAGAGACTCACGCCCCGTCCCGTCGCCTCCTCGCGCTCCTTGATGCCTCCGAGAGCGGGAGGTTTGCCTGTCACTACCGCAGGAGCATGCCCCCGTGTAATCGAATATTCATCCATAATCCAGGCCATAACCTGGGCATTCGTGCCAACGTCGGGTGCAGGGATATCATGATGCGGCCCAATGGCATCCGCAAGATTATCAATGTAGCTGCGGGTAAGGTTCTGAAGTTCCCTCGGAGAAAGGTCTTTGGGGCTGCAGGCCACGCCCCCTTTGGCGCCGCCAAAAGGGATGTTTACCAGCGCAGTTTTCCAACTCATCAAGGAAGAAAGTGCACGGACATCATCCAAGTTGGTATCAGGATGGTAACGGATGCCTCCTTTGTAAGGGCCGCGGGCACCGCTGTGCTGGACACGATAGCCTTCGAAGATTTTGAGTTCGCCGCTATCCATGCGAACCGGAACGAGCACTTTGATTTCTCTCCATGGGCTCCGGAGCAAGTGACGTGTAGACGCATTATACCCTAAAAAATCAAACGCCTTTTCAAGGTAATAGTTAACCGATTGAAGGGAGTCCATTTTGGTCTTTGCCGTTTTCTTTTTGGAATTAACCTGACTCATGGTTTCACAGGCTCCTTGGCCAAAGCAATGATTGCGGTTACCAGCTTTCGAATGCCCGAAGCGGCCTCTCCGATATCATGGGCCAGCATATAGGCGGGAGTACTTACAACCCGGTTCTTTTTATCGACACAAACCGTATGAACATCACAAGAGACATGGGTGTGCCCCAGGGTTTCAAGCGCCTTAGCAGTTTCCGCTTCGTCTCCGATGGTCAGGCGGAGCCCCTTCCCTTCAAGGACTTTCGCCACAAGTGCCGGTGCAATACAAATGGCTCCGATGGGTTTTCCGGCGGAGTGAAATTCACGGATCATTCTTTCCACTTCCGGATGAACCTTGCAGGCAGTCCCGCTTAAAGCGAACGTACAAAGATTCTTCACTACCCCGTACCCGCCCGGGAAAAGGAGCATGTCGAAATCACGTACAGAAGCCTCTTTTAGATTTTTTATTTTTCCCCGAGCAATCCTGGACGCTTCGCAAAGCACCGATCTCTTTTCATCTGTTTCGTGTCCATCCCTGTGATCAATGACGTGATGCTGATCCATGTCAGGAGCCAGACAGACCGCCTCCACATGATTCTCCGCCAATGCAAGCAGAAGCGCCACAGACTCATGAATTTCTGAACCGTCAAAAACACCGCAGCCCGAGAGAACAACCCCTGCTTTCATGATACGGCCCCTTTCTTTTTTGATATCCTCAAATCTGCATCCCGAATCTCCGCAAGTTTCTGCACCAGCCGGTCAATCTCTTCATGTGTGTTATAGAAGTGCGGCCCCACGCGAAGCCCTTCCCCGCGCGGCGAAACAAAAATCTTATGCGCCAGCAGCTGCTTCCAGATCCTTTGGGAGTCGCGAACCCTGACGATGAGAATTCCGGAACGCTGCGGGTCTAAAAGAGGCGAGGCCACTTCAAAGCCTGAGGCCTGAAGCTTTTCGGAAGCATACTTGGTCAGGTCTAAAATCCGGATCGAAATTTTTTCCATCCCGATGTCAGAAAGATATTCCACAGCGGCCCCAACGGAAAAAATCGTTCCGAAGCTCGAGCACCCAAGCTCATAACGCGCAGCGCTATCGAGAACTTTAGCCCGGCGGTTGTTCATTCCGTCAGCATCTTGAACGCTTCTCCAGCCAATCGATGCGGGGGGGAATTTTTTTAAAATCCCCTTCCGTACATACAAAAGTCCTCCGCCGTACCCTGCCATCAGCCATTTATAGCTGTTCGAACATAGAACGTCAGCCTTCCAGGACTTCACATCCAGGGGAAAAGCCCCCAGTGCCTGGGTCGCGTTCACCACAAGATAACGGTCTCCCTTGATCCTTCCAACCGCCTTCAAATCCTGCCGGAAGCCTGTGGCATATTGAACGTAACTGGTCAGGATTGTTTTCACCCGCGGAGATAGAAGGGCTTTCATTTTCTCCAGAGAAAGCACTCCCGAGAGCTCAGGTTCCTGGTAAACCATACGGGCTTTCCGCCAAATCCAGGGCAGGGTGCTGGAAGGAAATTCACTGGTATTAGTAAGAACAGTGCCTTCATGCGCGAACATTTCTGCGGCCGCGTTCATCCCTTGGGAAGTGCTGTGAATAAAGGCTATTTCCTCCGGTTCAGCATTCAAAAATCGGGCTGCTAACGAGCGATAGCGCTCTGCCCTTTTGACCCATTTCGGCCAGGCAAAGTCAGCCTCTTGGGCATTCTCACGTAAATAAGCTTCGATTATATTTTTGACAGGAATTGGAACAGGACCGCCGGCTGCATGGTCAAGATACAGCGCGTCGGAATGAAGGGAAAAGTCTTTGCGGATTTTTTTCCAAAAGGAATCCATCATCAAATCCGTTCAAGATCCTTAGGGACAGAAAACCCGGATGGCTTGCAGCGCTTAATAGCGAGCGACGCCCGGGTCAATGCGTTCAGACCAATGGTCAATACCGCCAGCCACATTCTTCAGATTCTTAAAACCGCGGGACTGAAGCATCTGAAGTGCACGCCGGCTGCGTCCTCCATGATGACAGTGGGCAACAATCTCTTTGTTCTTAAAAGGCTCCAGCTCGCTGATGCGGTCCGGAATAACACCCAAGGGAATCAATTTAGCTCCTTCAATATGCGCAATCTGATATTCAAAGGGCTCACGCACATCGATAAAAACAAAGTCTTCCTTGGCATCCAGTTTCTTTTTAAGGTCTTCGACTGAGATATCGGCAATTCCGTCACCGGCCGCCCCGCCGCGCGTAAGCCCGCAGAATTGATCGTAGTCAATAAGGCCGGTAATGGTGGGGTTTTTGCCGCAGACCGGACAGTTAGGATCTTTCTTAAGCTTCAACTCACGAAACGTCATTTGCAGCGCATCGTAAACCAGGAGACGCCCCACAAGTGTACGGCCGATACCGCAGAGAATTTTAACGGCTTCCGTGGCCTGAATAAGTCCGATCACCCCGGGGAGAATCCCAAGCACCCCGCCCTCGGCACAACTGGGCACCATTCCAGGGGGAGGCGGTTCCGGGTAAAGACAGCGGTAACAGGGGCCTTCGTCGGATTTAAAAACCGTGGCAAGCCCGTCAAAACGGAAAATGGATCCATAGATATTGGGTTTGTTAAGAAAGACACAGGCATCACTCGTCAAATAGCGGGTCGGAAAATTATCCGTCCCGTCAATGACAAGGTCATATTCTTTAATAATGTCCAAGGCATTCGCCGATGTGATCTTGACTTCATATTTAACAACCTTTGTGTCGGGGTTCATCGCCTTGATTCGCTTTTCGGCAGAATCAATTTTGGGAGTTCCGATCGAATCATTCGTGTGAATGATCTGGCGCTGCAGATTGGAAAGGTCCACTTTGTCAAAATCCACAAGCCCCAAAGTTCCCACGCCAGCCGCGGCAAGATAAAGGGCAATCGGAGAACCCAAGCCTCCGGATCCAATCAATAGAACCTTGGAGCGTAAAAGTTTTTTTTGCCCTTCTTCACCGATCTCAGGAAGAATAAAATGCCTGCTGTAACGCGTCAGCTGCTCTGATGTCAACTCAATGTCTTGTTCCATAATTATTTATTTACCTCGGGTTCAACCCTTGTTGAAAAACCGGTTCACGCTGAAAAATTTCCCGCAGTGAATCCTTGATATCCCGGCTTAGTTCAGGCAGCTCGGAAGCTTTCAGATTTTCCAGAACCTGCGTTTTGTTTTTGGCTCCGGGAATCACAACCGATACAGCCTCATGCCCTAAAACAAATTCGAGTGCGGCCTGAGAAAACGGCACGTTTACAGATTTTAAAGAGTCTCTTACTAATTCTATTTTCCGGAAATCAAACTCCAGCTTTTCCGCCGTCCAGCGGCGCCGATGATCCCCTTTCAGGAATTCGTGCCCGGCGTGATATTTTCCGGTTAAAAGGCCCGATGCAAGAGGCTCGCGCGCAATCAGCGCCGTCTTCGAGAGGCGGGCTTTCTCAAAAACCTCTCCAGCCATGCGCTGATCCAGAATATTAAAAATAATCTGGAGCGTTTCTACCTCTGGATTTTTGAGCGCGGCCAAAGCCTCATCTGTACGGTGGACTGAATATCCCGCAAAGCGGATTTTTCCTTCCCGCTTCAACTTGGCAAACAGCGTTAACGCATCGCCTCGTTCAATAAAGTCAAGGGGCGGATTATGAAGTTGAAAAAGATCTATCACATCCGCGCCGAGGCGTTTCAAACTTCTCTCACACGCGAGCCGGAGATAATCGGCATCGAAGCATTTCCGGACCGGGGCCGAATAAAAATCCCATCCCGCCTTAGTGGCCACCACAATGCTGTCTCTCGGTTTCCCTTTCAGGAAACGCCCAATCAGCTCTTCGCTATGCCCTTTACCGTACGTATCCGCTGTGTCAAAAAAATTAACACCTCGGTCCCAGGCAATTTCCAAAGCCTCTAAAGAGGCCTTATCAGACGTTGGGCCATAAGCATCTCCGCCTATGGCCCAGCAGCCTAATCCGATTTCCGAAACTTCGAGCCCTGTCCTGCCAAGCTCGCGGTATTTCACGGGTTAATTCGCAACAGCCAGTCTCTGGCGAAGCGTCTTACCGGTCGACTTCAGATCGTTGCAGGCCTGCTTGATACGCTCGGCCATAGCAACTTCTGCGGCCTTAAGATAACCGCGCGGGTCGTAAGCCTTTTTGTTGCCGACTTCCCCATCGACCTTAAGAACGCCGTCATAATTCTTGAACATGTGATCCGCAATCGGACGGGTAAAAGCATACTGGCAGTCCGTGTCGATATTCATCTTGATCACACCGTACTCAAGGGTTTCGTGAATTTCCTCGATCGAAGAACCTGAACCGCCGTGAAACACAAGATAAAATTTGGAGTCGGGACCATGGGCCTTGATTACGGCATCCTGCCCCTGTTTTAAAATCACCGGCTTCAGTTTCACGTTGCCGGGCTTATAAACACCGTGCACGTTTCCGAAAGTGGCCGCAAACATGTAGCGGGCTCCCTTCACGGAATTGAGACGATTTGCAACTTCCACCATATCTTCAGGAGTGGTGTAGAGTTTTTCTGCCGGAGCATCCTCTGTGTTCACGCCGTCTTCTTCCCCGCCGACAACGCCGGCCTCGACTTCGAGAATAATTTCATTTTTCTGACAGCGCTGAAGAAGCGGAACCGCGAGATCCATGTTTTCTTTCAGGGAAAGTTCACTGCCATCAAACATGTGGCTGTTGAAAAGATTCGGGAGGCCCGCCGCGCGGCGTTTTTCAGTCTCTGTAATGAGCGGTCCGACAAACTTATCAAGCTTGTCCGCCTGGCAATGGTCCGTGTGAAGCGCGACAAAAATATTATAACGGTCCGCAACGCGGTGCACGTGTTCTGCGAGCGTGATCGCTCCGAGCGCCATATCCTTAATAGAAGAACCGGACGCAAACTGTCCACCACCCGTGGAAACCTGGATAATACCGTCAGATTTGGACTCCGCAAGACCACGGAGGGTCGCGTTGGCGGTCACGATCGAAGTCACGTTGATCGCGGGAAAAGCGTATTTGTTCTGCATAGCGGAATCGAGCATCTTGCAATAGGTCTTGTAATCAGCAACAGGCATTGAAAGCTCCTCTATATTTGAATTTATCCTGGGGGATTAACTTTGGATGAAACGGGCAGCCTTAGGCTTTAACGACTTCGTCAATCGCCCGCTGGATGTTTTCCTGAGACTGAAAACCCACCAGCTGACTGGCCACTTCCCCGTTCTTGAAAATGATCATGGTGGGAATGCCTTGAATCCCGTATTTCTGGGGGGTCGCTGAATTCTCATCGACATTCAATTTGCCGACAATCAGCTTACCCTGATTGGCACCCGCAATTCTTTCGATGACCGGCGCCAGCATGCGGCAAGGGCCGCACCACTCCGCCCAAAAATCAACAAGCACAGGTTCCTTGGAACCGAGAACCTCTGACTGAAAGTTACCATCTGTAAAAACTTTTTCGCTTCCCATTCCGCATCTCCTGCTTACAGACTTTGTGGGTAAAATGAGGGGATAATATACTCCAGGTAGCGGGACTTTGTCCAGAAAACCCCCGAGAGGGCGAGAAGACTCCGCAGGAACAGCTTATTCTGCCGGGGCAAACTTACCCTGGGCCGGCTGATAGAGATAGCGGGTTCCGGCGGGCCCCCGGTACACCGTGCTGCTTTCACGTACCCAGTCTGCCGTAACCCCTCCCCTTATAAGGACTAACGAAAAGCAAGCATTCGCCGGAGAACAGGCCCCGTCATGTGCCATGTCAAGAACCGCAGGAAAGGCCTTCCGGTTTCCCAAAGCAGGATCTGAAAAGAACGCCGACAGCCCCTCCTGGACCTCGAGCAAAACTTTCTGCTCATTGTTCTTTTTGGCGGACAAAACAAGGTCTTTATAGATGGGAATGGTGACGGCACCGATAACAAAAAAAAGAATGACCAGCATCACCAAATCCGTGAAGGCAAATCCTCTCTGGCGGTTCATAGGACCTCTTCTCTTAACTATCAGGCAAAGGGAAATCAAATCTCAACGGGCGGCATCTTAATACGATTTGCGCCCTCTTCAAAGTAAAGAAAGCTCCAATGAGATTTCAGGCGGGGTGATCCAAAAGCTTTTGAAGGGTCAGCAGGAGAACTTCGGGCTGAAAGGGTTTCGCAAGGTAGGCATTGGCGCCATACTCTTGAGCAGCTTCTTTATCGGTCATCTGCATACGGGCAGAAAAAAGGATAATGGGAATGGCCTTCGTGCTTTCGTCTGCTTTGAGTATCTGGCAGACTTTATAACCGTCTATCTTGGGAAGCTGAAGATCCAAAAGAATAAGGTCCGGTTTTTCCATCCGCGCTTTTTCAAGGGCTTGCTGACCGTCACCGGCAGAGATAATTTGATAGCCCTGCATTTCAAGTCGCTTGGAAACAACGAGCACGATATTGGGCTCGTCATCCGCAAGAAGAATCTTCTTTCCCATAGCCCTCCTAGGCAGCTTTCAGGTGCACCATTAATTCATCTTCAGTGCTTCCATCCTCGGGATAGCTGACAATCTTCAAGCCGAGCGGACCGGAAAGTTTGATTTTGCCTTTCAAAGAGGCTTTTACAAAACCCTCCTCAATCTGCGCCGCCATAATTTCGCCTTCCGCTTTAGACAGCGACTGCAGAATCGCAAAAACCGTGGCGCCATCGCGGAGCGTACGCACCGACTTCGAGCTCCCGCATTTTTGGATTTCTTCTTCGAGACATTCCAAAGCCTCAGGTTCAGGCTTTTCAAACGCCTGCCCTTTCAAATGAAACGCCATCACAAGCAGAGAAGCATGGCCGTTAACAGCCGCCCGAAGATCCCGCGTCAGCTGTTCCTGAAAAGTTTGGTGCGGCGTCATTTTGGGAAGGGTAAAAATAAATTTGGTTCCGACCCCTTCTTCGCTTTCGACCCAGATGGTGCCTTGATGCAGGTTAACGATTCCCTTGGCGATCGAAAGTCCCAGCCCGGTCCCCTTCTCCCCGGTTACCGCGCCTTTTCCAAACTGCTGAAACTTGCTGAAGACGCGCCGAAGGTCTTCTTTGGAAATACCGCGCCCGGTATCAATGACGGCGCAAGTAATCTGATCCGAATTTTCCGAAAGAGAAATCTCAACAGAGCCTTTCTCGGTAAACTTCAACGCATTGCTCAGCAGATTGGTAAACACCTGAATCAATTTGTCTCCATCTGCATAAATTTCTATAACGGGAGCGGAATAATTTTTTTTGAGTTCAAGCCCGCTGTTTTTGGCGCGTGTGGCAAAGGCCGCCAGAACACCGTCGGATATCTCTGTCAGATTCACATAACTTCTCTTAAGCTCAACTTTTCCCGCTTCGATTTTCGAAACATCCAGAAGGTTGTTAATAATCCGTCCAAGGCGGTCAATGTCGTTCATGGCGACCGTGAGAAAACTTTTTTGATCTTCTGTGGTCGGCCCAAGAACATCATCTTTTACAAGCGATACACCTTCTCTGATTACAGTGAGCGGCGTCCGAAGTTCGTGAGAAACGACAGAAATGAATTCTGTTTTCATTCGGTCGACTTCCTTTTCTTTTGTCACATCCCGGAAAATCTCAATAGCACCAAGAGTTCTCCCCTCCTGCTGAATGGGTGAAACCGTAATCGCTGACGGGAACCGGGTGCCGTCACTCCGCATATAGTAAGCGGTGGCAGCAATTTTCTTGCCCTGAGCAAGGCAGATGGCAATAGGACTATCGGAGCGCTGCACAGGCTGTTCCTGTTCATCGTAACCGGGAATCACCTCGCCAAAATCTTTTCCAATCGAATCTTTAACTTTGAAGCCGAGCATCACTTCGGCCTGCTTGTTCATCATAATAATTTTCCCATCCGGATCCGTTGCAATCATGCCGTCACCAATGCTGGCGAGAACGGCTTCGTCCTTTGCTTTCTCTTCCAGGATCTCAGCTTTGGCAATCTCAAGGTCTTCGAGAACATTCAACATGGCAGCCTTGGACATTTCGAGTTTCTTTTTCTGATCTTTTTCTTCTTCATATTTCTGCTCAAGCTCACGGGTTTTGTCGCGGACCTTATCTTCCAGCCGGAGGTAAGACTCTTTGAGTTTTTCGGTCATTTCATTGAAGGCTTCCGCCAGCTGTCCTATCTCATCGCGCGAACGCACCTGAATGCGGTAGAAAAGATCCCCTTTCCCAATAACCTCCGCGCCGCGCTGCAAAGCCTGAATCGGACGCAGAATCGTCCGCGAAACAAACAATCCCATGGCAACGGCCAAAATGATTGCAAGAAAACTCAACACCAGAAGGGTCTGAATCGATTGCTCAACAAGCGAATGGGTCCGGTTGACGATAAGGTCTACCTTTGCCGCCACAGCATCAAGAGACTGCCCGTGCTCTTTTCCCCGGCGTTCGGCATAAGGCTCGAGACTTTGCTTATAAGCACGCCTCGCCTCCCAATACTCCCGGCTTTCAAGAATAGTCTGGGCTTCTGCCGCTTGCCCCTGATCCACAGCACGAATGCACTGAATATCCATCTGCACATAAGCCCGCTTGGCCTGCTGAACATCACTAAAAACTTTTTTGTCTTCTTCATCTCCTTTTTCAATAGCTTCGCGAATCACAGTTCCGAGCCGCGGCTCAAACTCCTGATAGCGGTACTTGTGCTGACGGTCTCCGGTCTTTACGTAATCCTGCACAGATTCCGTAAGGATCTGGTCATACAGGCGCATTTTCTGAGCAAGGCTGTCGAGGTGAGAAGTCCGCTGAATTTCATCAAGGCCGAGAGGAATATCACGGGTCAGCGGGGTCAAAAGTTTGTTCAACTGGCAATAAGAGAAAAATCCAACTACGCCGACAAGTGACGCTAGAACAAGAAAGGCAAGAACCAGCCTCTTACCCAGCCTCGTGGGACGGAGGTTGGAGAGGTTGTCCTTCTTCGGCTTCTCCTCGGCTTGTTCCTCAGGCTGCACGGCCAAGCTCCTCCTGCAGTTCTGAAATTTTCTTTTTGAGTTCGGCCATTTTGATTTCGCGGCCCACCATCACCCGGTTCATCCTTTCGACTTCCTGTGTTCTGACTCGCAGCGCTTCCTCAGCTGCTTTGCGTTCTGTGATATCCGCGATATAGCTGCGGATGACCTGTCGTTCTATCACAAGGGATATGTGCTGCTCAAAAACACGGTCATCAAGCTCAATCTCACGAATCAGGAATTCTTTTTTTTCCCGTTGGAGCCCTGCGGCAAGCTCTTCCATTTTTTCGAGGAAAGGGTGGCGGGCGCCTTCTGTCTTTAAAGCAGGGAAAAGCGCCTGGCCCGCCGGATTAAGGTAAAGAATCTCTCCCGAAAAGTTGCATTCCAATATGGCATTGGGATTCTGCCAGGCGAACGAGGCTAAGCGGGCAAGCTCACGCTCGACTTTCTTGCGGTCAATAGAGAACAAAATAGCGCGTTTGAGCGTTTCACTGTCCGTGCGGTCTTTCACAATATAATCCTGAGCACCTTCTTGTATGGCTTGCAGGGCGAGGGCCTCATTATCCACAATGTTCAAGGCAACAATCGGTGTGCCTGGAAATTTTTCATGCAAACGCGTTACCGCCATTACGCCCCGGCCGTCCGGCAAGGTCAAATCCACGAGCACGGCGTCGGGACGCACGATCTCAAACTGCGAAAGGCCTGAAACAAGGCTTTTTTCAACAGTCATCTCAAAGGAGACCCCTTCGGCTTTTCCCAGAAGCTGCTTCAAATGACTTATATCCGCAGGATCGTCTTCAATGATGAGGATTTTAAAGCTTACAGTCGGCATATTCGTCTCCGCTTATGCGGCCTCTTCGTCACTTTTCTTTTCAAAAACCTTGTGGATAGCTTCGAGAAGCTCTGCCACAAAGGGCTTATTGATCACATCTTCAGCACCGTTCTTCATGGCCTTACGGACAAACTCTTCATCCTGGCAAGCTGTAAACATGATGACCGGGATAAGGCATGTCGCAGGATCATTTTTTAAACGACGGCAGACCTCATACCCATCCATGACAGGCATCAAGATGTCCAGCAGGATAAGGTCAGGCTGCACCGATTTTGCTTTGTCCAGAGCTTCCTGACCGTTTGAGGCGGTCTCAACATCAAAGTGGTTGGCCCGTAAACGGGTCTGCATAATTTTTGAAATCATCGGTTCGTCGTCTACAAAAAGAATCTTCTTATTTGGCATAAGCTTCCTTTCTTACCCTAAGCAATTTTTCGGTTCTCGTTGCCTCCGGCCTCATCCTCTGGAGAAGCCGATGCGTTTTCCGATTCAATGAACCGGCGCAACTTGTTTTTCATGTTCTCGGAAATTCCAACAAATTGAAGCCCCATCTCGTAGCGTTTATCCTTCTCATACTCTTTCTGCCACACAACCATGGCCTTCGGCGTGACGACCCCAAAATCGCGCGGCAGTTTGAGAATCACTTCCGTAACTGTCCCCACCCCCAGCCCCTGCGGGCCAAAAATCTTCATGCCCCCTTCACTCAAATCCACGGAAAGAGCTTCCCATGCCTGCCCTTTGCCTGCTTTCAATTTGAGAGGAGAGCGGTAATAGGTACGCATGGAGACACGGCGCTCAGCGCCTCCGCCCTCCGGCTTCACGGAAACACGCGCCTTGGAGATGAGAGTTTCGCTGTTTTCTGCGTCTTCCGGATACGTGGAAATGCCCACGTGGACCATGAAAGGAGAGGCCTGCATGTTTTTGTCTTCCTTGATCAATTCAAGCAGAGCCTTTTTCAGAACTTCCGAAAACTCAACAGCCTTATCTTTTGATATACCTGGCAGAATAACGAGGGCTTCATCCGAGCCGTTGAGAAAAATGTCGTGATCCCCTTCAAGATGATAAAGACGTGCCTTCTGGAGGAATTTTTTAAGAACCGCCTGGGGTTTTACTCCGGTTTTATTTGGGACATGCTTGGGCTGATAAAGTTTTAAGAGAAGAATTGAAAGCCTTTCGCTTCCGGAACCGAGCCCGCCCAAACCGTGCTCAATATTCTCACGGGCCGCGGTATCCTTATCGAGTTTGGGAAGTGTAAAAATGAAACGGCTCCCCTGCCGGACCTTCGATTCGACCCAGATTTTTCCTTGATGGATTTCAACAAGGTTTTTGCTGATCGCGAGTCCGAGTCCCGTTCCTTTTATTCCCGGCCCTGCGGTCCGGCCTACCTGAACAAATTTTTCAAAAATCTTGGCGCAATTTTCCTCACTGATACCAATCCCGCTGTCCTCAACCGAGACTCGGACATCATCGCCCAGTGTTTCTACACAAACCGTAATGCGTCCGCCTTCATTCGTAAATTTATACGCATTTGTCAGAAGATTGGTCACAACCTGCTTCACTTTATCCGGATCACAAAATATTTCGATCATTCCATCCGGCAAAACAGCTTTCAGCTCAATCTGCTTGTTTCTCACAAGGGACTGATAGCTGAACACAACCTGCTCCACCAGTTCACGGAGATCCACCCAGCTCTTCCTCAGGACAATTTTGCCCGCCTCTATCTTCGAAATATCGAGAAGATCATTGATAATGGCCGCAAGACGGTCCACCTCTTCTAGGGCAATATTGAGGAATTCTTTCTGGTCATCATTCACAGGACCCAGAATCCCTTCATAAACCTGCGCAACGCCTTCCCGAATCGATGTAAGCGGCGTTCTGAGCTCATGAGAAACCGTGGAAATAAATTCCGTTTTGGTCCTGTCGATTTCCTTTTCCCGGGTCATATCCCGGAAAATGCCGATAGCCCCCGTAATTTGCCCGTCCAAAACAACCGGTGAGGCCGTAATTTGAAGAGGCAGTTCCACTTTGTCCTGAAAAACATGACTGGCCATGGCTCCCGCTTTATGCCCTGTTTTTAAAGCAGCCTGCACGGGATGCTGATCCTCGGGTATTTTCTGACCACGGTCATCCTGCAGGCCTATGACGGAAACAAGTTTCTCTCCGATGACTGAACGCCCAGGCCAGCGGAACATCAGCAGCGCCTGACGATTCACAAGAATGATGCGCCCCTCCTCATCGGTCACAACCAAACCTTCTCCAATCCCCGCAAGAATGGCTTCGTCCTTGGCTTTTTCTTCTTTAATCTTTGCGTTTGCGGCTTCAAGTTCACGTGTATAGGCTTTAAGTCTCTCCGTGGCCTTGCGCTTGTCAGTAATATTGGCTCCGAGCAGCAAGACTTCCGCAAGGTCATGTTTGGAACCTTCAAGAGGATTGATGCTGAAGCCCAGAAGCCCCTCTTCGCCGGAAGTCCCGGTAAAAGGAAGATCATCAAGAACCATAGGCTCATTTTTTTCAAGGCAGGCAGCAATGGCATTCTGAACGGTTCCAAAATCCCACCCCACTTTGCATTCCGAAAGAGGACGCCCGACAGCCTGCTCAGCTGGAATTCCGAAATTTTTTTCAGCTACTTTGTTCCAATGCGTCACAACTCCGTCGCTTCTCACACCTATAAGAATGGAACTGATAGAGGCCAGCAAGTGCTGATTGCGTTTCTGAATGCGCCGGGCTTCAAGCTGTGCCTGCTGACGGAGCTTTTCATGGTGGTCGACAAGCAGCACGTGCCTGACCGTGGCAGTCAGAAGGTCAGGACTCAGCGTCGATTTCATCAAATGGCTTTTGGCGCCAGCCTCAAGCGCAAGCGTCGCGGTTTCCTCGTCTGAATTTTCACACAGCACGAGAACGGGCAGAGATATCCCCTGGGCGTGAACTTCGTGAAGAAACCACAAGGATTCCCGGTCGGGAAGATTGGAATCAAGCAGACAAATATCGTACGCTTTCTGTCCGAGATTTTCTGCGGCCTGGCGAACCGTTTCAACGGCTTCAATCGAGCAGCGAGTGCCTTTTAATCCCCGGACCAGCAGTGTGCTGATCCACGAACGCTCGCGCTCATCACGCAGGACGATCAAGATATGAACGGTTTTTTCCGTCATCGTTGGCTGAATTTCCTGAGATTAAAAACGTTAGGCTGCTTTTTTATTGCGTGTTTTTCCGAAACGCCGATGCATATCATTTTTAATCCACTGATCCAGCACGTCCTTGCGAAAGCGCCAGCTGCCGCCGATTTTAGCCGCGGGGATTTTATGCTCCTGAATCAACCGGTAAATTGTCAGGTAATGCAATCCCAGGTAATCCGCGACTTCCTGCAGCGTCATGATTTCTGGCAGCGGTTGTGCTGAACCTGTGTTGGGGCTGTGATTTTCATTTTCCATAGTCACTCCTTGTGAGATAAATGCTCTATGGAAAAGTTACATAAAGAAGGATAGCAAAGCAAATTATTGCGCTTTATTTATTATTTTTGATCTTTTTTGATATCATTTTACTTGGATCAGAATAAAACGCATAACTCGATATTTTAGAAGGGGTTGTGGCTATTAAGAGCGGTTCTGAAGAGCGGGTTTCAAGCTTTTCCGGCGCTGGGACAAAGACTCCGGATTTCACAATGCCCGCAATCCGGGTTGCGGGCAGGGCACCGGCTTCGGCCATGATGGATGATCAGGTGAGAGTACTCTGTCCAGTTTTTTTGAGGGATGAGCGGCATCAATTCAAATTCAATTTTAACGGGGTCTGTCTGGCGGGTTAATCCAAGCCGCCGGTTAATACGGATCATATGGGTATCCACGGTAAGCCCCGGAGTATCGAATGCATTTCCAAGAATAACATTCGCTGTCTTTCGTCCCACACCAGGAAGTGAAACCAGTTCTTCCAGGGTCCGCGGAACTTCACCCCCAAAGGACTCCAGTATTTTTTTTGCGGCACCCAAAATACTTTTTGCCTTGTTTTTATAGAACCCCGTACTTTGAATCAGTTTTTCAAGTTCCGGCTTTTGGGCATGCGCAAAAGCTCCCACATCCGGGTACTTTTTAAAGAGCGCTGGCGTGACTATATTCACCCGTTTGTCTGTGCACTGTGCCGACAAAACAGTCGCAACCAGCAACTCCATGGGATTTGAAAAATTCAAAGCGCATTTCGCTTCCGGATAAACGCTCCGAAGCTGCTTCAAAATTTCTTTGGCTCTGTCTCTTTTTTGTTCTCGATTTTCGCGCATCATTTTCTCTGCGTGCATTTTAACACACGTGAAAAGCGGCTCTTTTCAACTTGCTTTTCAGAGTCCTTTCCGCTACTTTGTCGCTTCACAATTTTCCCAGGGAACAGAACCCCCGTCATACCCCAGCTTAGGCGAATCCGGTTTATGAAGTACTCCAAAATGAAGCTTTCCGCCGTGCGCCACATGATTATGGCGGCCTTGGCCTTTTCGGTCATGGCACTTTGCGTCAAGAAAGTCAGCGGACACTTGCCCAGCCTCGAAATAGTATTCATGAGAAGTCTGATGGGATGTCTCATGATCCTGGCTGTTATGTTCACCAAAAAAGTCTCTGTTTTGGGAAAGCAGCGCGGGAGGCTCATCCTGCGCGGGATTAATGGTTTTCTGGCTTTAGCTCTCCACTTCTATACCATCAGCAAGCTTCCGCTTGGCACCGCAGTACTCCTTAATTATACGGCACCTCTTTTTGTGCTTTTATTTTCGCTGTTATTTCTGAAAGAACGCAGCCATCCTGCAGTGCCATTTCTCATCACCTTAAGTTTTTTTGGGGTGTACTTGCTTATTGAAGGAGGCTTTACGGCCTGGAATATGACCATTTTCTGGGGAATCTTATCCGCGGTTTTCGCTTCTTTCGCCTATCTAACCATCGCATCGCTGAAAAAAAGGGAATCCCCGCTCACGATTATTTTTTACTTCACTGCCATTTCGACTCTCGGCGCCGCACCCTCTCTTTTTATGAACTTTGTCTGGCCCAGCTTTACGGAGTGGCTTTATCTTTGGGGTGTTGGCTTCGGGTCATTCCTTGGCCAGCTTTGGATGACGATCGCCTTACGCCGCGCTCCGGCATCCCTGGTAAGCCCTTTTTCCTATCTGACGCCGCTTTTGTCTTTTATCTACGGTCTCGTTTTTTTTCAAGAGAGAATCGGCGTCACATCCTTGCTGGGGGCAGGGCTTATCATTGCGGGAGGCTGCTTGCTGTCTCATTACGGAACTCTCAAGACGCCTAAAGGAAAAGCGCCTCAGGCCTGAAACGGCGGGAAGGTTTCAGTCTTCTTCAAAGCAAAAAACAGATAACCGAATGTAACAATGGCTGACCCTATAAATCCGAAAGGAATGTGGGCCAACCCAGGAACCAGCCAGCGAACCTCCAGGAGGGTCGCCGCAGTCACAGCGAAACAAGTTACACGAAAAACAGAGGTATAGTCCAGCGGCTCCCGGCGCGTACGGTTCAGCAGATATCCAGGCAGCGAAAGTAAGACAACCTCTCCCAATTTGGTCAGGAAAACAAGAGGAAACGAAAAAAGTGCCGGGAGAACATAAATCCAAAGACGGAATTTTTGATAATTGCTCCGGATCAACTCGCCGTCAATAGGAACCGCAAGCTGGTCGGGTTTAAGTTTTGCTGAAGACCTCGTCAAAGCATGAATCCGTATACCGCCTTCGCCATCACGCATATAAAGATGCGTCGCGGTTACAAAAACGGCGGCTTCCCCCATCTCATCTTCTGTAATTTCGCCCCGGGACATATCCAGGACTGCGAGCATGCCATATTCCGGATGGACCATTGCATGGGGACTCGGTGCATCCATGACAAGTCCTTCTGGAGTCCAGGTAAGCGGAGGAAGCTCCTTCTCTATCCATTCCGCAAACGCATCGATTTTGGGCATGACGGTGAGAGCAAAGTACCCGGAAAACAAAATCACAACGATGGTGGAAAGATATAAAAGGTAGAGAAAGCCTTTTCTGAGGGGGCTTGCTATGACACTGCGGTAAAAATCGAGATTAAAGAGCGCGTAATAAGGCGCGGTCAGTAAATCCATTAAACGCCGTAGGTGATTTCAAGAATCTCGAGTTTAATGATCCCGGCCGGGACTTTAATTTCAACAACTTCTTTTACAACCTTGCCAAGAAGCCCCTTGCCGATCGGCGAGACTACCGAAATTTTTCCCTGCTCAAAATTCATTTCATCTGCCGTAACAAGGCTGTACTGAAAAACATCACCGGTGTTTAAATTCTTCACCTTGATCGTGGCTCCAAGATAGGCTTTGTCCGATTGAATGTCTTTCAAATCAACAACCTGCGCACGGGACAGACGTTCTTCCAAAGTTGCAATACGCCCTTCAAGGTGGGATTTGGCATCCTTAGCTGCATCGTATTCGGAGTTTTCCCGAAGATCCCCGTGGGCCCTTGCCTTTTCGAGGGCATTCGCCACCTCAATACGTTTGGTGGTTTTCAAATACTGAAGTTCCTGGAGAAGCTTTTCATAGCCTTCCTTGGTCAAAATAACTTTTTCCATTTTTCGGTCTCTGCCCTTCTACTTGAATTTTAGGGGATTCGGCTCTAACTGATGAGGCATAAATTATCACAAACAGCGCTTGGCGGGAAGTCTTAACTAGACAGACCTAACCCTCAAAGTAGCGGGCATAAAGGTTTCTGGCTCTGCGGAGGTCTTCGGTCCCTTTGATAAGGGCTCTGCCATTTTTGAAGACTGTAATTTCGTAGGGGCTTGCGTGAACATTTAAAAGATAGGGGTTCAGCGTCACTTTCGTCTCGCTTGGGATTCTTTCAGCCAGCCGCCGAAGGTTGACCCCGGAATCCGAGCTCTGATAGAGCTGCACGGTGTTGCGCCCGCAAAAGGCAACCCCTGACGCAGAAGATTCTGGATTCAAATAAGGGTAATCATCATGGCTGCAGCCGCTGCAGGGCGTATTGCACAGATGCTCGACGGTGATGGATTTAAACTGCCGGTTCCAGATATCCACCTTCCAGAGGCGCCGGTCAACAAGCTCCCCAAGACCTGCCAGAATTTTGATGGCTTCTGTTGCCTGGAACGATGCAATCAGGTGCGCAACCGAAGCAAGTATCCCAACCTGATCGCAGGTCTGCATTTCTTCCTGTCTGGGCGTGCCGCCAAAAAGACATCTCAAGCACGGCGGATCATCAGGGAAAACCACAAACGACATCCCTTCTGTGCGAAGAGCACCGCCGTAGATCCAGGGGATTTTTTTGGAAAGGGAAAAGTCGTTAATCAAAAAACGGGTCTCGAAATTATCGGTTCCGTCGATGATAAGATCCGCGTCGCCGACAAGACCTTCGATGTTCTGAGGATTAACGTCCGCCACTTCGGCATCAATGCGGATTTCAGAATTGATTTTTTCCAGCCGCTGCTTCGCGGCAATGGCCTTGGGAAGATGTTTCGCGGCATCCGCTTCGTCGTATAAAACCTGCCGCTGGAGATGATGAAGATCCAGAAGATCGCGGTCGATCAACCGCAAGGTTCCGACCCCTGCCCTGGCCAGAAGATTGGCCGACACGGACCCAAGGGCTCCCAGGCCGATCACCACGACACGCGACCGGTCCAAACGCCGCTGTCCGTCACGGCCGATTTCCTTGAGGATAATTTGACGATGGTACCGGCTGAACTCTTTCATACGGAAAGCTTCATGGGGATCGTACTCAACTGTGTTATTGATTCGTAAAAAAAGACAAAACCAGCTTAAGGAAAGTGTGCCCGGCGTTTGGGAAATTGGCAAATTTTAAGGGAATTTAATGCGGAAAATCAGGAGACGTACTGATAGGAACTATCCACCAGGCAGGGGTCGTAGCCTGCGTCACGAATGAGGCGAACAAGCTCTTCCTGGCTTAAATCGACAGGGGTCTCAGAACCCGCATCATGAACAATCTTCTCATTGAGATTCGTTCCGCCCAGATCATCAACCCCGAAAGACAGGGCGACCTGCCCCATCTTTAGACCAGTCGTAATCCAGTGAGCTTTAATGTGCGGAATATTATCAAGCAGGAGACGGGAAACAGCGTAGACCTTGAGGTCAAGATAACCGCCAGCCTCACCCAGCTTCTGAAGCGGATTGTTCTCCGAGTTGTAGGAGAGCGGAATAAATGAGTAAAACCCGTTCGTCTTGTCCTGAACTTCACGGAGGCGCAGAACGTGATCCACCCGGTCCTCGTCTGTTTCAACATGCCCATAAAGCATGGTGGCATTAGTGCGCAGTGCAAGGCTGTGGGCGATTTCATGAATTTCAAGCCAGGTTTCCGCAGAAATTTTCTCATTGCAAATTTTGCGGCGTGTTTTGGGTGCAAAAATTTCCGCGCCGCCACCCGGCATTCCATCAAGACCGGCGGACTTCAACTCTTCCAAAACCCCGCGGTAAGAAAGCCCTGACCGCACAGCCAAGTCATCAATTTCCGGAGCCGTCAGAGCCTTGATGTAAATATCACCTGCAACTTCCCGGATTTTCCGGAACATTTCCGTATAGTAATTGAGTCCCAGGTCAGGATTATGACCGCCCACAATGTGGACCTCGTTAATGCGCCACTTTTCCACCGAAGCTTTGACTTTCTGCTGAATTTCGTCAGTCGAAAAAGTATAGCCTCCCTCCTCACCGGGTCTCCTCGAGAAAGCACAAAAAAGGCAGCGCAGCGTGCAGACATTCGTATGATTCATATGAAGGTTTACAGAGTAGAAAACACGGCGGCCGTTCAAACGGAAGCGGACTTTTTGGGCTAGAGCCCCAAGAATAGGAAGGTCGTTGGTTTGATAAAGTCTTACGCCGTCTTCAAGCGACAGGCGTTCGCCCGCGTCGATTTTCTCGGCAATATCCTGAAAAGATCCGAAATCAAAAGAAGAACCGGCCATCCGGACTTCCTTTCCCAGGGTCATGTGTTACGAGGCTGTTTCCGCAGACGCGGTTTTTTTGCTGTTCTCAATTTCCTTAAAAAGCTCGTCGACCAAAGCATGCTCGTCCACCACGCGGTGCTGCTTCCCGTTAAGATAAATCATGCCCTTGTCTTTTCCTCCGGTAATTCCAAAGTCAGACTCGTGAGCTTCACCCGGGCCGTTAACGACGCAGCCGAGTACGGAAATGGTCATGGGATCTTTTAATTTCATGGCGCGATTTTCCACTTCCCCGGCCAGCTTGAAAACATCCACTTCGGCACGGCCGCAGCTAGGGCAGGAAATCACCCTCACACCTTTACGGAGGTTCAAGGCTTCAAGAATCATCTTCGCGACCTTGATTTCTTCAACCGATTCCGCGGTAAGAGAGACGCGCATCGTGTCGCCGATTCCTTCCTGCAGCAAGGTCGCAATTCCGATGGCATTGTAAATACTGCCGCGAAGCAGCGATCCCGCCTCAGTTACTCCAAGATGCAGAGGGTATGGGAACGTTTTGCTCGCAAGACGATAAGACGCCACCATATTCGGAACGTCAGACGCTTTAAGAGAAAGAATGATGTCGTGAAAATCGAGTTCTTCCAAGATCTGGACATGACGGCGGGCGCTTTCCACAAGGGCTTCAGGAGTCGGCCCGTATTTTTCCATCAGGTCTTTCTCCAGAGACCCCCCGTTAACACCGATGCGAATCGGAACTTTGCGTTCTTTCGCCTTCTTGACGATTTCGACCGTCCGTTCTTTTTTGCCGATGTTGCCCGGATTCAACCGGAGCTTGTCCACACCTTCGTCCAGCGCAATAAGTGCAAAGCGCTGGTTGAAATGAATGTCCGCAATCAACGGAATCTTGATTCGGCTTCTGATTTTGCCAAGAGACCGCGCATCTTCTTCGGTTGGACATGCCACACGCACCAGTTCACACCCGGCTTCCGCAAGCTGCTGGATCTGATCCACAGTCGCTTCAACATCCCGCGTATGGGTGGTACACATGGATTGAATTCGTATGGGCGCATCACCGCCAAGAGTCACACCGCCAATATTCACCTGCCGGGTTTTGCGTCTCTCGATCATACAATCTCCATCATGCGCTCAATGCATTTGTATGCCCGCCTGGCGAGCTCTTCGGGGACACGGACTTCAAATTTCATATTTTCCAGGGAGTCTACAATTTTCTCAAGCGTATTCATCTTCATGTAGCTGCACACAGCACGATCGCTGGCCGGAATGAAATGCTTGCCTGGGTTATCTTTTTCCATCCGATGCAGAATACCTGTCTCAGTGGCCACAATAAATTCCTTGGCAGGCGACTCTTTCACATACTGGACCATTCCCTCAGTGGATAAAACCCGGTCCGCCAGATGCATCGATTTCGTCGTGCAGCCGCATTCGGGATGCATGATAAATTCTGCCCCGGGATGAGAGCCCTTAAGCTCTTCGATTTTTTTGGACTGAATCATCACGTGGGTCGGACAATACCCTTTCCACAAATGCATATTCTGACGACCCGTCCGGTTTTTCACAAAAGATCCGAGAAAGTAATCAGGAACAAAAAGAATTTCCTTCTCTGCGGGAATCGCACGCACAACTTTTTCAGCGTTAGAGGAAGTGCAGCAGTAGTCGCATTCGGCTTTCACAACTGCAGAAGTATTAACGTAGCAGACCACAACACCTTCGGGATGCTCGGCTCTCCATTTGCGGATATCTCCAGGAAGAACCATGTCCGCCAAAGAACAGCCCGCCTGAAGATCCGGAACAAGAACGGTTTTATCCGGACAAAGAATGCTTGCGGTCTCAGCCATAAAATGGACGCCGCAGAAAAGAATGACTTCCGCGTCGGTTTTACGTGCCTGCTGGGCAAGCTTGAGGGAGTCTCCGGTGAAGTCCGCAATATCCTGAATGTCGCCGATTTGATAATTGTGGGCCAGAATGACCGCGCGCCGTTTTTCTTTCAGGGCGCGGATTTCATCCTGGATTGTATTGAAAACGGTTTTCATGATTGAAGAAGTTTGACCCGCCTTTCTTCTTTCTTTTTCTCGCGGCCTTCCTGGTTCTCCTGTCCAATTCGCGTCAACTCCTGCGAAAGCTGCATGGAACAAAACTTCGGACCGCACATAGAGCAGAATTCCGCTTCTTTAAAATACTCATCCGGAAGCGTTTCGTCGTGGAGCGCCTTTGCATGCTCAGGATCGATCGAAAGCTCAAACTGTTTGTTCCAGTCAAATGTAAAACGGGCGCGGGACAATGCGTCATCGCGGTCTCTGGCGCCAGGCCGCTTGCGGGCAATATCCGCAGCGTGAGCCGCAATTTTGTAAGCAATGACGCCCTGCTTCACATCATCAAGGTCCGGGAGTCCAAGGTGTTCACGAGGTGTCACATAGCACAGCATGGCAGCTCCGGACTGCCCGGCAATGGCGGCACCAATTGCAGAAGTAATATGATCATATCCAGGGGCAATGTCCGTCACGAGGGGGCCCAAAACATAAAAAGGCGCTTCGTGACAGATCTCAATCTGCTTTTGGATATTCATCGGAATCTGATCCATCGGGACATGCCCGGGGCCTTCCACCATGACCTGCACATCCTGTTCCCAGGCTTTTTTCGTGAGTTCCCCCAGAGTCGCAAGCTCGGCAAACTGCGCCTTATCACTCGCATCCGCAAGACACCCCGGACGCATGCCGTCCCCTAGGCTGATTGTGACGTCATACTTGCGGCAAATTTCAAGAAGGCGGTCATACTGGGTGTAGAGAAAATTTTGTTTGTGATGGCGAAGACACCACTGCGCGAGAATTGCACCACCGCGGCTTACGATGCCGGTGAGGCGGCTTGACACATGCTGAAGATGTTCGATCAATACTCCAGCGTGGATTGTCATATAATCCACGCCCTGCTTTGCCTGCTTTTCAATCACGTCAAACATGATGTCCGGTGTCAGATTTTCAGGAATGCCGTTCACAGCTTCAAGCGCCTGATAAATGGGAACCGTTCCGACCGGGACCGGACTGTGGGCAATAATGGCTTCGCGCGTTGCATCAAGATCACGGCCAGTTGAAAGGTCCATGACCGTATCCGCTCCAAACTTGACAGACAGATGCAGTTTTTCAATCTCTTTGGGAATGTTTGAAGTTACCGCGGAATTTCCGATGTTTGCATTGATTTTGCAGGTTGCGTTGATGCCGATAGCCATCGGCTCGAGATTCCGGTGATAAATATTGGCCGGAATAATCATGCGCCCACGCGCTACTTCAGAGCGTACAAATTCGGGTTCCAGTTTTTCGCGGAGGGCAACGTACTGCATCTCCTCAGTGATTACACCTTTGCGGGCAAAATGCATTTGGCTCTGGTTCGCACTTCCGCTGCGTTTTTTCACCCACTCATCACGAAGACTCATTGGAAAAACCTCCCAGGAATAAAATCAAGATTTTAAGAACATCACGAAACGCTGAGTAAAGATAAGAAGTTCCCCCGTCTGACTCGTAATCTTTTTAAACAAAGCCGGACGTTTGCTGATATTGAACTTTTGCGGGGGAGTAAATCAAGCCCTGCACTTCTGTAGCCAACCGCATCACCTCAAGCAAGCCATGCAGAAGGCCTGTGCCGGAACTTCGGCGAGTGTCTTGAGGCCGGATATGATACATGACACCCGTCTTTTTGTCTAGGAACAGAGGCGTAACCATATTAAATATATGGGGTTACAATTATCCGGAAATTGCCGCAGGCGGTTTTTCGGCGGCTTTTAAAGGACGGGGATAAAAAACTAACTTTTCTCTTCGCGTCGTTCGCGGATATGGTGACGGACATCAACACCCCGGTTGACATAGATAACGTCTTCGGCAATGTTCGTCGCCAGATCACCAACCCGTTCCAAATTGTGGGAAATCATAATCAGGCTGACGCCGGCGCGGATGTTCCCAGGGTTTTTTTCCATGACATCCTGAACCTCTTCATAGATCTGGTCATTGGACCGGTCCACGATATCATCGGCTTCAAGAATGGTCTTCGCCTTCGCCGCATCATCTTCCATAAATGCATCCAAAGCATCCCTCACCATTTTAATGGCGGTTTCGGTAACCTTGGGAAGGTCATGAAAGGGTTTTACCGGAGGAACCTGATTTAAGACCATGGCTTTCTCGGCTATATTCACAGCCTGATCACCCATTCTTTCAAGGTCATTCGTTATTTTGAGAACCATGGTAATGAGACGAAGATCCGAGGCGGCGGGCTGGTAGAGCGCGATTAATTCGTGTCCCATTTCGTCAATCTCGATTTCCTGCAGATTGATCTCCTGGTCATGCTTGATAACGTCCATCGCCTTTTGCGAGTCACGCTCAAAAAGAGCATCGGTGGATCTTTTAATGGCTTCAAGCACAAGAAGGCCCATGCGGTAAACCTTCTCTTTCATTTCTTTCAACTCATCATCAAAGTGACGTTTCAAAATTTCCTCCGCTTTTAGCGTTTGATCGTAAGATTAACAGATTTTGAAGCCTCACTCAACCTCTGAAACATCAGATTCGATGCACCGGCAATGAAAAAACAAACCGAGAACCTTTTCCAAGCTCGCTCTCGCAGAAAATATCGCCTCCGTGCGCCTCAAGGATATGTTTTACGATTGAAAGCCCCAGACCAGTACCCCCAAGATCGCGGGAACGTGCCTTGTCCACACGAAAGAATCTTTCGAAAATTCGACCAATGGCATTTGCCGGAATACCAATACCTTCATCTTCAACACTCACCGAAACCTGATTTTGGGAAACAGAGGCGCGAAGCACAATTTTACCTCCCTGCCGGCTGAACTTGATGGCGTTATCTAGGAGATTCAAGAAAACCTGCTGGATTTTGTCCCGATCCGCTGAGACAGGGGGAAGTGTTTCGGGACGTAAAAAATTTTCCACAGTAAGGCCTTTTTCACCAACCTGACGTTCAAGCCGCGAAAGCACGCGCGCGGCTTCCTCTGCAAGATCTACACGTTGGAACTTTAGGACCGTCTGCTTGTCTTCAAGTCTCGAAATTTCGAGAAGATCCTGAATAAGCCTCTCCAAACGTTTCGCATCTTCTTCCATCATACGCAGGAATCTTTCGCTGATCTTAGGGTCTTCAAGCGCTCCAGAAAGAAGCGTTTCGATAAACCCTCGGATCGAAGTCAGCGGCGTTTTTAATTCATGAGAAACATTGGCCACAAATTCTCTGCGCAGGTTTTCCAGGCGCCGGATTTTTGTCATATCAAAAAGCACAAGCAGCCCGGCAACCGGCCCCGCCCGTTCGCTGGTTCCCATGGCATTGGCCAAAAGAATCCTGAAGCCCCCATTTTGGGTAATCTCAATCTCCTGAGTCAGACTGGAATGCTCTCGGATTGCTCTCGCCATAAGCTCTTCGATTTGAGGCTTTTTGGTAAGGGCCAAAAGGCTTTTCCCGAGGGCCTCCCCTGTTTCTGTTTCAAAGATCTTTCCAGCTGAAGCATTCAAAATCAGGACTTCACGGTTTGAATCTACCGCGACAACTCCCTCCGCCATGTGTCCCAAAATGGCATTAAGTTTGGTTTGCTCTGCTTCAAATTCTGCCATACGGGTTTTCAACGACTCCGCCATTTTGTTCATGGAATCGCCAAGGGTCTTCAGTTCATCACGGCCATCGATCAGAATTTTTTGACTCAAATCTCCGCGGGCATACCGAAGCGCCGCTTTAGTCATAAAGGAGATTCGGCGGGACATCTGGCGGCCCAGCCAAAAACCCAGTACAAACACAAGGCCAATCCCTGCTGCCGCCGCAATCAGAACAGGCTGCCTGACGCCTTTCAACGCAGCTTGAACATCTTTGAGAGGAAGAGCCAGACGCAAAGCCCCTGTCACGTTCCCATCTTGTTCAAACGGGACTGCCGCATAAAGAATGTCTGCACCCAAAATCTTGCTGTAGGCAATGTTGGAATAAGATATCCCTGAAAGGGCTTTGCTGATTTCCGGCCGGGCGCTAAGGTTCTCTTTGTCTTCAAGACTGATCTCGGAACTTTTGGAGTCCCCCAAAACCTGCCCTTCCCTGTTGACGATCGTCATGCGGGCCGGAATCCCATCGGCAATCTGGACAGAAATTTTTTGAATTTCCGATCCGTCGCCCGTTTGAACCCGCTCGGGGGTTATCACGTGTGTCAGCAGGCGGGCTTGGGAAAGCAGGGAATCTTTGAGGCGCTCCAGCGTCTGGGTTTCAAAATAACGGGTCAAATAGAATCCTGCGGTCACAAAAACGAGCGTAAAGACTGCTCCGTAGGACAAGGCAAGGCGGAAGGCAAAGCGGTGGCGGAGGGGGCTTTTGCGGTTAATCCTCATTTTCGAAGCGATACCCCGCATTTTTCACAGTGACAATTCGGTGCGCTTCCTGTTTTATTTTTTTTCGCAGCTGCCCTACATGCATATCCACCGTCCGGGTCTCAATGTTCATGGCGCGGTCAATTCCCCAGACTTTTTCCAGCAAAAGCTCTCGCGAGAGCACGCGGCCTTCCGACTCCATCAAAATCTTCAGCAGACCAAACTCCTTTGAGGTCAACTCAACGGGTTTACCCTTCAAATGAACGAGGTGCTTCTCCGTTTGAAGTTCAAGCGCGCCGGAACGAAGCACTGTTTGAGGAACAGCGCTTTGCTTCCGCCGGAGAACAGCTTTAACACGCGCGGTTAACTCCCTGGGGCTGAAAGGCTTTGTCACATAATCATCAGCACCTAGTTCCAAACCGACTATCTTATCGATTTCTTCTCCCCGGGCCGTCAGCATAATCACTGGAGTTGCCGCGGTAACGGCATTTTGGCGAAGTGCCTTGCAAACATCAAGCCCATCCATTCCGGGCAGCATCAAATCCAGTAAGATAATGGACGGCTGGTGCTTGCGTGCTTTTTCAAGCCCCTCATCACCTCTCGAAGCCGAATACACCCGGAACCCTTCCTTCTCAAAGGTATAGACAAGCAGCTCCAGAATATTTTTTTCATCCTCAATGAGGAGTACAGATTCTTTGGACATAAAAACGCTCGTTTCGCTTACGCTTAGAAATAACAGCATTCGCAGCTAAGAACCATCTTACGGGCAATTCCCGCTCGGTCAACTACATCCAAGCATACGCGGGTTTAAGCTCCATTTCGCCGATAGACTGGAACCCCTCAGCAGTCGGCGGTATAAAAATGCGAAGTGAAGAAGATCCCGCCAGCACGAGCCCAGGAGTCACCGGGAGATATGAGACAAGCTATTTCCGGGCCGCAAGACCCGCTTCAATTTCTTTGAGGAGAATTTCAATACTGAAAGGTTTCTTCAGAATCTTGTGGATGTTTCCAAGGTTTAAGAGCTTGGGAGCAATCTTATCGTTCACACTGGCGATAATAACCGGGATATCGGTAATTTTCTTTTCCGTACGCAGTTTCATAAAAAACTCTTCGCCGTCCATAACCGGCATGATCATATCGAGAATAATAAGATCCGGGCGCTGCGTTTCCAAAATCTTGAAAGCTTCGGCCCCGTTAAAAGCGCGGAGGATTTCGTAATCCTGCCCTTGCAGGTAAAGACCATAAAGAGTGTGCAGATCTTCGTCATCTTCCACAATCATGATTTTTTTAGAACTCATTTTCTACACGCTCCCGAATGCTAGAATTTTACCTTGAAGCTGGAGCCTTTGCCAAGCCCTTCGCTTTCAGCCCAGATTTTTGCTTTGTGGAGGACGGCAATATCGCGGCAGATCGTCAACCCCACACCGATACCCTCCGAAGAAGCTGTCTTTTGAACAAACCGGTCAAAAATACTCTTCAAATCAAGCTCCTCGATGCCAATCCCCGTATCTTTGACTTGCGCAAAAACATGGCCGTCTTTTTTGTAGCTTGAAACGGTTATGCCGCCTTTGGGGGTGTATTTAATGGCGTTATTGATCAAGTTCACAAAGAGCCGGTAAATCATGTCCCTGTCACCGGCAATAAGCAGCGGTTCAGCCGAAAGTTCTTTCAGCAGCCAGAGCCCTTTCTTCCTGCTTATGGGTTCAAGGTCTTGCACCACTTGGCTTAACAGCTGATTAAGATCGATCTCTTCTTTCACGATCTCCAGCATTCCGGATTCAAGCTTGGAGAGATCCATAATGCTCGTGATCGTGCGCATCAAACGGTCGGTGTTTCCCTTGAGAAGCTCAATGATTGCTTCGTATTTTTTTAGTTCGGGATTAAGCGTCAGTTCCTTTTCAAACCAATGGACGGCCATTTCAAATTTTGCCGTCGGCGTTTTAAGTTCATGGGCAACGTCCCTGATCAGCGACTCTTTCATAAGCTCAATTCGCCGGAGCTCGGTCACATCGCGCATCACCCCCTGAATCAGCTTAACCTCGCCCTCATGATCCAAAAGGGGCGTGAAATTTGTGAGGTAAAAAGTTTCGCTGTTCAACCCGCGGTGGATGTGGCTGGTGGCAATATTGGTCACTGAAGCCCGCGTCTCCTGAACCGCTTTGAGGGCTTCGTCAAATTTTTGAACTGTGGCCGGATCATGAAGTTCCCTGAAGAGCTGAAGACCTCCGTCGAGGATTTCCTCACGCGAACAACCAGAAAACCCTTCGTTTAAAAAAACCATTTCCCCTTCTGGCGTCATGGCAAAAATAATGTCACTGGCATGATCTACGATTAAACGGTACTTTTCCTCGGATTCCTCCAAAGCCTGCGTTCTTGCCTTTAAATTTTCAAGGCTTCTCGACAACCGGGACACCATTTCGTTAAAGGCTTCAGCAAGATCCTGAATTTCATCAAAGGAGTTGATATCGGCGCGAGCTTCAAGGTTTCCCGCCAGAATTTGCTGCACGGTGCGTTTGAGACGAAAAAGAGGGCGCAGGGCAATCCAGACAACTCCCGCTGTCATAAGGGCAAGAAAAGTTCCCATGGAGAAAGCGAGCAGCATTTTTCTTATAAAAATCTGCCGAAGCTCCTCCTCAAGGCTCATTTGAGAAAAAACAATCACAAGCCGGCCAAGCTGTCTTTCCCCGACTTCAATCCGGACAGCCGCACCATAGCGGTCCAAAGAAATTCGCTGCGCACCCGTAAATGTTTTCATGGCAAGCGGATTAGGCAAGTTAAGCTGTTCTGGATTTGTGCTTCCAATAACATTTCCATGTTCGTTTTCAACGCGCACCTCGATAACATCAGGCCGTTCGGACATCCACTGGAGCGTGGCTTCAAGAACCTGCTGATTGCCAAGAATGAGCGGAACCTTGAGAGACTCCTTAAATACTTCCGTGATGGACATCAAGCGCCTTTCATTACGCTCGAGAACAAGATCGCGGACAAAACGGAACGTGCTCTGGAAAAGAGTAAACAGCATCAGGGTAACGAGAACCAAAACCGGAAGCGCAACTTTATAGCGGAGAGAGAGCCGGAAAGAAGTCTTCTCAGATTTGTGCGGAATATTGGGCATGAAATTTCATCGTTTAAAGCCTAGGGTGTCTTTTACCTTGGCTTTCACTTTTTATTTAACTATAATCTGTACCTTATATAACGATTATGAGAGCGGGAATCTTTACCACCACTATCGAAGAGATCCAGGACATGGGGATTCAGGACACGCGGCAATTCCGCCTGTCATTTCCCCCGGGCGTGCTTTTTGATTTTGAGGCGGGTCAATTTTTAAACATTCTGATTAAAACCCCCGAAAAAGTGGTCAAGCGCTCTTACTCCATCGCTTCCCCTCCAGGCTGGGCTGTTCAGGGCCGCCTCGACCTCTGCTGGAAGCGTGTTCCCGGCGGTTTTGCCACAGGCTTTCTTTGGACCCTCAAGCAGGGTGACAAACTCGAAATTCAGGGGCCTCTCGGCCGTTTCACTCTTAAACAGCCTCTTCCCAAGACGATTGTGTATGTTTCAACAGGAACAGGCATTGCCCCTTTCCGCTCCATGATCCATGACCTCTTATCCAAGGGCGAAAAACTTACGATTTGGAATATTTTCGGAAACCGGTTCGAAGAAGACGTCCTCTATAAAGAGGAGTTTGAAGACCTTGCAAAAAAGCATCCAAACCTTCGGAATGTTTTCACCGTTTCAAGGCCGAAAACGTGGAAAGGTGAAACGGAATACGTTCAGCACCTGCTCAGGAAGTATATCCCGGTAAACAAGGAAACAAGCATCTTCATCTGCGGACTCTCAAACATGATTAAAGAAGTGGAGTCCACGGCTCTTGAAATGGGTTTTTCGAAGGATCAGATCTTTTTCGAAAAATACGATTAAAAACATTCTCCGGAAATTTTCTCGGCCCTTCACGGCTCACCTCAAAAAAAAACGCTCCGTCCCAAATAGAACTTCTTTTTCTTAATCAACTCCTGAATCAAGGCCCCATCCGCAGGTGGAAAAGTGAATTTCACAAGTTCTTCGGGAAGAACCCAGCGGAAATCCTGGCAGTCTTTTTTGACAGGCTTGCCGCTGACCCAGTCGCACACATAAAAATAGAGGTCAAGGAAGCGGTCCGGCATTTCATGCACTTCCTGACGGATCAGCTTTCGCGGCCTGATGCA
>CAYRBY010000001.1:50056-61504 GCA_964422635.1 uncultured bacterium
TCTGGAACAATTCGCTTACACCGGATCATGGCGTCAGGGAACTCGTCTTTCTCCCATTTTAAAAGCCCATCCAGGGTGCGGACTTTGGGAATGGAAAAGCTCTCCAGCTCTGCACATCCTTGCAGTTTTTTAAGACACGCTGCGACAACGCCTTCATTTTCCTCCGGGGCAAATGTGCATGTTGAGTACACAAGAACGCCGCCTGGCCTGAGCGCGGAAAACCCTGACAAAAGCAGCCGCTTCTGCCTCTTGGCAAGATCGCGCACTTTCATCATTTTCCAGTAGCCAAGACTTGCAGCATCATGCGAAAGAAAACGCGCCTCTCCGGAGCAGGGTGCATCCACAAGAACGCGGTCAAAACATTCCGGTTCCAGCCGGCCATAGGCCTCTCCGGCAAGTAAAGTCATTCTGATGTTTGAAAAACCCTGCCTTTCGACAATTGCCTTCATTTTGAAAAAGCGCGGCCGGTTATTATCATTGGCTACGATCTCGCCCTGATTTTTCATCAGGAGTGCAATCAAGGTGGTCTTACTCCCCGGAGCCGCCGTAAGATCCAGAACTCTTTCTCCGGGCTGAGGATCAAGCGCCAGAGGGACGAGCATGCTTGAAAGCCCTTGAATGTATAGTGCTCCCTCGCGATAAAAGGGCTGCTCCTGAAGCAACCGGAGATCCTCCTTTTTCAATGAAAAAGCCGGAAACGGAAGATCGTAAAGTGGTTCGATGGAAATACCTGACCCGGACAACGTTTTCAGAATCTCGGGAAGAAACAAATCAGGTTTTTGGGCACGTGCGACCGGTGGTTTCGGGTTGTCAAAACCCGCAAGCACTTCCGGATAAAGATCCGCAGGGAAAATACGCTGGAGCCTGTCCAAAAAAAGCGGCGGCAGTACATTTTTAGAATTCATGCGGCTATTATCGGGAATCCCGCTGCTTGATCAAGAGAATCCTCCGCAAAGCCGATAATTAAAGACGTTTCTTCCAACCTTTTAAGGAATTTTCGTCTTGGGTATCGGATCTTACTTCTATAATTATCTTTTCATCGCCATCTTCACACTAATGGCGGTCGCTTTTGCCTTATTACCTGTTTTGATTGCCCGTAAAATAGCCCCTCACAAGCCCTCTAAGATCAAGAACGTGCCCTATGAATGCGGCCTTGAGTCCAAGGGAGATTCCTGGATCCAGTTCCATGTTCAGTATTACCTTCTAGCTCTCATTTTTGTGGTCTTTGACGTAGAGGCTGTCTTTCTTTACCCTTGGGCTGTTTCTTTCAAAGAGACAGGCCTCCACGGTTTTATCGCCATGAGCTTGTTTATAGGCATCCTTTTTCTTGGATTGGTCTACGAGTGGCGCAAGAGAAATCTGGAGTGGGATTAACCGCCATGGGCCATTCTCCGAACATCTCAAGCATTGATGAGGGCCTCAAAAGCGAACTCTCTAAAAAGGGTGTCGTTGTCACGACCCTGGATCAGCTCTACAACTGGGGCCGCAGCTCCTCCATCTGGCCCATGCAGTTTGGACTTGCCTGCTGCGCAATTGAAATGATCGCTACAGCCTGCGCCCGTTACGACATGGCCCGCTTCGGCGCTGAGCTTTTCCGGGCTTCACCCCGGCAGTCAGATCTCATGATTGTGGCTGGAACCGTCACTAAAAAAATGGCGCCGCAGGTCGTACGTCTTTACAATCAAATGCCAGAACCCAAATACTGTATCAGCATGGGCGCATGCGCTATTGCCGGAGGCCCCTTCATTGACGGTTACAACGTACTTCGGGGCATTGATCGTTACATTCCAGTAGATATTCACCTTCCCGGCTGCCCGCCCCGCCCGGAGGCGCTCCTGCACGGCCTCATGGAACTTCAAAAAAAAATTAACGAACAGGTCATTGAGAAAACCGAGTGGTATCAAAAGGGTCTGAAACGGGAATACCCGGTTCCTGAGTTCGGCCCGAATGGATTGATTCCAAAATTCAACCCTGAGGTCTGGACACCGAGGGAAGAGGATCATCGCAAAGAGCGTTATGGCGAGCCCATCCTGATCGGAAAAAAAACAAAAGCTCCTAATCTGGATGAGGTTTCGCCTTTGCCGGCCGCGCCCAAAGGTCCTGCCGCATGAAGGCCGTCGACCTCAAGACCTTACTTGAAAAAAAATTTCCCGCTGTTCCCTTTAAACTTGTCCGGGAAAGTGTCCTTATTCAAAATCCGGAAGATTTGCCTGCCGTGGTGCAGTTTTTAAAAGACTCTCCAGACATCAAACTTGATTTTCTGTCTTCAATCACAGCTGCAGATTATCTTAGTTACCTTGAAACTGTTTATCACTTCTATTCCGTCGAACTCAAGACAGGCCCTGTCATGCTTAGGGCCCGCACATCACGAGAGACCCCCCAAATACCTTCTCTTACACCGCTGTTTTTAAGCGCTGACCTTCAGGAGCGGGAAGCCTACGATATGTTCGGAATTGTTTTTACAGGTCATCCGGATCTGCGGCGCCTCTTCATGTGGGACAATTTTCAGGGCTGGCCCCTCCGCAAAGATTACGAACAGGAAGATTCTGACGTTCTAGAAACCGAAGATATCAACTGGCTTGATCAGAACGGTATTCCCGTTCCGCCAGCCCTGCGTGAAAAAGCCAAAGCGCTTCAAGCTTCGGGAAAACGCGCCGTCGCCCTGAAACCTAATCAGGCGGAACCTGCCTGAGGCCATGATGAGTCCTAAAACGGTCCCCTTTCAAAACACCGATGATTTCGATACCCAGACACTGCAGATCAATGTCGGGCCCCAGCATCCGGCAACCCATGGCGTCTTCCGCATGGATATTACGCTCGATGGGGAAACGGTCGTTCGTCTGAAGCCTGTCATGGGCTACCTGCACAGAAATCACGAACAGATTGCCGAGAATATCTCCTACGCGGCATCCATCCCCTACACCGACCGGCTGGATTACTTCAGCTCCATGTCAAACAATTTCGGTTATGCCCTCACGGTTGAAAGACTCGCAGGGATAGAAGTCCCCGAACGTGCAGAATATATCCGGGTCATTTTTGCGGAGCTTACAAGAATCGTGAACCATGTGTCTGTGATTGGTTTTCTCCTCAATGACCTTGGTGCTTTTTTTACTCCGCTCATCTACGCCTTTCGCGAAAGAGAAAGAATCCTGGATCTGTTCGAGGAAATCTCAGGTTCGCGCATGATGTGCAACTATTTCCGGTTTGGCGGCGTAAAAAGAGACTTGTCAGCAGAAATGCAGGAGCGGGTCAAAGCGCTTCTCCGTACGCTGCCCCGCTTTCTGGATGAATTCGAAGAACTCCTCTCCGCTAATGACATCTTGTGCCTGCGTTGTCAAAATGTAGGCGTGCTGTCAAAGGAGAAGGCTTTGAACGCCGGGCTTTCAGGACCGATGCTGCGAGCCTCGGGACTTGGCTATGATATCCGGAAAGTTGACCGTTACTCTGTTTACGACCGTTTCAACTTTCGCATTCCTGTTGGAGAAAAAGGTGATGTTTATGACCGCTATTACGTCCGCATCCTTGAAATGAGGGAGTCATTAAAAATCCTGGATCAGGCCTTCCAGCAGATGCCCGCCGGTGAAATCATGAATAAAAAAATGCTCCCTTATCTGAAAGCTCCACGCAATTTCAAACCCCCAGTGGGAGAGAGTTACGGCCGGGTGGAGTCCCCAAAAGGAGAATTGGGATTCTATGTCGTCAGTGACGGAACAGCACAGCCCTGGAGATATCATGTCCGCGCCCCCTCGCTGATCAACCTGACTGTGCTGGAAGATATGTGTCTTGGGCACAAGTTGGCAGATGCTATGGTGATTTTGGGCAGCATCGATATTGTTCTCGGGGAGGTTGACCATTGATTTTCGGAGCCGGCGTTCTCAAAGGCATGATGGTCACCCTGAAAACCTTTGTGAACTCATATTTCAAAAAATCCGACCAAGGCGGCCTTTTTACAGTGGAATATCCGGAAAAAAGGCTCATTGCCAAGGAACGCTTCCGCAATTTTCCTTTCCTGATTTATGATAAAGACCCTGAGGACCTGCGCTGCGTTGCCTGCGACATCTGCGCCAAAGAATGCCCCCCAAAATGCATTTATATTGTCCGCGACTTTGACAAGGACGGGAAACCGCTTAAAAGACCTGCTCTTTTCGATATCGATTTGACGGTTTGCATGAATTGCGGAATCTGCGAAGAGGCCTGCCCGTTCGACGCGATTTATATGGATCATGAATTTGAAATTGCAGGGCGGGAGCGCCAGCAAACACTGCTTTATCACAAAGAAGATTTGTTAAAACCCAACACCTACTTTCAAAAAATCCGTCCTGCGGATGCCGCCGAAGTCGATGCCCGGCGGAAGGACGCGGAGCAAAAGAAAAAGGCTGCTGAAGCAGCCGCGAAAGCAAAGGCTGAGGCTGCGGCAAAAAAATCAGAACCTCCGCTGCCTGCCGCAGAATAATACAGAATTATGGATACTCTTTTTGTAGACTTAAAACATACGCTGCTGACAGGGCTCAGCCGGTTTATGCCGGAGTGGGCGGTGATTCTTCATTCCATTTTAATCAGCGGCAGTGTACTGGTCTTCCTCGGTCCTTTCATCATGATGTACCTCACCCTGATGGAACGAAAAGTCCTTGCCCGGATGCAAAACAGAATCGGCCCGAACCGCACAGGGCCCTGGGGACTCCTTCAACCTGTTGCCGACGGGCTGAAGATGTTCATCAAGGAGGACATCCGTCCCTCCGAGGCAGACCGCGCGGTTTATTTCTGGGCACCGATCCTTATCCTCGTGCCATCGCTGCTTGTCTTTGCTGTCATTCCTTTTGGAAGAGGCATGGCCGCCGTGGATCTGAATGTCGGGGTTCTTTACTTTCTCGCACTTTCTTCCACCGCGACCCTCGTGATTTTCATGGCGAGCTGGAGCTCGCGGAACAAATATTCCGTTCTCGGCGGAATGCGTTCTGTAGCACAGATGATTTCTTATGAGGTCACACTCGTCATCTCGATCGTCCCTGTCCTCATGGAGACTGGGAGTCTTTCTATGCAGAGTATTGTGGCCGCGCAAAAATCTCTTTGGTTCATCGCCACGCCGTGGGGCTTCTTGGGTTGTATCATCTTTTTTATTTGCGGCATGGCTGAGTGCAACCGTTCCCCCTTTGATCTTCCCGAAGCTGAATCCGAAATCGTTGCAGGCTTTCACACCGAATACAGCGGAATGAAATTTGCTCTTTTCTATATGGCGGAATTCATGAATGTCTTTTCGATCTGCGCCATAACAACAACTCTATTTCTTGGCGGATGGCAGGGTCCCCTTCTTCCTTCCTGGGCATGGTTTTTTTTAAAAACTTACCTTCTTATTTTTATTGTTTTCTGGCTGCGAGGCACTTTGCCCCGTCTGAGGGCCGATCACTTGATGGGCATGGCCTGGAAATTCATGCTGCCGCTTGCTGTCCTTAATGTTTTCGCAGCCGGGCTGGGAAGTTTCTTGCCTGTACCGCTCAACACCCTGGTTCCCCTGGGAATTCTTGCGGCTTGTTTCATGGCCTTGAGTTTTTTCAACAAGCTTTATGGCGTAGAAAAGCGGGTCTATCGTTTTGTCGATTAATGAGGCTTTAAAATGCTTGAACATTTAAGTGTAGCGGGACTTTACACCGTGATGGGGCTGGCTCTATTAGCCGCATTGGCGGCTGTCCTGCTTCCCAACCTTTTTCATTCCGCCCTGGCACTAGCGGCGGTGCTCATTGCCGTTGCGGGGGTATACGTCGCTCTCGGTGCAGAGTTTTTGGCCATGGTACAAGTTCTTGTCTATGTGGGCGCGATCATGACACTCGTGATTTACGCCATCATGCTTACGGGAAAACTGAACACCCCCGCAGCGGGGGGACAAAACCGCCAGCTTCTGGCTGCTTCCGGAGGCGTTGTTCTGTTTTTGACAACTCTTTCCGGCGTGCTTTTAAAGGGCCCCTGGAAATCGGCCTCTTACGGTCCGGCAGAGGCGGTCAGCGTCAAAAAGCTGGGTATTGCGCTGATGAATGTTTACGTCTTCCCGTTTGAAGTTTTGGGGGTGCTCCTTTTTGCGGTATTGATCGGGGCCTTGGTGGTCGCGAGAAAGGAAAAGGCGTGAACGCCATTCCTGTTTCCCATTTTCTTATTTTTGCTCTCCTGCTGTTCGGAATCGGCATCCTGGGAGCACTCACCCGTAAAAACGCTTTGGGTATTTTGATCTCCCTTGAGCTTGTGCTGAATGCTGTAAGCCTCAACTTTGTTATCTTTTCGCGCGCTTCCCAAGGATCAGAAGAAACAGGGCAGATTGTCTCGTTCTTTATCATTGCTTTGGCCGCTGCGGGAGCTGCCGCAGGCCTTGCCATTGTTTTGTCGCTGTACCGGATGAGAAAAACCATTCAAACTGACGACATGGATCTTTTAAAATGGTAACGCTAACACAAAACCCTTTTTTCATTCCGGCCATTCCTTTCGTTTCTTTTGCTCTTAATCTTTTCTGGGGGAAACGTCTCGGAAAAGCGTCAGCCCTTCTTTCCATTTTAGCAAGCGCCGCGGCGGCTCTCCTGTCCGTTCCCTTTACCCTCACTGTCATGCAGGGAAATATCGTTCAGGGAAATTTTGCCTGGCTGAGAGTAGGTGCGGGTGAACTTTTTTTTGGCTGGCGGCTGGATCCCCTTTCGGCTCCCGTCCTCATGGTCGCGTCTTTTGTAGGAACCTTGATTCAAATCTATTCGGCAGGGTACATGCATGGCGACAAACGCTTCCCCAGATTTTTTGCCTACATGTCGCTTTTTATGTCCGCAATGCTGATGCTGGTCATTGCAGATAACTACATTCTCTTTTTTATTGCCTGGGAAATGATGGGTCTTTGCTCTTACCTTTTGATTGGCTTCTGGTTTGAAAAAGCCTCGGCCGCACAAGCAGCAAAAAAAGCTTTTCTGACAACACGAATTGGCGATATCGGGCTTTTTCTGGGCATCCTCATGCTTTTTGGAATTTGCGGATCCTTTAACTTTTCAGAACTCGCGCCGGCCCTGCACTCTGTCCACTCTCCGCTTTTATTTCTCGCTGCCCTGCTTGTCTTTTGCGGAACCCTGGGAAAATCCGCTCAATTTCCACTCTACATCTGGCTGCCGGATGCCATGGAAGGCCCGACCCCTGTCAGCGCGCTTATTCACGCGGCCACTATGGTGGCCGCTGGCGTCTATTTGATGATCCGTTCCTTTCCTCTCCTTGAAGCAGGTCACGCTCTTCCGATGATCGCCTTGACAGGCACGCTGACAGCTTTTTTCACGGCCTGTCTTGCCCTTAGGGCTTGGGACATCAAACGGATCCTGGCTTATTCCACAATCTCTCAGCTTGGCTTCATGACCGCCGCGGTCGGTTTAGGCTCTCCCACGGCCGCGATGTTTCATCTTTTGACCCACGCATTCTTCAAAGCACTTCTTTTTATGGGGGCAGGAAGCGTTATTCATGCCTGCGGAACCCAGGACATCCGGGATCTTGGCGGATTGTCCAAAAAAATGCGCAGCACCACATGGACCTTTCTGCTGGGGGCTGCGGCCCTTGCAGGCATTCCCCCTTTTTCGGGCTTTTGGAGCAAAGATGATATTTTGTCAGCCGCCGCTTCCCAGACAACGCTTCCCGTCGTTTATCCGGCGCTCCTTATCACTGCCTTTTTGACGGCTCTCTACACGTTCCGGCTTTTCTTTCTAACTTTCATGGGCAACTCCAGAGCTTCAAATCAAAAGACTCCTCACGAATCCCCCGCCAGCATGACGCTGCCGCTGTGGATCCTTGGAATTTTGGCTCTCATTGCCGGCTTTCCCGGATCCCCGTGGATGGGACGAGTTCTGCAGCGCTTTTGGGGAACCCCGGAGCACCTTCACACAGAAAGTGCCGCCGCTGCTGTTATGCTCGCTTCTGCTTTGGTGAGTTTTGCAGGTGCACTCTTTGCGGAATGGCTGTACCTGAAACCTGGTTATGCATTAAAAAGGTCTACTAACAGCACAGACTCCCGACTGAATCAGGTTTTCGGAAAACTTTTGGCCCCGTTTGGACTCCTTGATACGACCCTGAACACCCTGGCTTCTGGATCTGCCCGCGGAACGGCTCTCATCGCCAAGGCATCAGATTTTGCAGACCGCTACCTGGTAGACAATTTTGTCAACTTCACAGGTGTTATGAGCCTTCTTTCCAGTGCTGTTTTACGTCAAATACAAACGGGGTTTATCCAGAATTACCTTTTAATTGCCTTCACTGGATTAGTCACACTGCTGGTTTTGGGACTTCGTTAGTTTTTAACAGGAGAAGCCGTGCATTCGCATTTACTGTCGTGGATCATATTCAGCCCTAGCCTTGGCGCTCTGCTTATTCTGCTTCTCCCCTGCCATCTTTTGAAGGCCGCTAAGCCGATCGCCCTTCTCTCAACACTTTCATCTTTTTCTTTTTGCTTTCTGGCTCTTCGCCACTTCGATACGGCTGCTCAGGGATTTCAATTAATAGAAAAAGCTGTGTGGATTCCGCAAATTGCGGCTTACTACCATTTGGGAGTCGACTCTCTCAGCTTTCCCATGGTCTTTTTGTCCGCGCTCTTGTCTCTTCTGGCCTGCGCCGCGTCATGGAGCATCAGAGACAGGGAAAAAGAATATTTCGCGTTCTTCCTCCTGCTCGAAACAGGCATGATGGGCACTTTTTTATCGCTGGATCTCCTGCTCTTTTATACCTTCTGGGAAGTAGTCCTGATCCCCATGTTTTTCCTTATCGGTATCTGGGGCGGCCCAAGAAAAGAAAAAGCTGCCATGAAGTTTTTTCTTTATACACTGGCGGGAAGCCTGCTGATGCTCTTAGGCATCCTGATGGTGTACTTTGCGGCAGCGCCGCACATGCTCGGTCTTCCTGAACTCACAAGCCAGGCCTTCACACCGGCTTTTCAGAAAATTGCATTTCTGGCGTTCTTTTTCGGATTTGCTGTCAAGGTCCCTATTTTCCCTTTCCACACCTGGCTGCCTGAGGCACACGTAGAAGCTCCAACGCCTATCAGCATCCTTTTGGCAGGCGTTCTGCTAAAAATGGGCGCTTACGGATTTCTTCGCTTCAGTTATCCCTTGTTTCCTGCCGCGGCACGCGAGTTTCAACCTTTGATGGAAATCCTTGCGATAACCGGAATTATCTACGGTGGATTGGCAGCTCTGGCACAAACCGATTTTAAAAAAATGGTCGCCTATTCAAGTGTCAGTCATATGGGTTTTGTGCTTCTCGGTCTCGCATCGCTGAATGCTGATGGTTTCCGGGGCGCCGTCCTGCAGATGTTTAATCACGGCCTTATTACGGCTGGACTCTTCCTTCTGGTCGGAGTGCTTTACGACCGTGCCCACACTCGCGATATGACCAGCTTTGGAGGGGTGGGAGTTCCGATGCCTGTCTACGCAGGCTTTCTCATTTTCTTTTCCATGGCCAGCCTCGGCCTTCCGGGCCTCAGCGGTTTTATTGGAGAATTTCTAATCTTGCTTGGAAACTTTCATCTTCATAAAGGCATGGCTGCCGCTGCCACTTTAGGGATTCTTTTGGCCGCAGGATATTTTCTCATCATGATTCAACGTCTTTTGCTCGGCCCGCTCAATGAAAAGTGGAAGTCCCTTCCTGATATTTCCGGACGGGAGATAGGGGCACTGCTCCCGCTTACCGCCCTCATCCTTGTGATCGGAATTTACCCCTCATGGCTTGTAAATTTTACAGCTCCGTCGCTTGATGCCCTGCTAAAGCATCTGGGAGTTCCCCTTCCATGACAACACTTCAAAGCCTGCCCTTTTTTAAAAGTGAAATTGCTTTGATTTTCGGCGCCTGTCTCACGCTGTTTTCCGATCTCACGGGACTTGGAAAAAAATCCTCCATCACCATGGCTCTTCTGACCATCGCTGTGAGCACCATCCTTGCCCTTCCCTTCCCTGATCATCCCCTTACTCTCTTTCAAGGGTTTTATCTTGTTGATGGGATCACCTTTTTCTTCCGTTTTTTTATTCTCCTGATAACGGGAACTGTCATCCTGATGTCCGCGGGCTATCACCCGCTGGGAGTTTCTCTTTTTTCAGAGTACCTTTCACTCCTTCTCTTTATCGCTTTTGGACTCATGCTCATGGCCGGCAGCGCCCATATTCTGACACTTTTTCTAGCCGTTGAATTTGTCTCACTGCTGTCTTACCTTCTCACCGGATTTTCCAAAAAAAATCTCCGTTCCAGCGAAGCAGCACTTAAATACCTTCTTTTTGGAAGTTTCTGCTCCGCCATCATGCTTTATGGCTTGTCTCTCCTTTTTGGCCTTTCTGGATCTTTAGAATTTTCGGCCGTAAAACAGGCGCTTCTGGATCCGCAAAACCGGCAAGTCGGAACAGCGGCACTCTTTCTGGTTTTGACAGGCTTGGGATTCAAAATTTCCATGGCCCCCTTTCACTTCTGGGCTCCTGATGTTTATGACGGCGCACCCACGCCTGTGGCCGCCTTTTTTACGGTTGCTCCCAAGGCCTTAGGATTTGCGCTTCTCATCAGGGTCTTAATATTCGTCTTCGCACCTTTAAGCAGCGTGTGGCTTCCGGCCTTCTACGGCTTTGCCATTATCACGATGACCGTTGGCAATCTCTCGGCAGCGGCACAAACAAATATGAAGCGTCTTTTAGCTTATTCAAGCATCGCCCACGCGGGTTACCTGCTTATGGGCCTTGCAGTTTTCACAGAACGCGGCCTGCAGGCCGTCTTTGTGTACCTGATCGTTTATGCAATTAGCAACCTGGGTTTATTTACTGCCCTGATGGCGACGGCCGGACCTGAAGGCCACGATAGTTTTGAAGCGTTTTCTGGTCTTGCAAAACGTTCCCCGTTTACAGCGGCCTGTTTTACAGTTTTCCTCCTTTCACTTGCCGGCATCCCCCCACTGGCTGGGTTCATGGGAAAATTCGGCCTCTTCGCGGCGGTAATGGATTCCGGTTATATTGTTCTGGCACTCACCGCCGGCATCAACAGCCTGATCGCAGCTTTTTACTATTTAAAAATTATCCGGATCATGTACTTTAAAAGCGGCTTTCCGGGAGCGCCTGCTTTACGCTTATCCTTCTCTGCAAAGGCTCTCCTCTTTGTTCTTTTTTCGAGCACTGTGGGGCTGGGGATTTTTCCTTCACTTCTTTTCAATTTGACCAGCCGCCTTTTCTAAAAGAGATTTTTTTCACATTTTAAATTCGTAAGCTTTTCATTTTTGCAGGGAGACCCTGTCATTTTTTCAACATTCCGAAAATTTTCCCTCTTTGACCTTGTCCCCTTTCTCGGATTGATTTTTATCCTGACGCTTTTGATCCTCAACGCTGATCGAGGCTTCGACCTAACCGACGAAAGCTATTACCTGCTCTGTGCGTCAGCCCCGGCGGAATCTCTTTCACCCGGAACCCAGTTCGGGCATTACAC
>CAYRBY010000001.1:61604-65530 GCA_964422635.1 uncultured bacterium
GCAGGCCTTCATCTCAACAGCTATTTTGGAGCCTACACCTTTCAAACCATTGGACAGCAGGCGCTGGATGACCTCATTTCTTTTCCGCGTCGTTTCTTGAAAGTCCTGGGATGGATGATCCCTGTCCTTTTCTTCGTTAAAATCTCAATGCGGCGAGGCCTCATCAAGAGGGGTGTTGAAACCTTGCTGGTACAGTTTTTCACGCTTGTCTCCTGGCTGGCTCTGTGGACACAAGGCTTTTGGCAAGGGGGTGATAGAGCGGCGTGGGAAAACGGCTTTCCGGGAATCGCTTTTTGTCTCGCGTTGATCATGATTTCGTGCCTTGTCAGCAGCAAAAACGGGGCCGCTCCTCAGCCAGGCCCCCTGAAGCAGCTGCCGCTTTATTTAGTGTTCGCCTCAGCTTCGTTTGCCATTAGTTCCGACAATGGCCTTCTCCGTCAAATGTCCCTTGCTCTGGGTTTGCTCACGGCTGCCACGGTCGTTGCAGCGATTCGTTTGGACAGCGGAAGAACGAACAGACACTGCAGCGGCGTTGTGAGTCTCGTTCTGACGGCGGGAGTTCTGCTTATTTTTCGGGGCGCGTATCTTGCGCCTTATCGATTGATTGCACCGATCACGTCTCAGACAAATCCCATAGAACTATTCGCCGCTCCTGGAAAACTGCACGTAGATTCTAAAACGAAGTTCTATGTCGAGGAGCTTCAGCGGGCCGCTCTTCAGGCGGGCTGGACGAAAGGGACACCTTTAATTGATCTGACTGAGAACCCTGGCGCGGCACTCATTTTAAACGCATCCGCGCCTGTGACGCCCTGGCTTTATGGCGAACGTTACCCGGGCTTCACCCAGGCCGCGCTCGAAATGGCTGGCAGCAGCGTTACCCAAAAAGCGTGGGTCCTGAGCACACCCGAAAAGGTTCCTCATCGCACACCGGACGATGTGCTTGATCATATAGGACTCAATTTCCCGGAAAACTATTCAGAAACTGGAACGTTCAGAACGGGCTTTAGAAACCGCGAACAAATCCTCTGGAAGCCCAAAAGCTGAAAAGGGGTATCAGCGTTTTTCGGCCACAGCAAAAAGAGAACTTCCAAAAGGAAAACTCCCGCCCTTCAGAATCCAGCTGTTTTCCCAGCGATGCATTTGCAAGAGCGCACGGTTTAAAGCTGGCGGCAGAGCACGAATGTCTTCCACTCTGGAAGCCCCGCGTTGGTCCCGGGTAAATTTACGCATCAACAAAACAGGAAACAAGAGCGGCAGACGGTATGTCATAACTTTCACATTAAAGCCTGCGCTGCGGAGAGCACTCTCAAGATCTTTCTTTTTATACCGCTTTCTCGTCTCCACCCGTTCATCATGGCGGCGCCTTAAAGCTTCAAAGGCCGGCACATTAAGAATGACTTTCCCCGCCGGCTTGAGCGAAGTATGAAACTTCATAAGCAGTTCCGCATCACTTACGACAGCCTCGTGATACAGAACATCCATACACGTAATAATGTCGTACTCCATGGGCGGAGGACTCCATCGGCTCAAATCGGCCTGTCTGACATTTTCTAGTCCTCGTTGGCGGCAAAAATTCAAAGCATCTTCGGAGACATCGATTCCAAAAGCTTCTCCGTAGCGGCTCAAATACTGCAAAAGCCCTCCTGTGCCGCAGCCGGCATCAAGAATTTTCATGCTGCGCCCCGGGACAAAAAATGTTTCAAGGAAGGACAAGGCAAGTTCGTGGATTCCAACGAACCAGAAAAAATCATCTTCAAACTCACGCATCAACGCATATTGCTCTCGCTTCATTCTGCCCGCTCCTTTTCAATTCCCCAGGTTTTGCGGATCACGAATTGAGGCCTCCCTTTCTCGCCTCGGCGAAACGGCTGAAAGGGAAGCATCCTCAGGCTCAACAAGAGAAGCTTCCTAAAGGAGTATCCGGACTTACCGGATTTTCTTGGTTCGTGGTCGACAAACACCTGTCCGATATTTCTGGCCGCTCTAAGGATAAGCGCGTCCGGTAAAGGATAGGACGTATTATCTTTAATCACTTCATTCAGGAGAGACCGCTTGATGGCCTTAAAGCTTGAAAGATAAAGCTTCGGCGGCTTTTGTAAAAAAATGCACGCCGCGGCATTGTGCAGTTTACTGGCGGCATTCCTCCACCCAGGATGTTTTTTTTGTTTGTAAGTTCCATAAACGACGTCATAGGGGCCGCTGAGCAAGGCTTCCATAAGAACAAATATTTGCGAAGGTGGATTTTGGCCGTCGTCGTCCAGGGTAACGGCATAATCGCCCGAAGCGTACTTTAAACCTGCCATGACAGCATTGTATTCGCCCGCGTTCCGAGCCAATGAAATGACCTTTATTTCGTGAGGGTATTTTTCATACAGTCTTACGCAAACTTCCTCAGAGCGGTCCCCGGAGGCATCGTTAACCAGAACAATTTCCGCTTTGTATTCGCGCTTCATTCCCTGAATAAGCTCTTCGACCAGGGCCCCCAGACCAGCCTCGCTGTTAAAAACAGGAATCACGGCTGAAACGAAGGGCTTTTGAACACGGCTCATTGAGACGGCCCTTTGCTGCACCGGAAAACAGCATAGTCCATGAAACCGCTTCTGATGTTGTATTCCTTATCGATGCGGAAATGTTGATGGATGTCCTGCCGGTACGCGTGCGCTGGACGGATATAGCGCCCCCGGTCCAACGAATGCGCGGCATGTCCAGGAAAATTGAGGGGATGTCTTGCCGGAATATCCTCCCAAACCACAAGGACACCGTCATGACTCAAAACACGGGAAATTTCTGACAGGATTTGCTGCGATTCACGAGGGCCTAGGTGATGAAAAACACCGGCTACAAAACAGCGCTTGAAGACACCATCATCGAAGGCCATAGCGCGGGCATCCATCACCTGAAAAAAATGGTCAGGGAACTGGAGTTTTGCGTATCGCACACTGTCTAAGGAGATATCGATTCCGGTGTAATCTTCCGGTGAAAAGAGACCGGCAAAGATCCCATTGCCGCAGCCGCAATCAAGTACAGGTCCCTGCGTATCGAAGAGTTCGCTCTCAAAAATTTTCTCGTGCCCGAAAAATCCAGCTTCAAAAATACCTCGAAGATAATCCTCTGCGTTCAGCCGCGCGAGTAAGGCAAAAGGCAGGGTGCTTTTATCGGTTAAGCGCTTCACGGAGACACCGGGTAACGTAATGGACTTGGCTTTCCGTCATGCCCGGGTACAACGGCAGACTGAGGACTTGGCGGCAAAGCTGATATGCGTTCGCACACTTTTCAGGAACGGGCCAGACAAAGGCCCTTTCAGCCTGAACCGGGCGCTCATAATGAACCCGGACTTGAATTCCTTTAGCGGCCAAGAATTTAACAACTCGACTACGGTTGGGAATTTTCACAACAAGCAAATGATAGGCATGTTTTCGCCCCTTATTTTCCTTTAGGAAAACAACGTCAGGGAGGGACTTTTGATAGCGCTTCACTAGACTTCGGCGCTGCCGAACCCACTTTTCCAACTGATGCAGTTTAACTCGAAGAAGGGCTGCCTGGAGCTCATCCAGACGGCTGTTGATCCCGTCTTCCTGAAAATGATTAGTTTGGGTCCGTCCGTAATCACGAAGTCTTAGCAGCTTTTGATAAACCGGAAAATGCTTCGTAACGACCGCGCCTCCATCCCCTAGAGCCCCAAGGTTTTTAGTAGGGTAAAAAGAATACGCCCCGCAATCCCCCCAAACCCCTGTCATCCGGCCCTGATACAGCGCTCCTGCCGATTGTGCACAGTCTTCAACAATTTTTAAATTCCGACGCCCCGCAAGTTTCAGCAGAGGCTTCATGTCGCAGCTTTGGCCATAAAGATGAACAGGGACAATCGCTCTCGTTCGCCGGGTGATGGCCTTCTGAACAAAAGCGGGATCCATAAGCCCGTCCCGGGA
>CAYRBY010000001.1:65630-72106 GCA_964422635.1 uncultured bacterium
TAGGAACCGCTTTCCAAAAAATTCCGGAAAGCGGCTGACAGGGCACCTTGAACCGCTTTCTGAGACAGCTTTAAATCATTAAAGGGGATGCGTACGGACATGGGCCAAGCGCAGGAATTCTTCGCGGTTTCGAATGTAATCATTTTCATCATACGGCGCAGACGCCAGAATCAGAAGGATGGGATCGTCAGAAAATCCGCGCACTTCATGCCAGATACCTGGAGGCAGATAAACTCCCGTGTCGGGCCTGGCAAGAGGAATGACTTTTGATTTGGCCCCATCATCAACGAATAATTCCGCGGCACCCCGGAGACAAAAGATGATTTGTTCGAGTTGCTTATGGGCATGCTGCCCGCGAACGGATTGCGGGTGCTGAAGGCTGGCGATGGTATAAATCCTTTTGATCTCAAAAGGAATCTGCTTTGACTGCTCACCAACACTCAGAAGGCCGTGGGCTTTATCGTCAAAGACCTGGAGTTGTATCTGCTTGCACTGACTAACGTCGGGCATATGGGGGGAGCTCCTCGACTTCCATCGTTTAATTCTACTTCATGTCTTCCAAAAGAGAAACCTCCTTATTGTCGAAAACCTTGCTTTGATAGAATAAATTTAACTTGCAAGGTTTTTAGTATTGTGACAATGTTTCCGAATTGCTAACCATTCAGCAGTGTTTTTTGAAAAAAGGTATTTCTCTACCCCCCATGAAATCCCCCATTAAAATTGCTCTTTTAGGATGCGGCCGCTGGGGACAGCGGCATCTTCAAACGTGGATGGAACTCGGCTGTCTGAGTGCCGTTTCCGACACCCATCTTCCAGTCATTCACTCTCTCAAAAGAAAATACCCTCAGCTTGAAACGACTCCTCGACCACAGGACCTTCTAAAGCGTCCAGACATTCAAGCTGTTGTCATCGCAACGCCAGCCAGCACGCACTCACAGCTCACCGCCGAGGCCCTGAAAGCAGGGAAAGATGTTCTGGTGGAAAAACCCCTGACATTGAATTGTTCTGAGGCCGAAACATTAATCCGCCTGGCCAAAAAAAACAGAAGAATACTGATGGTTGGCCACGTACTTGAATATCATCCTGCCATCAAAGAGGTTCAGCGCCTTATCAAAAGCGGGACCCTGGGTCCAATCAGGTACATTACGTCCGACCGGCTCAACTTTGGATCCTTCCGGGATTCCGAAAATGTGCTGTGGAGTTTTGCTCCTCATGACATTTCGCTGAGTCTTAGATTCCTTGGTGGAATGCCCGAAAGCGTCTCCTGCCAAGGCCACGACTATTTACAGAAGGGTATTGCGGATGTAACGCGTACAACGCTTCGATTCTCAAACGGCGCACATGCGGCGATACATGTCAGCTGGCTGTACCCGTTTAAAACTCAAAGGTTTGTCGTAGTCGGAAGCAAACGGATGGCGGTTTTTGACGACTTAAAACCCTGGGAGGAAAAACTCGTTCTCTACTCTTATCCGCCGGGTTGGAAGCCGGGGCATACCCCCGTCGCAGGAAAAGTTAAAGGAATTTCAGTTCCCTTAAAAGAAGCTTCACCTTTAACTCTGGAATGCCTTCATTTTCTGGAATGCATCCGCAAAAGGAAGATCCCTTTCACAGACGGAAAGGTCGGTATGAATGTTCTTAAAGTTCTTGAAAGCGCTCATCAATCTTATCTCAAAGGAGGAATTCCTGTCATGCTGTCCAAATCCGGCGCAAGCGATATCCGGGGAAAAGCATCGTTCTTTTGTCACCCGACGGCAACGCTTGATTCAAACGCGTTGATCGGTGAGGGAACAAAAATCTGGCACTACAGCCATGTTTCAGAAAATGCACGCATTGGAAAGAACTGCGTTTTAGGACAGAATGTCTATGTCGGAAAAAATGTAACGGTAGGCGACGGATCAAAAATACAGAATAACGTTTCGCTTTACGAGGGCGTATCTCTTGATAAACATGTCTTTTGCGGACCGTCTGTCGTTTTCACAAATGTGCTTACACCTCGGAGTGAAGTCAGCCGGAAACATGCGTTTAAGACAACACGTGTCGGCGAGGGCGCAACGCTCGGAGCCAACGCCACAATCCTATGCGGCATCACGATCGAGCCTTACGCCTTTGTCGCTGCCGGCGCGGTGGTCACAAAAAACGTTCCTGCTTACGCACTCGTCAAGGGATCTCCCGCAAAAAAAACAGCCTGGGTTTGCCGCTGCGGGGAAAAACTGCCAAAGGAACTCTGCTGTAAATGCGGACGCCGCTACAGCATAAGAGAGCGGAAGCTTCAGCCTGCATAACTCAGGACAAGTGAATCTCATAAACAGTTCCATAATGGGGCTCGTCATAAACCACCACAGGACTAAGGGGCTTTAAAGCCTCCATTAATCGGTTTGTTTCAACTGCCGCATCATAGGAAGCCGAATCGGCAAGGCATGGCATCGCGGCCAGGTCCCCTGATTGGGGCCATTTATCATCGAAAAATCTTTCCTTTCCCAAAAAGACAAACTGAACATTTTCTTTTCTTAAAAATGTGTCGAAGTCCCTCGACGAAAAAGTGCAGTCCCGGAGATGAACTGCCTTTCCATTAAAATAAAAAGGAAGATTGAAGGCATCATAGTCTTTATAGAACTGGCTGGGTGCAACCAGAAGTTTTTTTCCTGGAGCCAGGCGGTTTTTTAATTTTTCATAAATGTGCCGGTAAACAGTTTGATAACGGTAAAACGGCATCGCCGCGCGCGGAGAATAAAAAGCAAGCGATGGGGGCACGGGCAGTTCTTTAAAATTGAAGTAAATCGCGCAGATCAAAAAAAAGAAAGCCGCCCTCTTCCGCCATTCGCTGGAATGACCGCAAAAAGACTGAATGCGGCCCGCAAGATAGAAAAGAAGAAATGGAAGCAGCGGAATCAAAATCCTTATGAGGGGTTCCAGCCGGTTCCGAGTGATCAGAAGCTCAAAGAGAAGCAAATAACTAAATACAGGCAGCAAAACAAACGCATCGCGCCCGCTATCTTTGCCCTTATAAATCCTCCAGGCAAAAAACGGAAGACTTCCATACAGAACGATACTGATCGGCTTTCCGAGATGTGCAGGAAATCCTTTTGCGATGAATTCGATTGCAAGCATGGGGAAATGCTTTTCGGGTACAACTAGCGCAAAACTTCGAACCCCCTGAATGGCTTTGATGATTTGAGCAGGCTCCCAAATCCAGCAATAAAAAAGAAATGGGCAAAAGAAAACCGCCGAGAAAATTCCCGCTTCTCTAAGGAGCGCTTTTAAGGGAACCCTGTTCAGCATTTTTTCTATAAAGAGTACTGCTATATACCCTGGCGCCAGAAGAGCTAATTCAGAGTGCGTCATCATGGCCGCATGCAAAGCCGCGGAAGAGCCGACCAAAGAAAGCTTGTCACGATACTTAAGGAATCTGTTGAGAAGATAAAAACTGAGAAGAACCCAAAAGGTGGACAGCACATGAGCCAGTTCAATTCTGCTTTGTGCGATCACATTTGGAAGTAGAAGAAAGACCGAGACCGGAATGAGTGAATATGGGAAAATAAGGCCCAGCTGCCGGGCAATCAGAAGTAAAAGGCAGAATATCCCGGCAATACTTGAGAGATTCTGCAGCTTAAACGTGAAGTCGTGCAATCCGAAGATTTTGTAAAAAATTCCAGACATTGAAAAAAGGGCGGGAAGAAAAAAGGGATGCGGTTTTCCTGGGCAGGTCAATTCGAAAACACCCTGTGACCATTGGATCCCCATTTTTTGATAATAGATGGCGTCCGTGCCCTCTGTTCCGATAGACCAAAAGCGGTATCCGTGAAACCCGAGCACGAGGAGAAAGAAAACTAATACCGTGTTTTTTTGAAACGGGGATTTTGAAACCCGCTCGTTTGTTCTCAAAAGAAAGCTAGGCTGCTTCTGGCCCGGGGGGAATTCTTTCATGTACAAGAACCATACGGTTTTTGTTGTTGTGCCTTGTTACAATGAAGAGCTTCAAGTGGGCAGTGTTTTAACGACTCTGCCCTCTTGGGTCGACCGCATTATTGCCATCGATGATGCCAGCTCTGACCGGACAGCTGACGTTATTGAAGGCCTGATAAAACTAGACCCTAGAATATCACTCATCCGCCATAAAACAAATGAAGGCGTTGGCGGCGCAATCGCATCGGGATATTTATGGGCCCGTCAGCACAGCGCCGGCATTACGGTCGTCATGGCGGGAGACGGTCAAATGAACCCTGAAGTCCTTCCCTCTATTATTGATCCTGTGGCCGAAGGCAAAACAGATTATGCCAAAGGCAACAGGTTCACAACTCCGAAATCACGCAGGCGGATTCCAAAGATAAGACTTTGGGGAAATCTGTTCCTGTCTTATTGTACGCGGATCATTTCGGGCTACTCCGCTATTTCTGACTCCCAGAACGGATACACAGCCATGAACCTGCGCGTTTTGCAAACGCTTGACTGGACAAAAATGCGAAAGCAGTATGGGCAGCCTAATGATGTTCTCGTCAAGCTCAGCCTTCACTCTTTTCGAGTGACCGATGTGCCCCATGAAGCTGTTTATGGCGTTGGGGAGAAATCAAAGATGAATATCCTGAAGGTTATTTTTCCCATTGCCGCACTTTTGCTGAAGCTGGCCTATGAAAAGTGGGCGTACGTACAAAAAAAATCCCCTGCGGCCGCAGTCTGACAGCGGCCTTTTTTCCAAGAAAAAGCCCCGGAATTTTCCGGGGCTTTTTCTTCCGTTCATTTTACTTCCTCTTTATCACCCTTTAGTAGCGATAGTGATCCGGTTTGTAAGGCCCTTCCTTCGGAATTCCCAAATACTGAGCCTGCTTAGGCGTCAAGGTTTCGAGCTTCACCCCGATCTTATCCAAGTGCAAACGCGCCACTTCTTCATCCAGCTGCTTGGGGAGGCGATAAACTTTCTTCTCGTAAGCTTTGTGTTTCTTGTAAAGTTCAATCTGTGCAATCACCTGATTTGTAAACGAGTTGCTCATCACAAATGACGGATGCCCTGTTGCGCAGCCCAGATTCACCAGCCGGCCTTCAGCAAGAAGAATCACAGAATGTCCGTCCGGGAAAACATACTTATCAACCTGGGGTTTAATATTAACACGCTGGATACCGGGGTAAGCCTTAAGTCCCGCGACATCGATTTCGACATCGAAATGCCCGATGTTACAGATAATCGCCTGATCTTTCATCTTTTCCATGTGCCTGACAAGAATGATATCGCAAACACCCGTGGTGGTTACGAAGATATCCCCCTGTTGGGCAACATTATCCATGCGGTTGACCTCATAGCCTTCCATCGCCGCCTGCAGGGCACAGATCGGATCTATTTCAGTAACGATGACGCGGGCCCCAAGACTTTTCATGGAATGCGCGCAGCCTTTCCCAACATCGCCGTAGCCGGCCACAACCACGACCTTACCTGCAACCATAATGTCAGTCGCACGTTTAAGCCCGTCTGCCAGTGATTCACGGCAGCCATAAAGGTTGTCAAATTTTGACTTTGTCACAGAGTCATTAACATTAATGGCAGGAACCTGAAGCTTGCCTTCTTTTGTCATGCGCTCGAGGGCGTGAACGCCTGTTGTGGTTTCTTCAGAAATCCCGCGCACTTCTTTCAACGCCTGTTTGTACTGATCCCGGTGCAGCAGCGCGGTTAAATCACCGCCATCATCAAGAATCATATTCAGAGGCTTGCCATCCGGCCAATACACGGTCTGCTCAATGCACCACCAGAACTCCTCTTCCGTTTCACCTTTCCATGCAAAAACGGGAATCCCGCGGGCTGCAATGGCTGCTGCGGCATGATCCTGAGTCGAAAAAATATTGCAGGAAGACCAGCGCACCTCGGCGCCCAGCTCAATTAGAGTTTCGATCAGCACCGCCGTCTGAATCGTCATATGAAGACATCCGGCAATGCGGGCTCCCTTCAAAGGCTTTTCCTTGCCATACTTCGCCCGTAAAGCCATGAGACCCGGCATTTCCTTCTCAGCCATCTCAATTTCTTTCCGGCCCCAATCTGCAAGCGTAAGATCTGCAACTTTAAAATCATTCTTCACTTCTGCCATAACTGATCCTTTCATGACGTGCTCCTTATAAATTTCCGGGGGAGCTTAGGAAATTTTTACTTTGTCATTGGTAACATTGAGTCTCTTGCGAAGGGCTTCGACGCTATCGAGTTTTTCCCAGCTGAAATTCGGTTCATTCCGTCCAAAATGCCCGTACGCTGCTGTTGCTTTATAAATCGGACGGCGAAGGTCAAGTTTCTTGATAATTCCCTGTGGTGTAAAGTCAAAAACATCTCGCAGCGCCTGCGTAATTTGCTGATTTGACAAGGCACTGGTTCCGAAGGTATCCACCATCACAGAGACCGGCTGAGCAACACCGATCGCGTAAGAAACCTGCAGTTCGCAGCGCTTGGCAATGCCTGCGGCCACAATATTTTTGGCTACATAACGTGCAAAATACGCAGCGGA
>CAYRBY010000001.1:72206-76192 GCA_964422635.1 uncultured bacterium
CGAAGATAAGGAAGCTCTCCGCGTTTACGGATCTCGGAAAGATAACGAACCAATTTATGCGCCAGCACGATTGGAAGCGGCATGTACTCGGGGGTTTCATTAGTTGCATACCCGAACATCATGCCTTGATCGCCGGCTCCGCCGGTATCAACCCCCATCGCAATATCAGGAGACTGCTGCTGAATGGCGGTTAAAATTCCGCAGGTCTTATAGTCAAAACCGTATTCGGCATTGGTGTAGCCAATACTCCGGATTACACCGCGGACGATTTGAGGGATATCCACATAGGTTTTACTCGTAATTTCGCCGGAAACAATAACAGTGCCGGTTGTCACAAGGGCTTCGCAGGCCACTCGGGAAGATGCATCTCCTTCAAGAAGTGCATCTAGGACGGCATCCGAAATCTGGTCACAAATTTTGTCCGGATGGCCCTCACTGACGGATTCAGAAGTAAAAAGCTGACGTTCGTTTTTCATTTTTTATCCTTTCGCATTCCCGCGTCCAGCCTCAATCGGCTGGCGTTGCGTTGTCTGACAAGCCCTTCAAAGGGAGGGCAATTATACCAAAAAAAAGAATTCGTCCAAAGGGATGCTTTGCGGCTTCTCTACCGGGTGTCCTTTATCCTGCGAATCGCAGGGATTGCTACAGGGTCGACGCGGTTGAGCCTGGCAAGCTCATAGCTCACCCAATCCCCCAAAGCTATAAGTGAAAACATTTTTTCAAAGGGTGAGCGGCCCTTCTGCTTCACGGAAATAACACACGCACCTCGCGCTGCCATGATTCTCCGGGCTAAAACCGCTTTCTTTTTCGCCGAAGCGGGTTCTTTGGAGTCTTGAAACAAAACCACAGCTGCCTTGTGTGTCAAAAATGCCGGGAAGCTCCATCCCTCAATTTCATTATGAAACATTTCGGGAATGCCGTGATGAGAGGCCAGTGTTTTGGCGTTCTCCGCAAACTGAGCTCTCCAGCGTTTCATCACAACATCAAATGAAGCGCTGTCCCCATAAAGAAAGATCATCCGTCCTTTGAGCTTTTTAGCAATCGCCCGGGCTTCCGATATATTAGAACGGATAGCCTTTTGAATGACCGCAACATCGGACTGACCAAACTTCAGCCAGCCTGCGCGAGACAACGCCGAAGCTAGTGAAAAAGTCAGAATCCCCACAGCGCAGCGGGGCGGAAAACCGGAAGGGACTTCAATCCACGGGAATTTTCTCCCGGCTGCCTCTCTAGCCAGACATCCACCGGAAGTGACCGCAAGCAAATAAGCTTTCCGGGAAAGCGCTTCCTTTAAAACATCAAGTGTTTCCTGAGTATCTCCAGAATAGCTTGTCAAAACGACCAAGGTATCGTTTCCGACCCACTCAGGAAGTCCAGGGCCGCGATGAACCATAAAGGGAATAGGACAAACCCCATGCATGGCCTGGGCAAGAATATCCATACCAATCGCGGAGCCGCCAACACCGCAAAAAATAATTTTGCGTACCTTTGAAAAATCCGCCGGCAAGCGCGTCGCTCTGCCCAAAGCATATCCTTCGGCCACCTGCCCGGGGAGGGCTTCCAGATACCGCCTCATTTCTTCGCTCTTTTTTTTAAGATCAGTCATCAACCAAATCTCCAGCCACTTCACGAAGCTTCTCTGTGATGAATTGACGAACCTCATCTCCGGTGCTGAACTGAAGCGCTTGTTCCGCCATTTTTTTGGCTTCAACAAATTTGAGAGAACGTATCGTCTTTTTGACTTTGGGAAGTACCACAGGGCTGGTACTGATTTCATCAATCTCAAGACCCGCCAGCAAAATAACAATCGCTGGATCCGCAGACATTTCCCCGCAGATTCCGACCCATTTTCCATGCCGGTGTCCATTTTCCACGGTTTGCTTGATGAGGCGCAGAATGGCAGGATGCGTCGGCTCATAAAGGTATGCTATCTTTTCATTCACGCGGTCAACCGCAAGGCAGTATTGAATAAGGTCGTTCGTGCCAATAGAAAAGAAATCCACCTCTGGAGCGAGAATATCACTGGTCAGAGCGGCTGACGGGATTTCAATCATCGCGCCGACTTCCATTTTAGGATCATAGGCAACATTTTCCTTTTTAAGCTCTTTGCGGCACTCTTCCAGAATCTCATTTGCCTTACGAAGTTCTTGAACGTTGGAAATCATCGGATACATGATTTTCAGCTGCCCAAATGCGCTTGCCCGAAGAATCGCCCGGAGCTGAACCTTGAACACATCCACACGGGTCAAACAGAAGCGGATGGCCCGCCACCCCAAAAACGGATTCATTTCGTGGGGCACATCCAGCGAAGAAACAAATTTATCTCCTCCAAGGTCCAATGTGCGGATAATGACGGAACTCGGATTCATTTTCTCCGCAACCTGCTTATAAGCCCGGAACTGCTCCTCTTCCGTGGGAAGATCGATGCGGTTCATATAAAAATACTCGGTCCGGTAAAGCCCAATCCCTTCAGAGCCATGAGAAATAACCGAAGGTATCTCATCATGAAATTCAATATTAGATGCCAGTGCAATGCGTCGGCCGTCGAGTGTTTCAGCCGGAAGGTTCTTGAGTTTATCAAGCTCGGTAATAAACGCGCTGAAACGCTTACCTTCCTGAGTCGATTCTTCGATAGCCTTTTCGTCAGGATCAACAACAAGAAATCCGTGGGTTCCATCAACGATGACCCGGTCACCATTTTTAAGTCCTGCCGTAGCATTTGCAACGCCGACAACGGCGGGGATCTCCATGGAGCGGCCCAAAATAGCCGTGTGAGAAGTCGGACCTCCTATTTCTGTAACAAAGGCTAATATTTTGTTTTTATCGAGAGTCGCGGTATCCGATGGTGAGAGGTCATGCGCAATCAAAATGACTTTCTCTTTGAGGTTCTCCAGCCCGCCCTTTTCCTCGCCATAAAGGTTCTGAAGAACTCTTCGGCCAACATCGCGAATGTCGGCAATTCTCTCGCGCAAATATTCATCGTCGATTTCAGAAAACGCCTGAAAGTAGCGGCGAATGACCTGCGAGAATGCATACTCCGTGCTGACTTTCTTTTCTTTAAGAAGAGCTATCACGTCTTCAATCAGCGTACGGTCTTCAAGAATCAACAGGTGGGCATTGAAAATGTCGGAATGTTCCCGTCCAATTTGATTCGAAATCTTTTTGCGAATACCCAGGATCTCGGCCCGAGTCCGGGTTAAAGCATCTTCAAACCGGGCAATTTCTTTTGGAACATCCTCAACCGGTATATTTTGCAGCGGAACTGTAAAAGTGTCGTCGCTGTGAAGCACATACACTTTTCCAATCACTACACCGGGAGAGACGCCGATACCACGAAGCCTTTTCATGGTCATTCCTCTCCGAATTTACTTTCAATAAGTCTTGCAAGTTCATCCATTGCGATCTGAGCCTCAGGGCCTTCCGTACGGATCGTAATAACGGCTCCCTGCTGAACAGCAAGGGTCATGATTCCCATAATCGACTTTCCGTTTACTTTTTCACGTCCCTTTTTCACGGTCACATCACAGGAGAACCGGTTTGCAGTCTGCACAAACAAAGCTGCCGGGCGGGCATGCAGTCCCAGTTTATTGATCACCGTAAATTTTCTTTCCACCGGCGAGGCTGGCCCTGGCATTTCGTCTTTCATATCAATCCTTGGCGGCCTTGGCAACTTTCAGATAATGATCAAAAACCAGGCTCGCAAGTTTTTCAGAATCATGGCGCACTTGCCCATCCGTCTTGAGAATTGTGCCCTCAATGATCTCGTATCCCTTTTCACGAATAATTTCCAAATCCAGCCGGACAGGTTCAGCGCCTTTAACGCGGTACTTCTCAACCAGACCGGGAGGGATTTCCTGAACATTCACAAAACACGCGTCTACAATTCTGGGGTCTGTATGCTCGATTAAAACTCGAAGATGATCCCAGGCACTAAAATGGTCGGTCTCGCCAGGCTGCGTCATGACGTTCACAATATGAACCTTATA
>CAYRBY010000001.1:76292-77460 GCA_964422635.1 uncultured bacterium
CTGTGCCCCTTAAGGCCTTCACCATCTTCAAACCGGTACTGAAATAAATCCCGGATCAGCGGTTCTGCATCAGCCAGCGCCACTAAACAGTTGCGGATATCCCCCGGAGGCAGCATATCCATTTCATCGCGCAGTCGGCCCGAACTTCCTCCCGTATCAGTCACTGTCACAATAGCCGTGATATTGCTTGTAAAAAGTTTCACGCCCGCCAGAAGCGTGCTGAGACCCGTTCCTCCTCCAACAACAACCACACGAGGTCCGCGTAAAAGGGATTCGTTTTGACGCTTTTGATAAACAATATCCACCAGGTTTTCATCGAGGTGGGCAGGCATCAGCGCTCGAACAAAAATACGGACCATGTTTTTTATCGCGGTATAAACCAGAAAAATTCCAAAAATCAAAAGCGCCGTTGCAAATGATGCCAACAGCACGCTGGTTTCAGAAATCGTCCGCACAGCGGCCAACGCCACGAAAACAATCAGGCCAAGCCCAAGAAGACAAAGCGTTATCCAACGCTTGATACCAATTCCCGGGTAAAGCCACTTAAAAAACTGCATGCTGGAAAATCTCCCTTGGAAATTCTGAAGAAATGTTTAGTGTTTCTTCTCTTCTTCGCGGCGGATCAATTCATAAACTTCTTCCGCCGTTTTGCAGCGCTTCAGAAGCTCGCAAAAGTAGGAGTCACGAAGCAGTCTTGAAATCTGCGCGAGAGCTTTCAGGTGAGGTCCCGCTGTATCCTTGGGAGCAACGAGCAAAAAGAAAATGTAAACCGGCTCACCGTCCAAGGCTTCGAAGTTAACTCCCTTATGGCTGATTCCAAGAACAGCGACAAGCTCGGTCACCTTGTCTGTTTTCCCATGCGGAATGGCGATACCCTGACCAATCCCCGTAGAACCCAGGCTTTCACGCTCAACAAGAGCTTTCAAGATTCCCTTCTTATCCCCAATTTCCTGAGCCTCAGCCAGCAGATCCACGAGCTCCTTGAGAACATCCTCTTTCTCCGTGGATTGGAGATCCAGCTTGACGGCTTTTTTGTCCAAAAAGTCCATGATCTTCATTCTTTTTTCGCCTCCTTAATAAATAGGTTCAAAGACGGGGGATATTTTTAACTGAGAAGTTAGATTTTTGCTGAAATGAGTCCGTGGTTGCCATCCTCTCTCTTGTAAAT
>CAYRBY010000001.1:77560-84324 GCA_964422635.1 uncultured bacterium
TCGAGCTCCTTGAGGAGGCCTTTAAGACGGACATCACGTTCTTTTTGAGGAATATCAAGCGTCTCAAGAATCGCCATGATATTTTCCTCCACCGTCAGCTTTCTGAAGATAGACGGTTCCTGAGAAAGATATCCGATTCCCAAACGGGCACGCTGATACATCGGCAGCCCAGTAATTTCTTCCCCACGAAAAAAAATCTGGCCGCTGTCAGGCGGGATCACACCGACCGTCATATAAAAAGTTGTTGTCTTTCCGGCTCCGTTAGGACCCAAAAGACCTACAATTTCACCTCGGCCGATGGTAATACTGACACCATCGACAACGGTGCGTCCTTTATAAGATTTGCGAAGCTGTTTGGTTTCAAGAAGGTTCATATGATTTTAGGTCCTCCCGCAGCAGAATCATTCCCGCCGTCGTAATAAAGTGCTTCTGTATCACCGCCTAAAATAATGCGGCCTTCATCTGCAAGGTAAATAACGCTGTCGCTGAATGTTTTGTTGCCATCCGGGTTCTCAATCACGACATTCCCCAGCGCAACAATTTTCGAAACGCGGCGAGAGACCTTGTTATAGTAGACATCCATGACATCAGCAATGAGCTTTCCCCGCTTGTCCTCGGCCACAACGTTATCTTTAAAATGCGCAATATTTTTTGAGTAATCAATCACGAGAGGGCCGTCGCAGGTAATAACCGTAGGGCCTCCTTCGGAACGTCCGCCTTCAGGCAGCTGTTCCTCTGTTCCCTGAATAACGACTGTCACATTTTTTTTGAATTTTACTTTTTTCAGCTGCGAATCACCCTGAGCACCCATTCCCTCAATATTAATATTGTCTTTTTTGACCTGGACCCCCACCTGGGTTTCCATGACTTTTTCCGTAGGATGTATGTCCAATTCCTCGGTCAGAAGGCGGGTCCCGTCAGCTGTTGTAGCAACAACGTTTTGCTTCAAATGCACCTTGTTCCGGGCTTTATCATAGTTTCCCTTGTCAGCTGTCATCGTCACCGGAACTTCTTCAGCATAGGCCTTGGCCACGACGTTGCTTAATTCCACGGTTGTCGCAAGGATATCTGCGGAGTCCCCTTCTATTTCAATCTCCTTTTCACCCGCGGGGGTGTATTTGGAGAAAGAAAAGGAATAGACTTTGTGCATAGCTTCCGAGTTTGCCCCGCCCTGGCCGGATCCGGGGGCCCGGTGCTGCGTTACAAGAATCTGAAACTGAATCAGCCCGACATATAGGGCAATAAAAACAATGGCTCCGATTAGAAATCTCTTCAACATAACTTTTCCCTTTCAACGTCTTTAGAGTCGCTTCGCCTCGAAAAAATCAGGCGTTCGCTTTCGCGTCTTGCACGGTCTTGGAAAACCGCGGGTCATCCGGCCGAGTCTTCCACCGGTTGTGCATCCATGCCCACTGTTCCGGATGCTTACGAATCACTTCCTCGCAGGCTTTCATCCAAGCTTGCGTAATCTTTTCAACAGCCTGTTCGCGGTCAGAACTGTTAAAAGCTTCAGGCCTGATCACATCGCCTAAAACGAGACGATAGCCGCCCTTACTCGTCCGAATTAAAAAATTCGGCAGAATTGGAGCACCGCTTGCCAGGCTCAATTTTGCAGGGGCCACCGGGGTATATGCCGGACGGCCCAGAAAAGGAACAAAAATACTTTTCAGACTTTCAATATCCTGATCGGGAAGGATGCCAACGATCTGGTTATTTTTGAGAATTTTCAGCAATTCCCGGGGGGATTCATCCCTGTAAATAGTGGGAACCTGAACCGCCTGCCTCAGGCCTACAATCCATCGGTTAAACGGCTCATAGTAAACCCTGCGGGCAATAACACCGCCTTTAAATCCGAGCGCGGCCATGGATCCTGCAAGCAATTCCCAGTTTCCAATGTGCGCCGTAAGTGAAATAAGTCCTTTCCCTTCCGACAAAAGCTTCTTATAAATATCGGCGGCATTCCCCGCCTCTACAAGCTTTTGAATACACTCCGGACTCAACTGCGGGAATTTCAGGAGCTCCGCGGCCGTCATTGCAATATTTTCAAAAATCATCACCGCAAGAGTTTTTATCTCCTGCTTAGTCCTTTCATGGCCAAAAGCAAATTGAAGATTTTCAATCGTCTTGTTTCGCTGCCGCCAGACAGTATAGAAAGCTAACCGCCCCATCATTCGAGCCAGCGCCATGAGCACAGGTCTCGGCAGCACCGAAAGCCCAAAAGCCAACCCCCGCGCTAAAAGATACAACGGGTAACGATACGGCTTTTTCTTGGCCACCGCTTAAACAAACCCCGCCCGGAGCAGATCCTGAACATCAAGGAGGCCAACCACACGATTCTCTTCATCGACAACCGGAAGCTCATCGATTTTCCGGGTCCGCAGCAAATTCAACGCCTCTGCAGCAAGCCGGTCCTGCTGTATCGATAAAGGATTCCGAGTCGCAAATTTTTTCACGGGCTGCTTTAAAATCATTCCGCCATCATCGCCCAGATGACGGCGAAGATCACCATCCGTAAAAATCCCTGTAAGTTTCCGCGCTTTGTTCACAAGCGTACAGCTGCCGGCACGGGCTGACGTAATAACGAGAAGGGCTTTTTCCAAAGGGGTGTTTTCATCCACAACAGGATTATCTTTTGCTTTACGCATCAGATCCTTAACCTTCAGAAGCTTTCGGCCAAGACTGCCGCCGGGATGAAGAAGTGCAAAATCCTCTTCACGGAATCCTCTTCTCTTCAAAAGAGAAAGGGCTAAAGCATCGCCCATTGCCAAAGCTGCGGTTGTAGATGTAGAAGGCGCAAGGTTCAAAGGACACGCCTCGCGGTCAATTCCAAGGTCTAAAAGGATATCAGCGTTTTGTGCAAGCGGCGATTTCGGATTGCTTGTCATCGCTATCAATGTGACGCCGATTTTTTTCAACGTGGAAAGCATTCGGACAATCTCTTCTGTTTCCCCGCTGTTTGAAATGGCAATGACAAGGTCTTCCTTTTTAACCATTCCCAGATCTCCATGAATGGCTTCGGCCGGATGAAGATAAAGGCTCGGTGTACCAGTTGAAGCGAGGGTCGCCGCTATTTTTCGCGCAATAAACCCGGGCTTTCCCATCCCCGTCACAATGACACGGCCCCGGCAATCCGCCATGACCGCGACGGCCCTTTCAAAATCTTTTCCAATCCGGCGTGTTAAACGCTGAATCGCACGCGCCTCTGTTTCCAAAACCTCTTTGGCCATTTTCAATACGGAAGAACTCACGACAGGACCTCTTGATTTTCAGTCATCACTTCTTTCAATTGCGACAGCACCCGGAGCACGCCCCGAAGTTTTTCAAGATGAAGCGCATTCGGACCATCGGAAAGCGCCTCGGCCGGATTCTCGTGAATTTCCATAAAAACAGAATCTGCTCCAGCCACCACGGAGCACCGCGCAAGCATCGGGATGAACTCGGCAGCACCCCCTGACGCCGTTCCTTTTCCGCCCGGCTGCTGGACGGAGTGAGTCGCATCAAAAACAACGGGGTAGCCAAAGCCCTTCATGATCTGAATGGAGCGGAAATCGCTGACAAGATTCTGGTATCCAAAAGTAAACCCGCGTTCGGTGAGAAGAATCTTTTTACAACCGACACTTTCCAGCTTGTCGACAATGTTTTTCGCTTCCCACGGAGATAGAAATTGTCCCTTCTTTACATTCACAACACATCCGGTTTTTCCGGCAGCCTCAATCATGTCAGTCTGGCGGCAGAGAAACGCCGGAATCTGAAGAACATCAAGGGTGCCGGCAGAAGCATGAATATCTTCACAGGAGTGAACATCACTCAGCACGGGAAGACCGAAGTGATTTTTTACTTTTTGGAGGATTTTCAACCCCTCGTCGATGCCGGGGCCGCGAAACGACTTAGAAGAAGTCCGGTTGGCCTTATCAAAACTGGCTTTGAAAACATACGGCATGGAAAACTCACGGGCAATGGCAGAGATTTTTTCCGCATGCCTCATCACACTGGCTTCGCTCTCAATAACGCAAGGGCCGCCGATCAGAACAAGCTTTTGCGGTTCGCCAAAAGTAACGGCCCCTGCTTTGACAAGATGAGTGGTCATTTCATTCTGCTCCTATAAATCCGCTATTCTTCTTTACGGGGTGCGGCGCCGTTTTTTTCCTGATGCTCAAGACACGCCGAGATAAATTCTCTAAAAAGCGGGTGGGCCTTGTCCGGTTTGGATTTGAATTCGGGATGGAATTGGCTGGCAACAAACCAGGGATGATCTTCAAGCTCTACAATTTCAACCAGTTTCCCGTTGGGAGAAACGCCGGAAATCTTCATTCCGCTTTTCTGGAACTCTTCGCGATAAGCATTGTTGAACTCATAGCGGTGGCGGTGGCGCTCCTGAATCTCTTCCGACTTGTACGCCTGATAAGCTTTTGTGTCGCGTTTAACCGCACACGGAAAAGATCCAAGCCGCATGGTTCCGCCGAGGTTCTGAACCTTTTCCTGCTCCTCTAAAAGACTAATGACCGGATAGGGGGACTTCTTATTGAATTCCGTAGAGTTAGCATTTTTCCAGCCAAGCACATTACGCGCAAACTCAATACTCGCGCATTGCATCCCCAGACAGATTCCAAAAAACGGAATTTTATTTTCACGCACGTACTGAATAGCTTTCAGCTTACCTTCGATCCCGCGGTTTCCGAAACCGCCCGGAACCAGAACTCCGGAAAGCCCCTTGAGAACGGTCTTGGCATTATCACCTGTGATTTTTTCGGAATTGATTTTTTTGAATGAGATGTGCGCATCATTAGCAATGCCGCCATGATGCAGCGCTTCATAAATCGATTTGTAAGCATCCTGAAGATCAATGTATTTACCAACCACCCCGATCTTGACGGCTTTCTTGGGATGCAGCACACGCTGGACAACATCCTTGTCCCAATTATGAAGGCTTCCTACCTTGTACTCGATATGAAGATACCGGCAAATCGCAACGTCCAGTCCCTGTTCTTTAAGATTGAGCGGAACCTGATAGATGGACGGCACATCACGCGCCTCAATAACGCCATCCACGTCTACGTTACAGAAAAGGGCGATTTTTTCTTTCATGCTTCGGGAAATTTTCTTTTCCGTGCGGCAGATCAGAATATCCGGCTGAATACCGATTTCGCGAAGCTTTCCGACGCTATGCTGAGTCGGTTTGGTTTTCATCTCGCCGGCGGCACGAATGTAGGGGATCAAGGTGAGATGGACAAAAATGGCGTTCTCACGGCCAACCTCATGCCGGAACTGGCGTACCGCTTCAAGAAAGGGCAGGGATTCAATATCACCGACCGTGCCTCCGATTTCGGTAAGCACCACATCGTAACGCTTTCCGCGGGAGACCTGGCGAATACGTTCCTTGATGGCATCGGTAATATGCGGGACGACTTGAACGGTGGCGCCAAGGTATTCCCCTTTGCGCTCTTTCTGGATCACTTCGCTGTAAATCTGACCCGTCGTAACATTGTTGGCTTTGCTGAGAACAGAATTGGTATACCGTTCATAATGCCCGAGATCGAGATCCGTTTCTGCGCCGTCATCCGTGACATAGACTTCGCCGTGCTGATAGGGATTCATGGTTCCGGGATCGACATTCAGATACGGGTCAAGTTTTTGGAGGGCAACCTTCAGACCTTTCGCCTCCAGGATCCTTCCTATCGAGGCAGAGGCGATCCCTTTGCCTAAACTCGAAACAACTCCTCCCGTAATAAAAATGTGCTTCGGCATTAATAACTCCCGGCGGCTGTGTTTTGTTTATTAAGTTCCTGCTCAACGCGCGTCACATCGTCTTCCGTATCGACTCCAATGGAATCATGGGCGGTTTCCACCACCTTCAAACGAAAGCCGCGCTCAAGAATACGAAGCTGTTCCAGTTTTTCGGTTTTCTCAAGCGGACTGCTTTCCCAGGTAATGAACTTCAAAAGGAATTCACGGCGGTATCCGTAAATCCCGATATGTTTCAAATAATCAAATGATCCTTCGCCGGCATCCCTGAAAAAGGGAATGGGCGAACGGGAAAAATAAAGAGCATGCCCCGAATCGTCCGCAACCGCCTTTACAACGTTAGGGTTTTCATACTCTTTCCGGTCTGATTTCCGAATCACCAGCGTCACAACCTGTTCGGCAGGATCATTCTGAAAAGCTTTTACGATTGCATCAATGTTTCCGGGATAAATGAGCGGTTCGTCACCCTGGATATTCACGATCACATCAGCATCCATCCGCTGGGCAACCTCTGCCACGCGGGAACTGCCGTTTGGATGATCTACCCGTGTCATCACGGCCTTTCCGCCAAAATCACGAACACATGCTTCAATGCTCGCGTCATCACAAGCGACCACAACATCGGAAAGCAGGCGCGCTTGCTTCACGCGCTGCCAAACATGATAAATCATGGGCTTTCCCCCAATGGGGCGAAGCACCTTTTGAGAAAGACGCGTAGATCCTAGCCTTGCAGGGATAACTCCGATCGCCTTCAGCGGCACGGCTTCAGGACTCCTGCTCAAGGGCTCGTTGAATCTCTTCCGGTGTCACCGTTGCGGTTCCCAGTTTCCCTACCACAATACCGGCCGCAATATTGGATATCCGGGCAGCTTCTTTCATTTTTGCTCCAACAGCAAGCGCCATGCTGAATACAGCAATCACGGTATCACCCGCTCCGGACACATCGTAAACTTCGCGCGCAGCTGTGGGAATATGCGTCAAGGAACCATCCTTTTCGAAAAGCGCCATGCCGTCTTCGCCTA
>CAYRBY010000001.1:84424-88160 GCA_964422635.1 uncultured bacterium
CGGATATTATTGGCAACATTCAGCGCACCCCCGGGCATATAGGATTCGCGCTGAACCTCCACCACAGGGACAGGTGCTTCGGGAGAGATCCTCTTGACTGTCCCCCAAACAAATTGATCCAGCATAAAATCGCCAATCACAAGAATTCGGGCTTCTTTGAAACGTTTAAGGAGGTCCAAAAGGCGGGATTTCTTTTTTTCTTTCAAAGCAAACTCTCGAAAAATTAAGACAACTTGTTGTAAGTAAAAAATTTAGGAAGGATATCGGAAAAAACCTGGATATCTTATCACCGGGGGAGGGCCCTGTCAATGAAGGGAAAAAAACACAACCCTATATTTTTGAAGGAGTTAGGGCGGGAGCAGGGACAGCTTAAGCTGCTGCTACCTGAGGAGCAGGCGCCTTAGCGGGTAGAGACTGGAAATGCTGGGCCGCCCGAATAGTCTTAAAGGAGCCATAAAGGCCGCTCAATTTGAACCAAAAAGCGATCGGAGAATCCGAGGTTCGGCTGATTTTCACACGGGTAATGCTATAAGCGCCTGAGGGAAGCCCTTTAAGCTTTTTAGGTGACGTCGTAAAGCCAAGCTCATATCCCGCCTTTTGAGCTGCTTCTAAAACCTCCGGGCTTAAATCTCCACTAGGGTAAGCAATAAAACGAATAGGCCGATCGAACAGCGCCTCCAAATCTTTTCTGGACCCTTCAAGTTCATCACGGAGCTGCGCTTCGGGAATTTTTGAAAGAAATGGGTGTGTCTTTGTATGGCTGCCCACAGAAACAAACCCCTGCTTCAAGATTTCCCGGACCTGCTCCGCTTTCATGCTGCCGTACTCACCGCTCTTAACATAGTCGCTGATAAGAAAAAGGGTCGCCGGGAAATGAAGCTTGCTCAACACAGGCATAGCTTCCGAAGCAAAGGTATAGTTTCCGTCATCAAATGTGATCACCACTTCACGCCCCCGGGGCTTGCGGACTCCCGTTCGAATCTCATAATACTCTTCGATAGAAATAACGCGGTAACCAAAGCTTTTCAAAAATTCCATCTGGCGGGTAAAGCTTTCACGGCTCACATGATTTTTTTCAAGAGCTGCGGTATCTTTGTCGCCGATAAAGTGATACATCAGAACAGGAATCTGCCCGGGCGCAGGAAAATAAAAAAAAGCAGCAACACCAAGAAAAATCAGCGTGATCGCTGCCAAAAGAGTCAATTTGAAAAAGTTTTTTTTCATAAGTCCTCTGGATTATATCTGATTGGCTTTATTTCACAACGCCGGACGCGCTCGATGCCCTTTGCGCGGCAAGGATCTGAAAGTAATGCTTCGCCTCAAGAAACATATCTGCTTCTTCAGGATCAAGGTCTGTCAGACAATGCCGGTGGGAGCAGTCGCTTTTATAACGAAACTTCTGATAACAGGGCCGGCAATCCAAACCTTCTTTTACAACAGCCTGCGAGTAAGGAAGATTTACGGGGTAAGGCCCATAAACAGCCGGATCTACGGGCCCATAAAACCCGATCACCGGCTTTCTTCGCGCACAAGCCAGGTGCAAAAGCCCGCCATCGTTCCCTACAAAAAGAGAGGCTTGATCCATAACGGCGGCTGTCTGTGCTAAGGTCAATTGACCTGTAAGGTTTACCCTGGGTATGTCCATCGCTGAATATAGAGCTTCTCCCAGCTCCTTTTCAGCGGGCCCGCCCAAAAGAACCACACCATCCAAACCTGATTTTTTTTGAATTCTTTTGAAGAACTCCGCAAAAAATGCAGGGGGCCAGCGTTTAAAGTGGGCATCGCGGCCCCAAGATTCACCTCCCCCGGCACTGATCACAGCAAACCGTTTCCACCCGCTTGCCGGCCCCGACTGTAAAAGCTTACGGACATACTGCACATCTCCGTCTTCAAGGTAAAATTCGAGCCATCGGTCTCGGACAGGAACGCCGGCAAGTTCCGCCAAGTCGCAGGAGAAATCTGCAACATGCCTGCCTGAAAATCCTTTTTGGAGGGGAAGACGCTGTGTATGAAAAAAACCTCGGCGCTTGTAGTCGAAACCGGCACGCTTTGGGATCGAGAGAAAAAATTGGCCGAAGAAGGCATATTCGGAACGGAGAGAATAATCAAGCAGTAAATCGTAATGCCTCGCCCGAAGTTTCCGGCCAAGAGCAAAGGAATCGCGGAAAGTTTTCCACTTTCCCTGCCTGTGAAAAAGATCCTTGTCCACTTCCATGATTTCATCAACATGCGGGTTGGAACGAACGACAACCGCATTGCGGGACCCAAGCAGAAGATCCACCCGCTCGACCGTGGGGATCAGCCGGAGTGCCCGCAGAACAGGTGTAATAAAAAGCAGGTCGCCAATGCCATAGGGCTGAACCACGAGGACCCGGCGAAGTGTTCTCACACAGAACTTTCCTGACGGCGGCTCTCCAGCACTCCGTCACCCATGGCCCGAACTTCTCGAAGGACATCTTCAACAGAGATGACATCAAGACAAAGGAAATGAATACGGCAGTTGTGCGCCAAGCAAGGATCGCATCCAACATTTTTCCAAATGACACGGGCATCCTTTCCCAAAGGGCGCCAGCGCTGAGGCGATAGTCCGGGCTGATTTCTTCCAAAAATAGAAATCACGGGCGTCCCTACAGCCGAGGCGATGTGCACGGGGCCTGAATCATTGGAAATCAACAGGTTTGATTTTTTTAAAAGAATGCTCAGCATTCCAAGGCTAAGTTTTCCAGTCAAATCAAAAAGGCCTGCATACTTGCTGCAAAGCCGCATCTTTTCCGCTAAGCCTTTATCCTTCGGTCCTCCGATGATCATAACTACTGGAGCGAACTGTTCTCCCAAAGCATCCACAAGCTCAGCAAAACGCGAGACGGGCCACATTTTTGAAGGGCAGCTTGAGGAGGGATTAATGACCACCCATGGTTTGTCCTCGGGAATTCCCAAATGCGCCGTGAGCTCGCCCAAAGATTTATGTGCCCGGTCTGAAACAGGAACAAACGTTTCAAAGGCGGCCGGGGTTTCAATTCCCAAAGGCTTAAGAAGCTCAAAATTATATTCGGCTTCATGCTTGAGGCCTTCGCTCTTGATGTCCTTCTGCCCGTGCGTTAAAAGCCCCGCACTTTTTCTTGTCCATCCCATTCGCACAGGAATGCCGGCAAGAAATGTAATTTGATGCATCCGGTTTGTCGCGTGCAAATGGATCACCAGATCAAACTTCTTTTTGCGCAACTTGCCGGCGAAGACGAGATTCCCCCAAAGGCCGCGCTCAGAACCTTTTTTATCATAGAGCAGAACCTCGTTTAAATAAGGGTTACCTTCCACCAACTCCCGGTTTTCCAGAAAAACAAGAGCCGCGATCCAGGCCTGAGGGAAACGTTCCCGCACAGCCTTAAATACAGGCGTTGAAACAACAAGATCGCCGATTCGATCCGTCCTTGTAATCAGGATTCGGGCTGAAGGCTTAACGCGCAGGGACATGCAAAAGCTCCTGACAAGCAGCAAAAACTTTTTCTGCATCCAGATCTTCAAAACAATGCTGCCGATTGAATCTGCAGCCCGCTTGATTGCAGGGGGAACATTCAGAGCCAGCGCGGGCAATCCTGAAGTGCGGCCCCGTGCGGCCGGACTCCTTATGATCGGTAGGCCCAAAAATTCCTACTGCCGGACGGTTCATTTCATAAGCCATCTGCAACACTGAACTATCGTTAGCCAAAACCAGAGACGCTCTGGAGAGCAAAAACGC
>CAYRBY010000001.1:88260-102686 GCA_964422635.1 uncultured bacterium
TCCTCTTCTTGATTATAAAAATCAAACACCTCAGAGTACGTTGTATTCAAACCCATTCCCCGAAGCACTGCGAGATGCCTTTCTCGAAAAGCCAGGGATTTCCCTTCGATACGGATCAAAGAGCTTCTTTTCCGGGCATGAACCAAAAAGGGAATGGCCGTGTTCTTTAAATCCACGACCAACTCATATTTTTCACGCCGTAATTCCCGCAGAAAAGAAAGTTTATAAAAAAAATCTTTTCTTTTGTCATAGATGACCAGTTTTTCAAGAAACCGGCTCCCCCGTAAAAGGCCCTCCCCTTTCGGACTTGTCACCGCAGTTATTCGGGCCCCTGGAAACTGCTGACGAAGCGCCATGATCACAGGTGTGTTGACGATGACATCGCCAATATTGGTCAGAGTAATTAAAAGAATCTTTAGACTCTTTTCGGGCAAAAGCGGCTTAGGCGCTCTCAAAGAGCGCTGCCAAGAAAGGCTCTTCACTGCGTCAAAAACCTGTTCGGGAGTGATGTGTGAAAGCCAATTCTCCGGAATTTTTTCCCCATACCATGGAACTTGATACCCCTGGGGGACGTAACTTAAAACAATCTCTCCCGCAGATCCGCGCGGTCCTGTCAGCGCCGGATCAGTCGGGCCAAAAAGCGCCACAACTTTTGCGCCTGCTCCCGCCGCAATGTGGAGCGGGCCGGAATCTCCCGAAACAACGAACGCCGAATGACGGAAAAGGGCGCCCAAAACTCCGAGGCGTGTCCTTCCAATCAACGAAATAACACGGGCCTTTTCAGCTGCCTTGAGGACTGCTTCACCCAAAGGTTTGTCATCCGGCGCACCCGTTAAAACTATGGCAAACCCCGGGTCAGACGCAAAGAGATCGGCGAGTTTTGCGAAATGTCCCGGCGGCCACCGTTTGGGCTCCCAATTGGCTCCAAGATGAAAACAGATGTATTGGCCAGGTTTCAATTCATTGGAAGCGATAAGCTCTCGCGCAGATTGATCGTCTTCTGAACTAAAGTAGAATTGGTAATTTCTGGCTTGGGAGGAAACTTCTATTCCGGATTTTTCAATCAGGTTGAGAAAGAAATCCACTTGGTGAAGAGACTGGTGAGGTTCGGGGATGGGATTTGTCAGAAGCCAGCGGCGTCCAGCCGCGTACCCAACACGCTTCCTGGCGCCGGCAAGCAGGGCAATCAATGCGCGTGTTTTCGAACGGTGAAAAAGGTATGCTTGATCCCATTTTTCTTTCCGGAGTTCCTGGATCAAAGACAGCCGCTTGCTCAGCGTGCGGTGCTCATTCCGTTCGTCAAAAATGATGACGCGATTTACCCGGGGATGAGCACGCAGCATCTCCCGGCAGCGTGCAGGAACAAGGCAGACAATTTCCGCTTCAGGCCAGCGAGCCGCGATGGCATCAATTGCCGGCATTTGAAAAAGCATGTCCCCTACCCAGTTTTTTGTGAAGATCAGAATTTTCATAAAGAAGGCTTTGAAAGAGGCGACAGCGCAGGTGTTGTATGCAGATGCCGCTTCACGGCCTCAAAGACTTCTTCAACGGAAATCCTTGTTAGACAGGCCAGTTTTTCGGAATAGTGACAGGTCCCCTTGTAACAGGGCTGGCAGGAAAGACGTCTCATTAAAACCGTGGCATGTTCACTGGGCGGCATATGACGTCTGGGATCCGTGGGTCCAAAAAGTGCTACAACGGGGGTTCCGACAGCAGCTGCAACGTGAAGCGGCGCTGTGTCTCCTGAGACCATGACCCCGAGCTTTCTGACTGCGGCGATCAGCTCTTTCGGCGATGTCTGTCCTGTAAGGTTTAAAACTTCTGCCGGTGCCCCCTTCAAAAACTCAGCGGCCAGACCCTGATCTTCGCGAGACCCCAGCAAAACAATGCCGCATTGCAGATCATCAACAAGCCGCTGTGCCAGCGTCCGGAAATGTTCCACAGGCCATCTTTTGGTTGCCCATTGCGGACTGGAACCTATGACAAATCCCACCCAAAGCCGCTCTCCCGGAAGCGTCCGAAACCAATTCTCCACATTCTGTTCAGCATGAGCGCTCGCCCAAAGCTCAAGGCGGTCATCAAACTGTTTGACCCCGATTTTGCTTAACACACGAAACTGGTTCTTAACCGGAGGTTCGGGAGCTTTCGGGGGATTCTCAAAACGGTTCAACAGGAAGCCAAACTGTCCGCGCTTAAAACCCGCGCGTTCCCGGACGCCGGACAAGAAGGCAAGCAGGTGGGTCCATTTTGAATTCTGAAGATCCACGGAAACATCAAAACCTTCACGCCGCAAACGCTTGGCAAGGCGAAGCAGATAAGCGGGTTTAGAAATCCTGGAGCGGTCGACAGGAATAACTTCATCAAGGTACGGACAGGAAGAGACAACGGGCGCCAGCCTACGGTCTGCAAGCAGTGAGATACGCGCATCCGGAAAGCTCTCCCGGAGCATCCGAAAACTCGGAACCGCTAGAATCAAGTCCCCCATCGCCCCGAGTTTCAGTACAAGAATTTTTTTCTCACGCTTCACTTCACGATAGACCGCCATCGTTTTTTCCACCATCGGCTCTAAGGTAAATTCACGCTCAACTTTTGAACGCAGAGCCTGAGAAAAGCGTTTCGCTTTCTGGCGGTCTTTGAGTAGACAGGTCATGGCGCGCGTCATGGCGGAAACATCACCCGGGGGAACCAGTAAACCGTTTTCACCGTCCTCGATAATATCCAGAACGCCCCCGACTCTCGTCGCAACAACGGCCGTACCCACAGCTCCGGCTTCAACGACAACCCGCCCGAAGGCTTCCGGAATTTTCGTAGCTAAAACCAGCAGGTCGGATTGCGCCAAAAGTTCAGGAATGTCGCGTCTTGTTCCAAGGAATTTTACGCACGTCTCAAGCCCCAGCTGTCTGGAGGTTTGATGAAGAAGTTCTGTATACCGCGTTTTCCCTTTTCCCTCGCTTCCCACGATCCATACTTCAAGCTGGGGAAACTCGCGGCGCACATGGTGCACCGCCCTTAAAAAATCAATCTGCCCCTTGATCGGAGACAGGCGCCCGACATTAATAATGCGGAAAGTTTTTTTAGGAGCCTCATATTTATCGGGGACATATGTAAATTGAGTAAGATCAATGCCGCGGTGAATCAAGCGAATGTTGTCAGGCGGAACATCGAAGTCATCGATCATGTGACGGCCCACGACGCGGGAAATGACAATCACCCTTTTGCCCCAGCCCATAATGCGGCTGAAAAAATGATCTGAATAATAACCGTGGCACGTGGTCACAAACGGAACACGCGCTTTCTGAGCCGCCATCCACCCAAGCCAGGCAGGAACACGGCTCCGGCCATGAACAACATCAATATGTTCCCGCTGAATAATTTCGACGAGCCGGTCTACAAGCGACAAGGAAAAAATAGATTTTTTTTGCACGGGCAGTGTGTAATGACGGACTCCAAGCTGATTGAGCTGGGCCACCATAGCACCGCCGGAAGAAACAACTACAAGATCTTCTCCGCGCGCTTTCAATGCACGGGCCAAATCCACGACGCCGCGTTCTACGCCGCCCAACTCAAGGGACGGCAGGATTTGAAGAGTTTTCACAAAATCTCCTGCAGTTTCTTGCGCAGTGCTTTTTTCTCCTGATCTGCCAAAGAATTCATCCGAGAGGCCCCTGCTTTTTTAATTTTCTCACCGAAATCATTTACCGATGCACGAACAATCGCGCCCCTTTCCTCGAGGAGCTTCAAAAAACGCTGATGTTTTGCGGGAAGCTGAGAAGTCTCCCCCAGACTTAAAACAACCACACTTTTACCCGAACTGACAGCCTCTGAAATCATCGAAATGCTGTCTTCTGTCACGACCAGTGTTTCCGCAAGCTGAATCATACTTTCAACAACGCCTGGGCGCGCATCTTCGGAAGCGATAATCATGGTCTGGCATTTCACAAAGCGGCTTCTTCCGGCCTTCAAAAAAGAACAGACTTCTTCCGGCGTACGTCGGGAGGTTGTGACAAGATAGTCACACGCCGCGGCGTCATTTTTTTCGAGCGCTTTAAAAAGCCGTTTTACGGCATCAAGCGGCATTCCGTACCGACGCGTCACGCCGCCGAGAAAAAGAGCGATCCCCACTTTTTCAGGGTTTCTAATCTGCTGCCGCAAAACATTTTGGACATCCCCGGAAAACTCCGCAGCCGGAGCTGAAGGAGTAAGCAGCATCCGTATCGACTGCTCCGGAATTATTCCCGTGTCATGTTCGGGAACCACAACGAGGTCATAACGGCAAAGCCCGTAAGGAAAAGGCGGCTTCATGACCACAACCGATTTTCCGCGGTTTTCCCTGGCCAAACATAGATTAAGCGGCACCAGACTTGCGCCCGTTGAAATAACGAAATCCGCACCAGCGCACTCTATGGTCTTGGCCGTTTCAGGCGTCAAAAAAAATCGCAGCCATGAAAGACGTCCTTGGGCCCACGGAATAAAAAGAAGCGCCAGACACTGGAAGGTCACACGATGTAGTTTCGATTTGAAACTCACCGGCAATGTTTCGGCACGATATTCCATGCCAGCCCTTCCATACTGGGAGTCAACAGACTTAAAGGACTGGGCAACCGCCTGCGACTGCTTCACGTGCCCGGGTTTGCCGTCTGACAAAATCACGAGTCTCTTGGTCCAGGTGTACTTCCATCTTTTCTTTGCCCAAAGCCACTGCTGCGGACTTTCTGCAATTCTTTTTTCAACAAGTTCAAGATAACGCCGCACAGGTTCTTCAAACTTGGACTCGTCTTTCTCGTTTGGAGGGCAAGGGATGGGTTCCTCGACATGAATGACATGCCTGCCGTCCGGCTGCCGTGAAATAAAAGCCGGAAGGATGATAGACCCCGTACGGCTTGCGATTTCAAACGACCCCGTAGGAATCGTTGTTTTTCTTCCAAAAAAGGGAAGAATAAGACCCGCATTTTTGCCCGCAGACTGATCGGCGAGAACCCCGACCAACTCTGAACGCCGGAGCGCGCGGACAAGATCCCGAAGATCCATGCCTCGGTTCCGGACAACACGAGAACCTTTAATCTGCCGGAAATCATTCAAAAGCGAATTCAGACGCGAATGTTTCTGCTCTCTCATTAGGGCATGAATGGGCTTTCCCAAAACCCCGGAAACCATCTGCAACAGTTCCCAGTTGCCAAGATGCGCTGTGAGAAGAAGTACTCCTTTGCCCTGGTTTACCGCATCATAAAAACGTTCCAAATTACGGATTTCAACGCTTTCACGAACTGTATCAAGACTCAGCAAAGGAAACCTTAAAAACTCCAAGGCACTTTGCCCAATGTGCTCGTAATGCCCGCGAACAATCTTCCATCGTTCTTCAGGCGAGAACCGTGCTCCAAATGCAGCTTTCAGATCCGCATACGCCGAATGCCGCCGTCCGGAAAAAAAATATCCGCAGGCCCCGAGGAACCGGCCAAGCGCAAGAGCTGCTCGGGCTGGCATTGCCTGAACAGACCCGGCAGCAAACCGGATTGTCCAAAAACCGGCAACATCGAGGAGTTCGTCTTTCAACGGCCGCTCCCAAGCAAGCGCATGACATGGCTCTTCAAGAGGTCTTCTCCGGAAGCGACACAAAGACGTGTTGCCAAAACCAGCGGGTCAAAAACTTCTGCGATCACAGCAGGGGCACGAAAAAAATCCTTCTCGGTTGTAATCACTTCATGACTCGCCGCGGCCTCGCTCACATATTTAATTTCTTCAAGATCGCGCCGGGAATAAGGGTGATGGTCAGTGAACTCGAAATTTCGGATCGGCCGGATCTGCGAATGCGCCAGGATCAATTGAAAGGAACGGGGAACGCCCACAGCTGAAAAGGTCGTGACTCGCTGATTCTGCAGCCGTTCAATAGGTACGCGCTGACGTTTGCGGGCCCGGAAGAAAAAGAGCGGTTCGAGGTAAGACTCCACGATCCCGGCCTGCGGCGCAAGTTCCGAAAGTTTCTTTTTCAGGTTATCGAGTTCTTCAGGCTTGATCAGGTTCACATGCGTGAGAACCACAAGGTGGGCTCGGCTCAGACCCTCCACAGGCTCGCGCAAAGGACCCCGGGGAACAAGTTCTCCGTTTCCAAAAGGATTAAGGCAGTTGACAGTCACAATTTCCAGATCGCGTTGAAGCGCCCAATGTTGAAATCCATCATCCAGAATTGCGGCATCGACTCTGTTTTTCTGGGCGATTTCAGTAGCGGTCGAGAAGCGGTCTTTTCCCACGCCGATCAGCACACGCGGTAAATGCTGGCGGTACTGCTCAATTTCATCGTGACTATAACCTCGAGAAAGAATCAAGGGCGTTCGATCCGCATCATTAATCAGACGAACGATGTACTCCACAAGAGGAGTTTTTCCCGTACCGCCCCAGGTCAGATTCCCAACACTGATAACCGGGAAAGATAATTTTTTCCGCGGTCTTTTACCGCTCTCATACAGCCCTTTCCGGTATTCCGCGGCCCGTCCGTATACTTTTGAGCAAGTCTTTAAAACAGGGTACCAAAACGATGCGGCTCCACCCTGTTCCCGGTCTTCTGCAAGCAGCCGGAAATAAGTTTTCCAATTCTTTCCCATGTTTCATCCTTTCACAAGTTCGGTTTCGGAGGCGAGGAAATCAGACAGCCAACGGACATGCCTTTCTGTGGATCCGCGCAGGGACACAATGGCATCATAGGCGTTCCGGCCCAGCCTCTCTTTTTCCGCAGGGCTTCCCAGAATCCTTTCAAGCGCGAAGGCAAGCTCGCTTTCATCTCGTGCAAGCACGGCACCGCCCTCTTCATTCAGAATCTGATAGACCCGTTCAAAGTTGAAAACGTGCGGGCCGTGCACAATTGCTTTGCGGAATGCGGCAGGCTCAATAGGGTTCTGACCGCCCCGCTTCGGAATCATGCTGCCGCCGACAAAAACGGCATCGGCCAGCGCGTAAATTTCTTTTAAAACTCCCAGCTGATCCAAAATCAAAACATCAAAATCGACACCTTCTTTTTTTTCAGTTGCCATTACTGTCTTCAAACCTAAATCCAACAATTTCGAAGCCGCCTCTCTTGAGCGCTCCACGTGACGCGGCGCCAATATCAGTTTCAGAGCCGGCTGATGTTCACGCAGCTTAAGGAAGACACGGCCCAGGATCATCAACTCACCCGGGTGAGTGCTTCCCGCTACCCAAACGGGCATTTTTTCATCTAATCCCCACTTTTCACGAAGCGTTTTATTCAAAGCCTCCGGCTGGGCCTCAAGAGGGACATTGTCATATTTCATGTTTCCAAGCACATGGACATTTTCTGCAGGAGTTCCCGCTTCTGAAAAGCGGAGGGCGTCGTCTTCTGTCTGAGCGAGCACAAAATCGAGCCTGGAAAAAAGCGGCTGAAAGATCCCGCGGAAACGCTTGTAACTCTTGACTGATCTTTTAGAAAGCCTGGCATTGAGAATCCCGATAGGAACATGCGCCTTCGAAGCTTCCGTAATCAAATTGGGCCAGATTTCCGTCTCCATTAAAAGAAGGCATTCAGGCTGAAGATCACGGAAAAAACTTTTTACCGAAAAAGAAAAATCGAACGGGAAGTAACACACAGACACCCTTGAGTCTTCAAGCTTCTTGGCAATCTTCTGCCCCGTAGGAGTTACTGTTGTAAGCACCAGGTGATATCCAGGGCAATCCCTGAGCAGGCGCCGCACAAAATTTTCTACTGCCATTACTTCGCCTACGCTTACAGCATGAATCCAAATCACTCGCTTCCCGATCAAGGTTTCTTTGAGAGAAGAAGGCAGAATCCCCAGCCGCTGACGAAACAGCTCGCGGCCGCTTTCTGCCTGACGCGTACGAGCAAGAAACGACGGCAGAAAACCCAGCGCCATAAAAAAGAAAGCTGTATTGTAAAGAAAAGTCATTTCGATATCCTTATGGCATTCTTAAGCATGCGGATGAGCTGCATCGTAGGCTTCCTTCAGACGCTTTGTGGTGACATGCGTATAAATCTGCGTCGTTGAAAGATTTTCATGGCCAAGCAGCTCCTGAACACTCCGGAGATCCGCGCCGCGGTCAAGCATGTGTGTCGCAAAAGAATGACGCAGCGTGTGCGGGGATACTTCCTTATGAAGTGCTATTCTTCTCGAATACTTACGTATCATGCGCCGGATACTTCGGTCTGTGAGCCGGCCGCCGGAGCGATTCAGATAAAGCGGGGCCTTCATAGCGTTACGATGATCCCGCGCAGGTTTGTGCTCCAGGTATGACTGCAAAGCTTTGAGAGCCATCTTGCCAAGAGGAACAATCCGTTCCTTTTTCCCTTTCCCACGCACACGGACAAGTCCGCCAAAAACATCTACATCTTCCTGGTTTAACCCGACAAGCTCGCTGACACGAAGACCTGAACTGTAGAGGGTTTCTAAAATCGCCCTGTCGCGTTTTTCGTCCCAGGTGTTTTTAGCCGGTGCTTCCAAAAGACGGATCACTTCCTCTGGATCCAAAAATTGCGGGAGCCTTTTTTCCCGCTTGGGAGTCTGAATACCTGCCGCAGGATTTACCTCTAAAAGATTTTCACGTGCCAGGTATTTAAAAAAAGACCTCAGGCAAGCGAGCTTTCGGGAAATGGAGCTCTTGGAATAATCACGGCTTTTAAGGAGTGCGAGAAAGGACCGGATGTCGAGGTAGGTAACACCTTTACAATCTTTATCTTTCAAAAACTCGGAGAACTCGCGCAGATCAATGCGGTAGTTCTTCACGGTGTGAGGTGAGGAATTCTTTTCCGCGCTGAGATAATTCAAAAAAGAAAGAATGTTCTTGTTCATCAGGGGCCCAAGGTTTCCAAACGCTGGACCTGGGACTTTTCGGCGCCTTCTTCATCTTCCTTCTTGGGAAGTTTGTTGGCGATATAATTACAGTTCGGATATTTCGAACACCCATAAAAGGTCCTGCGCATACGGGACATACGTTTGATGAGCTCGCCCCCGCAGCCGGGCTGCGGACAAAGAAAACCGGTAGGCAGGGAGCGGGTGTATTTACATTCAGGAAAACCGGAGCATGCCAAAAACTTTCCAAACCTCCCCATTTTCAGCAGCATAGGTTTGGCACACACATCACAGACATATTCTGTCGGCGAAGGCTCGACGCGGATACTCTCCATTTGCTCGCGCGCAGTCTTCATATTTTCTTCAAAGGGCTTGTAGAACTCTTTGAGAACCTTGACCCACTCGACCTCACCATCTTCAATCTTATCGAGTTCCTCTTCCATACGGGCCGTGAATTCCACTTCCAAAACATGCGGGAAAAACTGTACCAAAAGATCCGTTACCGTTTCTCCAAGCTCCGATGGAACCAGGGCACCGCCTTTGCGCGTTACGTAATCACGGGAAACGATCGTTTGAATCGTTGGCGCATAAGTACTGGGACGGCCAATCCCTTTTTCTTCAAGCATTTTAACAAGACTAGCGTCATTGTAGCGGCCTGGAGGCTTCGTAAAATGCTGATATCCGATTAATTCACGCAAAGCGAGAGGCTCGCCGTCCTTGAGATCAGGCAAATCATTCTGTTCAACTCCGCCTTCGTCAGGGGCATCGTCTCCGGTTTCACCAGGGGCCTTAACTGCTGCTTTAGGCTCTTCAAAAACAGCCGTAAACCCCGGGAACACATTTCTCCTGCCTGTTGTTTTGAAAAAGTATTTATCACCAGCCGCTGTCCACAAGCTGACGTGCTCATCAATGGCCGCTGCCATTTGCGATGACACAAATTTTTTCCAGATAAGCGCGTACAGCTTATAGGCATCTTCTTCGAGATACTCCTTAATGGCATTCGGCTCTCTCAAGACCGAACTCGGACGGATAGCCTCATGCGCTTCTTGGGCGCCCTTCTTGGATTTGTACACAGGAGGAGTTTCCGGTAAATGATCAGTACCGTACTTTTGCTTAATGTAAGAGGCTGCCTCTTCTTTTGCAGACGCCGCAATGTTGACGGAGTCTGTACGCATATACGTAATCAAACCAATGCTGCCTTCGGGTCCGAGTTCAACGCCTTCATAAAGGCGTTGGGCCAAAGTCATGGTCTTAGAGGCAGAAAATCCAAGGCGGTTGTAGGCTTCCTGCTGCAGTTTACTTGTGGTGTATGGCGCCTGCGGGTATTTTTTCCGGGTTTTCTTTTCAAGCTTGTTGACCGTAAAAGGCAGCTTTAAAATTTCCTCACGGATTTTTTGAGCCTGCTCTTTATTCTTGAGATCCGCTTTTTCTTCGCCAATCTTTTCAAGTTTTGCGATAAAAGCCTGAGACGCCCTGTCGGGATCATGAGGAGCCAGCTTAGCCTCAAGAGACCAATATTCCACCGGCACAAATTTCCGAATTTCTCTTTCTCGCTCCACAATCAGACGAAGCGCAACAGACTGCACGCGTCCAGCACTAAGTCCGCGCCCAACCTTTTTCCACAGAAGAGGGCTTAGCTCGTACCCCACAACCCGGTCAAGAACACGTCGGGCCTGCTGGGCATCCACAAGGTGCATTGCAATTGGACGCGTCTTTTCAAAGGCCTTGGTAACAGCCTCTTTGGTGATTTCATTAAACACCACCCTCTGGATGGGAATACTATCGTCGGCTTCTTTAAAAATCTGCTCAAGGTGCCAGCTGATGGCTTCCCCTTCGCGGTCAGGGTCGGGAGCTAGGTAAATGCAGGACTTCCCTTTAGCTTGCTTTTTAAGGTTGCTTACCGTCTTGCGGGATTTAGCTACGATGACATATTGCGGCGCAAAGTCATGTTCAATATCAATACCCATTTTGCTTTTGGGCAGATCGCGAACATGCCCCATGGAGGCTTCAACCTGAAAATCTTTGCCAAGAAATTTGTTGATCGTTTTCGCTTTGGCCGGAGATTCAACGATAACGAGATTGGACGGTCCAGAGGATTTCTTTTTGGGTGTGCTTTTGGCCGCTTTTGCCATGAATCAGGATCCCCCTCCGACAAATCGAACGATTTCTATTTTGTCTCCGGTCTCAACCCGGGTCTCTTCAAAATAACGGCTAGGAACCACTTCTTCGTTACGCTCCACCACAACCGAAAAAGGGTCTATTTTAAAGGAATCCAGCAGGCCGCGCAGGCTAAGCCCATCTCCCACCTGCCGTTTTTCTCCATTAAGATAGATTTCCATATAGATAGAGTCTGCTCTCTAAGGTCGAAAACAAAATAGTGCTAACTGACCGGATTCGAACGGGACATTCTATGAAAAAAGGGAAGAATTGCAAATAGTAAGTTTATAGGACGTTTAATGCGGGGTTTTATGGCAGGAAATTTTATTACATTTTGCTAGTAGAAATAACAAAAAGCTTGCTCAAGAAAACTCTATGAAATGTCTTCCCAGGGATCGTTCTTGGCGGGCGGAGGCGGCTGGGTAGATTCGTTCTTTTTTTCCTCAGCGCCCGGAGAGAGATTATAAAGGGATTCTAGGTGGAGGATCTGGGAATCCCGGATGGCTTCCTTCTCAATTCGCTTAATCAGTCTTTTAAGAACCCCCACCCGCATTCCGAACTTCTCAATACATAAGGTGGTGAGAAGCCTTGTCAGGAGGTTCACATGAATTTCGATATCCTGAACCCGCTCTTGAAGCGTTTTGTTTTCGCCCGAGAGCTTTTTAGCATCTTTCTTTAGTAACGCCAATTCATCGTGAAGAGAGAGGGCATTTTTAAGAACACTGGAAGCCTCCCCCGCAGTCATCTGCTTGGAGGTTTTAGCTTTCTTCGTCTTTTTTTTGGCTGGCTTCCGCGGCATCTAAGTCTCCTAAACGGCTTCTTAAGCTACCTTAACACCGTTTTCATTTAGTGACAATCGATCTTTTCTTCAAATAAAAAGCCCCCTTTCTGAAAGAAAGGAGGCTTCTTGAAAGAACAATTTTTCAGAACTCTTTAGGCGGAAACGACCCGGGTCTTCGCCCAACCGTCAGCCACACGCTCCTGCTTTGTCAGGAGAGAAATGATCTCGACGATATATCCAACAATCAAAACAAAGGGGATCACAATCAGAATGTTCCGGATAAACGCCTGAGAAACCGTGACTTTGCTGCCGGTCAAACTGACAACTTTCAGTCCAACCATGGCGCGTCCCGGTGAATAGACGGTATCACGAAACAAAAGCCATCCGATGTTCACCAGAACCAAAATTACACTCCGAGCTGCATCCGGAAGTGTCAAAATCACCAGACCGACGATAAGTCCCAGAAAAATGGGAATAATGAACAGATCGATAAATGCGGCTGCAAATCTGCGACCTTTCGGCGCCGGTGTTTGCTGACCCGCAAAGCCACTGCTAACAGATTCCATATATTGCTCCTTTCATACCACTCCGCTGTGGGGTCTTATATTGTCAAATAATATAGCTTGTTACGGCCCCAGGTGCAAACATCTTTAATAAAACCAAGCGAAAACCTTTTTTTTAGCTCATTTCCCTTCTCTCACTAGCAGCGGTTTATCGGACGTTTAGCTCGAGCATTCCATTAGGAAGTTTTTTGACTGTTTTGGTCAATTCTAGCCACAAAAGAGCAGAAAAAAAGTCATCCCCGGTCAAAGCACTGCGTTGCTGAAGTTCATCGGGGGTCAAAGAGCTTTCCTGAAGCAAGCTCACAAGCCTGGCTGTCTCCGCGTTGAGATTTTCCAAAGGATTGGGTTCTGGCTTCGGATGGGTAGGCACAAACGGGACGATTCCCGCATTCGCTGTAAATCCCCCCTCATTTTCCACCTGCATGGAGGCCTTTAGCAGACGCTTTCCCTCAGGCGCCATAGCTTCTACTAACACCTCGGTAGAGTCGGCAAGGAAAGCGCCTTCTCGAAGAAGCTGATGGGTTCCTCGGGAAGTCACTTGATCGATGCGTCCCGGCATGGCAAAAACTTCCCGCCCTTGTTCGAGTGCCAGCCTGGCTGTGATGAGAGACCCGCTCCTCACATGCGCCTCTACAACCAAAACACCCAAAGAAAATCCGGAAATGATCCGGTTCCTTTTGGGGAAGTGGTGCGCACAAGGCTCCGAGCCCAAAGCATATTCACTGACCACAGCCCCTCTTTCCGCTATTCGTGAATAGAATTCCGAATTTTCCTTTGGGTAAAAAACATCCACCCCACAGCCCAGCACCGCAATGGTTCGCCCGGAAGGAACTTCAAGAGCACCTTGATGCGCTGCTAAATCAATCCCGCGGGCCAGACCTGAAACAATGGTAAAACCGCTCTGTGCAAGCTCACGCGCAAATCGCCGCGCTTGCTGGGCCCCATAAACGCTGGCATGCCGGGATCCCACAATCGCAACGGCTGCACTGTCGCATGGCAGCAGGGTTCCTTTGACGTAAAGGACTATCGGCGGATCATAAATTTCCCGGAGCATGGCTGGGTATAAAGGGTCGTTAAATCCTATAATCGAAACGCCAGCCTTCAAACATCGTTCCAGTTCTTGTTCCGGATAAAAATTTTTTCTAAGACATTGGACTTCTGCTTCCATTCCGGGGAAAAACCCAGAAACGGCTTTTTCCAATATTTCGACCGGCGAATGATTGTCCCGTAAAAGCCTGACAAAGGGCTCTGTTCTCCCTGCCGCAACACGACTAAGGAAAATGAGCACACACAATTCTTCTGAGGTAAAGTTTTTCATAACATCTCGCACCACGGCAGACGCGTGGATTTAGGTAAGAGCCCTTTCGGGCTTACGGTAGGTGAATCAGCGCTCTAAAGAGAACGGAGATTCACGAAAAGAGGAACTTAACGAGCTCCAACATCCTGTAGCACCCGCTTTAAAGATTGCACGGGAATATTTTCAAGAACAGTGACTTGACCGATTTTTTCCGGAAGAATAAAACGCAGTTTACCAGCACGTTTTTTCTTGTCACGAAGCATGGCTTCAAGAATTGCCGGTATCCTGTAATGCGCCCCTTTGAGCTGAACAGGTAGTCCCAGTTTTTTCAAGACAGCATTCTGCCGCTTTTCAACTTTCGGTTCCAGAATTTTGAGCGATACTGCAAGACGTGCGGCGCAGACCATTCCCACGCTCACAGCCTCTCCGTGTACGAGCGATTTATATCCGGAAACTTTTTCAAAAGCATGCCCAAAAGTATGCCCGTAATTGAGAATCATGCGCTCCCCTTTAATCTCAAATTCATCACGGCTCACCACTTCCGCCTTGATGGCGGCTGACCTCAAAACTAAAGTCTCCAGCAGCTCGGTGTCCCTGGCAAGTATCCGTTCATGTTCCTGTTCCAGTGTCTTAAATAAAACCTTATCTCGAATCATGCCGTACTTCACAACCTCTGCCAGCGAGGCGCAAAGCTCGCGGCGCGAAAGAGTTGCGAGGGTCGAAACATCCGACACCACGAGTCTGGGCGGATAAAAGGTGCCGACAAGATTTTTTCCTTGTTTAAGGTTGACGGCTGTCTTTCCGCCGATAGAACTGTC
>CAYRBY010000001.1:102786-111685 GCA_964422635.1 uncultured bacterium
GGCGATGGCTCGCTGGGTAACAAGAAAAACCTTCCCCTTAAAATCGAGCGACTTGAAAAGCTCCCCCGCTTGCTCAAGGAGACCGCTCCCGACCTTGATGTCGTAATTATGCTTCAGGCTCTTCACCCGGATCGAATTCAAGACATCACTCCTAATTTTACCGCAATCTCTTCAGCGGTTTGCGCTGGCGTCTTTTCGTCGGTCAAAACAGTTATATCGCTGGCCTCCCTGTAAAGAGAGGCTCTTTCTTCAGCTAGAGTTTCCACTTTGTGCGTCCAGTTTTCTGTTTTAAGCAGCGGACGTTCTGTGCTTCCCCGAAGTCTCTTGAGAAGCCAAGGCACGGATGTCTCAAGAAAAACCACTCGGCCATTTTGTTTCATAAGCTGGCGATTATCTTCTCGAAGAACAATTCCCCCGCCGGTTGAAATCACTTGGCCGCTCCGTCCGCTTACTCGCTTCAAAACCTCAGATTCAAGTTCCCGGAAAAAAGGTTCTCCGCGAATCTCAAAAATTTCCGACACCGAAAGCTTCTGATCGGTTTCGATCATTAGGTCAAGATCCACAAACTGCATCTTCATGAGTGGCGCAAGGGCCTTTCCAGTCACAGACTTGCCTGCCCCCATCATCCCGACGAGGTAAATATTCATTACGCCTTCCGGATCTGTTCGAGATACCCTTCATAATTCCGGCGGATTTCCGCGATTGAATCTCCGCCAAACTTCTCAAGAAAGGCTTCCGCTATAACAAAGGATATAATGGAAGCCCCTATCAAGCTTCCCGCAGGGACCGCGCAAAAATCAGATCTTTCAAAATCGGCCTTTTCCGGCTCCTTGGTCTGCATATTCACTGAGGCTAGCGGCTGCCCCAACGTTGAAATGGGTTTCATCGTCACGCGCACAACGATATCCGACCCATTGCTTGTTCCGCCTTCAATACCGCCTGCGCGGTTCGTTTTATGAAAGTATTCCCGCTTCGTTTTGTCATAAAAAATTTCGTCGTGAGCTTCGGAGCCGAACAATCCGGCCAGCTGCCGCCCGGAGCCAATTTCCACAGCCTTCACAGACTGCATACTCATGGCATGCTGTGCGATCCGCGCATCCAGTTTGCGCTCATAGTGGACGTGAGAGCCAAGGCCAATCGGAACACCTGAAATCCGAACTTCAAAACATCCTCCTAGCGTATCCTTACGCCGGCGCGCCTCATCAATAGCTGTGATCATCTTCTTCTCGGATTCGCGTGAAATACAGCTGACCTCCGACCCCTCTTTCAAGCGCCGGATGTCCTGCGCCGTCAAATTCTCATCCACATCCACAGACACGGGGCCAATCTGAATCACATGGGCCTCAACTTCGATCCCAAACTCTTTCAACAAAAGCTGACTCAAACTCCCCACAGCAACGCGCATCGCTGTTTCACGCGCGCTGGCTCTTTCCAGCACAGGACGAATCCCCTGATTGTATTTAAGAGAACCCACAAGGTCGGCGTGACCGGGACGCGGTCTCATAAGATCCGGCATCTTGTCGATTTTGAAATCATTATTCACAAGAAGAAAGCCTATCGGCGCTCCTGTCGAGAGACCTTTTACGACCCCGCCCAAAATCTGAACCTTATCCTGTTCGATTTTCTGGCGTCCTCCTCGGCCATACCCCTGCTGGCGCTGAGCGAGCATCCCATTGATGAAATCAAGGTCGACGCGAAGCCCGCTCGGAATTCCTTCAATAATCGTCGCCAGATACTGCCCGTGCGATTCACCTGTTGTTATATATTTGAGCATAAAAACTCCGATCTTCGGATCATCAAAAACACCGGGGCATTCCCTGATGTTTCTAGTTTAAGAAATAACGAAAAGAGACTTCCAAAGTTTGTCCCCGTAAATAAACATCCAGGCTCCCGTCAGTGCCAAAAAAGGCCCATAAGGGATTGTTTCTTGCTTCCGGACAAAGCGGACGTACAAAGCCAGGGGCATAGCCACAACGGGTGCAAATAAAAATACCAGGACGATTTTTTGGGCCCCAAGAAACGCGCCCATCATCCCAAGCAGTTTAATATCTCCGCCGCCCATGCTCTCTTTTTTGAAAAGCATATTTCCCAAAAGACCTGTGCCAAGCAAAATACCGCCACCCACAAAAACCCCAAGCAGGCTTCTCAACAACCCCTGCGCCCAAAAGGTTTGCTTATGCATCTCGGGGAAAACGGTGCTGGCAACGACTCCAATAACAATAGAAGGCAAAGTGAACTTGTCGGGAATATACCCAGTCTCCAGATCAGTCATCGTGACTCCAAGAAGCACCATAAACAGGTAAATACCGACAAAAGCCATCCCTGAAAAACCATAGACGGTGCCCATCATCATCCACAGTACGCCCGAAAGGAGCTCAACGGTAAAGTACCGGAGCGTTATAGGAGCCTGACATTTGCGGCAGCGGCCTTTCAACAGGAGGTAACTAATCAATGGAAGATTATCGTACCAGGCAATCGGAGCCGAGCATTTGGGGCAATGGGAGCCTGGCTTAACAATTGACTGCTCAAGAGGGAACCTGTGAATGCAAACGTTCAGAAAGCTTCCAAAAATCGCTCCAAAAATAAAAAAGAATCCTTCAATCATGCATTTTCCTTTTTTTTGCTTTCACGCTCATGAAGCGCTTTCAGCAGCACTTTCCGCATTTCTTTCGAAGGAGCTTTCCGCCCCGTCCAGTATTCAAAAGCACAAGCCCCCTGATAGACCAGCATTCCAACTCCATTCAAAGTATCGTGCCCTTTTTTACGCGCTTGCTTTAAAAAACGCGTCTCGGCTGGCGAATAAATCAAATCGTAAAACAATTTACGTCTTCCGCTTCGCACTTTTGGAATTATTTTTTCAGACAGCGCTGACGGATCTCCCTGCTTAAGCCCTAAAGACGTGGTATTCACAATTAAATCCGAAGATGAGAGCGTTTCCTGCAAAGCGGGCTCTAAAAGAGAGTGCCCGTGCAGTTGCACGCGGGGAAAATATCTCTGGAACTGTTTCGCCAGAAGCTTTGCCCTTCCGCCATGCCTGTTGTAAATCCAGATCGTCTTGGCGCCCGACTTAGCAAGCCCGTACACAGCCGCTCGCGAAGCCCCACCTGCCCCCAAAACCAAAGCCTTCTTTCCTCTGATTTTAAATCCGGCATCACTCTCCAAAGACTTCAAAAACCCGTAAACATCGGTGTTAACTCCCAGCCATCGGGATTTTTTTTGGTAAACCGTGTTCACAGCACCGATTCTGGCAGCCTCCGGGCTGACTTGATCCAGAAAAGAAATCACAAGCTCCTTGTAGGGGATCGTCACATTGAACCCCTTCAAAGGCACGGACCTGAGTTTGCTCATAGCCGACTTGAAACGGCTTTTGTTCATCTCAAGCGCGAGATAAAACGCTTTAACGCCTGAAAGGGCAAAGGCTTTTTCCTGCATGGCCGGAGACAAGGAATGCGCAAGGGGATCTCCGAAAATTCCGTACAGCTCGAAGGGTGCGTCTTTTTTGGAAGATGCCACGACTTTTACAGGGAAGTCTGCGGATTCATTCTTGGCGAGAATGATTCCGCGGAAATCTTGTTGAGCGCAAAAAGGTAAGCCTTAACACTGGCCTCAATAATGTCCGTGCTGGTGCCTCGCCCCGTGACTTCTTTGGCTCCGATGTTAAGCTTCACAGCAACATCCCCAAGAGCGTCTTTTCCGCCTGTAACCGATTGAATGCTGTAGTGGGCCAGCGTTGCCTTGGATTTAACAATTTTTTCAATCGCCTTGTAACAGGCATCCACAGGGCCATCCCCATCCGACTGCGCAGAGTGATTTTTCCCTTTATGGATAAGGCGTATTTCGGCTGAAGGTTTCCTGGAAGTCTCGCTGATGACCCGCAAATACCCCAGCTTCCAGGTTTCAGGAATATTCAGGCCCACGTCCTCAAGAATCGTTTCCAAATCTTCGTCGAAAACGTACTTCTTTTTATCAGCCAGAGCCTTGAAACGGTCAAAGGCGCGGCTCAAATCTTCCGGCCTCAAATTAAATCCAAGCTTCTTAACTCTTTCGTTAAAAGCATGGCGTCCGGAAAGTTTACCCAGCATTAAATGACTTCCCTTTAAGCCAATTTTTTTGGGGTCCATAATTTCGTAAGTCTGGCGTTTTTTTAAAACACCATCCTGATGGATGCCCGAGGCATGCCAGAACGCGTTACGCCCGACAATCGCCTTATTCGGCTGGACAACCATGCCTGTCAGCGAAGAAACAAGACGGGATGTCTTGGAAATTTCATTGAGCTTAAGATCCGTGTAACAGTCCATCAGATCCCGGCGTGTATCAATCGCCATGGCGATTTCTTCCATAGCAGCATTGCCAGCACGCTCACCGATTCCGTTAATCGTGCACTCTACCTGGTTGGCACCAGCTAAAACAGCAGCCAATGAGTTTGCAACAGCTAAACCCAGGTCATTATGACAATGAACGGAAAGGACTACCTTTTTCCCGAGCACAGGGTTTTTTCGGATCAATCCGGCAATCACGTCACCGAACTCCTCCGGCACAGCATATCCAACAGTATCAGGAACATTGATGGACGTTGCTCCCGCTTCCACGGCCGCACGCACCACCTGCGCCAGAAACTGCGTTTCAGTCCGGGAAGCATCTTCGGGAGAAAACTCAACTTGGTCAAAATCCTTCCGCGCCGACTTGATCATCGTCGACACCAGCTGAAGAATTTCGCTTTTATCTTTTTTGAGTTTGTATTGACGGTGAATCTGAGAAGTTGCTAAAAAGACATGCAGTCTTTTCCGGCGGGCCTTTTCAAGGGCCTTACGGCAGGCGTCAATATCCCGCTCCACCATTCTGGCCAATCCGCAAATAATGGGTTTACGTACAACTTCACAAATTCTGGCAATGGCCTCCATCTCACCCTGAGAGGATGCAGGAAACCCCGCCTCAATCACATCGACATTCAACCGCTCAAGTTGACGGGCAACCTGCAGCTTTTCATCAGGGGTTAATGAAGCTCCAGGTGACTGCTCCCCGTCTCTTAACGTGGTGTCAAAAATGAAAATTTTTCTTTTTTTTGCCTTGTCTTTCACTTTACCTTGTCGCAACCCCTGCTTTCACGGAATTTTGCTGAACCGGCTGTTTGATCCAATGCATCATTGAGCGTAGGTTCGCCCCCACCTTTTCAACGAGGTGAGCATCAGCTTCCGCGCGCCACTTATTATAATTCGGACGGCCATTCTTGTTCTCGTCGATCCACTCTTTGGCAAAAGCACCCGTGCAGATCTCATTCAAAATCTTTTTCATTTCTTTGCGTGTTTCAGCAGTCACAACCCGGCGGCCGCGCGAGTAGTCACCGTACTCTGCCGTATCAGAAACACGACGGTGCATTCCGCTGATACCCTCAGCAAACATGGCATCAACAATCAGCTTCACTTCGTGGAGACACTCGAAATACGCCATTTCAGGCTGATAGCCTGCTTCCACCAGTGTATCGAACCCGGCGCGGATGAGTTCACTTAATCCGCCGCACAACACAACCTGCTCGCCGAACAAATCCGTTTCTGTTTCTTCCTTAAAATTAGTTTCGATAACGCCCGCTCGGGTTCCGCCAATGGCCTTGGCGTAAGCCAGCGCGTATTTCATGGCGTTGCCGGATGCATCCTGATAAATAGCCACCAAACAAGGGACACCGCCGCCTTCCAAAAACTGCGTGCGGACAAGAGCTCCGGGGCCTTTGGGAGCCACCATAAAAACATCCACATCCTTGGGGGGCTTGATGTAGCCAAAATGAATGTTGAAGCCGTGGGAAAAGAGCAGTGCCTTGCCCTTGGTCAAATGCGGGGCAATGCTTTTGTTGTACAAATCCCCCTGCAGATGATCCTGAACAAGAATCTGGATGATGTCCGCTTCGCGGGCCGCGACATCGGCCTCCACCGGCTTGAAACCATCTTCAACGGCTTGGTCATAATTCTTGCCGCCTTTACGCTGGGATATAATCACATCCACGCCCGAGTCGCGCAGATTCAAAGCCTGCCCGCGCCCCTGAATACCGTATCCAACGATTGCCACTTTCTTGCCCTTCAGGGCGTTCAAATCTGCATCTTTTTCATAATACATCTTAGCCATGATCAATATCCTTCTTTCTTGTCAATAAGGTGAATGAGGTTTAATACCAGTCATCGCCGATGGCTTTTTTGCCTGCGGCTTTTTTCTTGCCCTTCGCGGGCTTTGCTTTTACTTCGATAGTTTCAAGCTTGCGCGTTTTAAGTGAGATTTTTTCCGGCGCCGTAAGCTCTCCGCGGCGGGAAATAGCTACAAGCCCTGTTCTGACTACTTCGAGCATGCCGAACGGCAGAAGAAGCTCAAGCATCGCATCGATTTTACTTTCACTGCCCGTGACTTCGATTGTCAGCGACTTCGGATTCACATCCACAATTTTTCCGCGGAAAGTGTTCACAATCTGCATGATGTCATTGCGCGTTGAAGGCGTTGCGCTCACCTTTGCCAGCACAAGTTCCCGATCAATGATTTCATCCTCGCTAATATCCACAACCTTGATGACATCAATAAGCTTTCCGAGCTGCTTAATGATTTGCTCTACGACGCGGTCATCACCCGTTGTCACAATCGTCATGCGGGAGACATCAGGATCCTGAGTTTCACCGACAGCCAGTGAATCGATGTTAAAGCCGCGTCCCGAGATGAGCCCTGAAACGCGGGCCAAAACGCCGGAATGGTTTTCCACAAGCGCTGAAATAATATGCTTCATACATAACTCCTTGTCGGTTGCTTCAAATTGGGGTTAAGCCATATCCATAACTTGATCAAGCGCATGACCGCTTGGAACCATGGGGTAGACGTTGTCTTCCTTGGCTACGAGCACCTGAACAAGCACCGGGCCTTTATGCGCCAGAGCTTTCTTAATGGTCGGAACCACATCATCTTTTTTATCAACACGCAGCGCCATCACCCCGTGGCTTTCGGCCAGTTTCAGGAAGTCCGGGTTTGACGGGCCCAGGACAGAGCCGGAAAGCCGGTTATTATAAAAAAGCTGCTGCCACTGACGAACCATACCGTGATAGTTATTATCCATGATAAACAGCTTCACGGGAATGTTGTAGTAAGCGGCCGTGGTCAACTCACAGATTGTCATCTGCACAGATCCGTCACCATCGATGCAAACCACCGTCTCGTCAGGACGCCCAAGCTGGGCACCAATTGCGGCAGGAAGCCCATAGCCCATGGTCCCAAGACCACCGGAAGTCAGCATACTGCGCGGGGCACCAAACTTATACCACTGTGCAGCCCACATTTGATGCTGTCCCACACCCGTTGTCACAACGGCTTTGTGTTTTGTAACTTCCCCGATCATGGCGATTGCGTACTCCTGACGAATGACATCGCCGGCATCCTTGTACTTGAGCGGATGCTTTTTCTTCCACTCTTCAACCTGATCGGTCCACTCCTTGATGTCTTTGCGCTTGTCAGAAACCAGTTTATTGAGATCCTTGAGCACGTGCTTCACATCCCCCACGATTGAAACGTCTACCTTCACGGTTTTGGAAATAGACGCCGGGTCGATATCAATGTGAACAATCTTTGCGTGCGGACAAAACTTTTCAATATTACCTGTCACGCGGTCATCAAACCTGGCTCCAACCGCAATGAGAAGATCAGAACGCTGGACTGAATAGTTTGCATACACCGTGCCATGCATCCCAAGCATGCGCAGCGACAGCGGATGATCTTCAGGAAAAATTCCAAGTCCAAGAACTGTGGTTGTGATCGGAATACCTGTTTTTTCAACAAGCTCCAGAACTTCTTTGTTGGCACCTGAGCCCACAGCGCCTCCGCCCACATAAAGAACCGGGCGCTTGCTTTCCTTGATCAGGTCAGCTGCTTTTTGAATCTGCCCCTTGTCTCCCTTGGACGGAATTTCATAGCCGCGGATATTAACCTCTTCCGGCCATTCGAAATCCACCATCTGGCGGCTGATATTGACGGGGAAGTCAATCAACACCGGCCCGGGACGGCCTGTGCGTGCAATATGAAACGCCTCTCGGACAATGCGCACGATATCGCGGACATCACGAATGAGATAATTGTGTTTCGTCACAGGACGCGTAATACCGATAACGTCGGCTTCCTGAAAAGCATCACTGCCAATCGCCGTCGTAGCCACTTGTCCTGTAATGCAGATCATTGGCGCAGAATCCATGTAAGCAGTGGCAAGCCCCGTCACAGTGTTAGTTGCGGCTGGACCGGAGGTGACAAGGCAAACGCCTGGCTTTCCTGTTGCACGGCCATATCCATCAGCCATATGAGAAGCACCCTGTTCATGCCGGACGAGGACAAACTTAATTTTCTTTGAATCATAAAGCGCATCGAAGGTCGGCAGAATCGCCCCTCCAGGAAGACCAAAAATACAGTCCACGCCTTCCATCTCCAACGCCTTGATCATTGCCTGAGCACCTGTCATCTTCATAAAATCACTTCCCCCGTTCCTTTAAACATGAAAAAAATTTTCAACCCATAATACTGATTTTTCTTTCCAGGATTTCTGGCTTTCCCGGACGCGCTTTTCCCAGGTGTCGGAATTGTTTTCCATCCATTCCACAACCTTGCGCTTAAAAAGGTCTGACTGGGTTTGTTCCCAGTTTTCAACTTTCATCAACGCGATGAGATAACCTTTCTTCTCATAATTCCGCGCTTCCTTTTCAATCTGTTCTAACCGTTCTTCATCTTGACCCGATGCGACAACAAGAAAAGGAACTTGATGTGCTGCGCGTTTGCTCAAATGAAGCAGCTTTTCATACTTTCCGCTCCAGGTACCGTCAAGAAGCACAACGGAAGAGAATTCATCCGGATGGTTCGTACCAAGATATGCTGCGTAATGCCCCCCGCCTTTTCG
>CAYRBY010000001.1:111785-139856 GCA_964422635.1 uncultured bacterium
CGGTAATTCTGCAATTCAAGAAGTCCCGTGGGGAGATTTCCAAAAAACGTATCCGCTGAAGCCTCTTGCCCTTTGGGAAAACCCAAAAAAAGAATAAAAAGAATCAACGCCGCAGAAAAGCCCGAGAAAATTTTTTTCATATTTTCCGCTCCCGGAAAACCAAGCGAAGGGCATTTAATACCCTTCGCCGGCTCCGAACCTTTTTCCGATGCCGCTCTTTTGACGTAACTTCCTGAAAAGAAATGATTTATTTTATTCATCTTCGCGCTATTGTCAATGCTTCGCCCTGGGCCCGATCGAAAGCTTCACCGGTGAATAAGGAAGAAAATCGACGGGAAGTGTACGGCCCAAGCGGCTTCTCCCCTGGAGAAGGCTTGGGTTACACTGCAGAGAGAACTGAGTTGAAGAGGCTATTAACGAGAAACCTTGATGGTTTCGAGCTTCTCGCTAAATTGCTTCGCCCGCTCTGTAATCTGCTGCCAGTTGTCGGTGCGTACGAGAGGTCTCTCGAATAGCGACTGCTTGACGCATACCGCTACGCTGTCTTTGAGGTAATCAAAGACGCTGTCGAGATTAACACCGCCGGCAACAATGAGCTTGGTCGGAGAGGGTAGAGCATTCCGGAGAGATTTAAGATACTGGGGGCCCCCAGAAGAGGCAATGGGATTGACCATCACCAGATCCGCACCGAGTTGGTAGGCGTTCATGATCTCGGTCGGAGTGAGAGCTCCCTGAATAACAAAACAAGTATTGTGTTTGGCGACGCTGATCACTTCGCGGTCTGTATAGGGTGTGGAGACAAATTCTGCACCGGCTTTGATCGCCCGTTGCGCCATTTCTCCGTCCGTGACACTGGCGCCGACAAGGACACCATCTTTTTTAGAATAGGTCTCAATAATGCGCGTGGCCTGAGGCGTCTGCATCGAAACCTCGAAAATACGAAAACCTCCGGCAAGAGCAGCCTTGATCATTTCTTCAGCGTCATCCGCAGAGCTGGAACGGATCACGGCAATTAACTTATTTTCTTCAATCAATTTTAATTTTGCGGACATATTTTAAGGTCTCCTGGAGGTCGAGGTTCGCGAAATTATAGGGGGCGCAACGGATCAGTGTCAATAGTGGAATCAGGCTTTTTCATTGTTTTTTCAAGGGTTTCACGCGGTTTGGCTTGGAAAGGACGCTTTCCTCGGCTCCCTGCTTTTCTTCAATACGCCGGATTTCATCCCTGTAACGGGCTGCTTTATCAAACTCCAAAGCCCGGGAAGAAGCCTCCATTCTCTTTTTCAGGTACGCGAGGTAAGTCTTTACCTCATAAGCCTTTTGATCTTCTCCAGCAACCTCAGCAACAAGCTCTTCAGCAGCCTTCCACTTCTCGATCCCTTCCCGGATGGCCTTTTGAACTGACGCTGGTTTGATCCCATTGCGCTCGTTATATTCGGTCTGCAGCTTGCGGCGTCTTAAAGTCTCATCCATTGCCTTCCGCATGGAATCCGTAATCCGGTCCGCATACATAATCACTTTTCCGTTTAAATGACGCGCGGCTCGTCCCGCAATCTGAATTAGTGAAACCTCACTGCGCAAAAAACCCTCCTTGTCAGCATCAAGGACAATCACAAGCGATACCTCTGGCAGGTCAAGACCCTCACGCAGCAGATTTACCCCGATAATGCAGTCATACTTTTTGAGGCGCAGATCACGCAGAATCTCCACACGCTCAAAAGCATCAAACTCAGAATGCAGGTAGTGAACCGCAATCCCTACATCTTTCAAGTAACGGCTAAGATCCTCGGACATCTTTTTAGTCAGTGTGGTCACCAGAACACGTTCTTTATTCTTGATTCGCTTTTTGATCTCAGCAATCAAATCGTCAACCTGTCCTTTAGTGGGTCTCACTTCGATTTCCGGATCAAGAAGGCCTGTGGGCCGGATAATTTGCTCGACACGCTGATCCGATCTTTTCAGTTCATACTCCGAGGGTGTCGCAGAAACAAAAAGAACTTGCCCCAATTTTTTCTCAAACTCTTCAAATCGAAGGGGGCGGTTATCCAAAGCGGAGGGAAGGCGGAAACCGTGATCCACCAAAACCTTTTTTCTGGAGGCATCTCCCTGATGCATGCCCCGGATCTGCGGAATGCTTTGATGACACTCATCGATAATAGTCAAAAAATCTTTGGGGAAATAATCCAGAAGCGTGTAGGGCGTGGATCCCGGTGCCCGGCCGGTCAAATGGCGGGAGTAATTTTCGACCCCTGAACAGTATCCCACTTCGCGCAGCATCTCAAGGTCGTACCGGGTCCTTGACTCTATCCTTTTGGCTTCAAGGTCTTTACCCTGGGCAATCAGTTCACGCACGCGAACCGCCAGCTCCTCTTGTATGGACTGAATGGCCGCCTCAAGCTTATCGGAGCTCGTCACAAAATGCTTGGCGGGATAGATGGTTAGGCGTTCGAGCTCAAGTCCCGGCAGAAGCTTTACCCTGTCTAAAACATAAAGCCCTGAAACATGGTCATCATCCAGTTCAATCCTCAGAGGCGATTCTCCATATGAGGGAAAAAAATCAATGCGGTTTCCGCGCACTCTGAAAGTTCCCCGCGTCAACTCTGTTTCCACCCGCTGATACTGGATTTTCACTAACTCTGAAATGAGCGCATCTCTTTCGGACTCTTTTCCTTTTTCGAGCTGAATCAGCATGCCTTGCCAGTCTTCCGGGGCACCGAGACCGTAAATGCAGGAGACGCTGGAAACAATAATCGTATCCCGTCTTGAAAGAATAGAACTTGTTGCCGCCAGGCGGAGACGATCCAGATCATCATTAATGGATGCGTCTTTTTCTATGTAGGTATCGGACTTGGGGATGTAGGCTTCCGGCTGATAATAATCGTAGTACGAAACAAAATACTCCACCGCATTTTCGGGGAAAAGCTCTTTAAGCTCCGAATAAAGCTGGGCGGCGAGAGTCTTGTTGTGAGACATAACAAGCACAGGCTTCTCAAGCCCGGCAATGACATTCGCCATAGTAAAGGTTTTGCCGGAGCCGGTGACACCGATCAACACCTGCTCCTTTTTGCCAGCCTGAAAAGCTTCGAGAATCTTCCGAATTGCCTGCGGCTGGTCGCCTTTAGGCTTCATATTGGAAACAAGTTTAAAGAGAGACATGCAAACCCCATGTAAGAAACTTCATTGTAAACCGGCAGGGGCGTTTTTTCGAGTGCGGGGAAATTTATTTTTTGAGCAGCAGTGAGAAATCCTGGGACTTAACGGAATGAGTGAGGGCTCCGACGGAAATCCAGTCTACTCCCATAGCCGCATAATGAGCCACATTTTCAAGGGTAATTCCTCCCGAAGCTTCGAGCGTCGTTTCGGGACTAACGCGGCGGCAATAGTGTACCGCCTGATTCAGTCTTGACGGTGTAAAGTTGTCAAACAAGATGACCCGGGGTTGATACTTCAGTGCCTGTTTCAACTCTTCCTGATTGCGCACTTCTATTTCAAAACGGCCGCGGACAGACTTCAGCTTGGACAGGTCTCCATAAGGCCTGTGGTTTTCTTTTATAAAAACTGCATCGTAAAGCCCCATGCGATGGTTCTTTCCACCGCCGCAGCGAACTGCATACTTTTCAAGCTCACGCCATAGAGGGGTTGTTTTGCGAGTGTCCAGGATCAAAACGGGATACCTTTTAACGGCTTCAACATAGCGGCGTGTTTGCGCTGCAATGGCGGAGAGGCGGGCTATGAAATTAAGCGTCGTCCGCTCACCCTTCAAAATTGAAGAGACGGCTCCCTTCAAGCGAACGACAACGGCCCCTTTCCTAAAAGGCTGTCCTTCTCCAACCGGGAATTCCAAATCCACTTTCCCTCCAGCCGCACTCATCACTTCTTCAACTACCGGGGCCCCGCAAAAAAAACCGTCACTTCGCGCAACGATCTCTGCCCTCCCTTGCGCTGAAGGCGGAATCAAAAGATCTGTTGTTCGGTCCCCACCGCCCAGATCTTCCGCCAAAGCGGCTCTTATCAAACGCCGCGTTCCTGCAGAGGGTTTGAAGTTATGGATAGCTTTAACAAGGAGTGTTTTTTTTCGTGCGGTCATTTAACCAATCCGTCAGAGGATTTCTTTGATCCGTTCAGCAGGCCTTGCAAGAATAGCACGGCTGCCTTTTTCCACAATGGGACGCTGAATTAAATCCGGGTACTTGATCATCAAATCAATCGCTTCTTCTTCTGTCAGTTTTTTTTCCCCGAGCCTGAGACTTTTATAAATTTCTTCTTTGCTCCTAAGGAGTTCATAGGCTGACAGACTCATTTTTTTCAAAAGCTCCCGCAGCTTGGATGGGGAGAGCGGTTCAAGGTAATAATTAACCGCCGTAAAGTCGACACCGCTTTCTGTAAGAACCTTGTGAACCTGGCGGCAGGTTGTACAGGTGGGCTTCTCATAAATGGTAATCGATGGCATAGAAGACCTTACTGAGGTGCAGAACCCGATGTGTTGCGGATCGCTTCAAATTTTTTCTCAAAAAAATCACGCACGAGGCGGCATTCGTTTTCAAGGCGCCGGTATTGCTCCCTCGCCTCATCTAGCGCTTTTAACAATTCAGGCGAAGCGCCTCCTCCCGCTACAGCGGTTTCCAATGCCGCTAGAGAGGATTCCTGGGAAAGGCTTCCCGCACGCTCGCGCCAAGACTGGGTATCTTTCAAAAGAGCTGAGTAAAGTGCCCTGATTTCAATGAGTGAACGTTCCAGGCCGCCTCGGTCAATTTCCAGCACAATCGCCATTTTACGCGTCCATTCCAGCCCGCTTTGGCTTTGAGCCAATGCTTTTTCAAAACTATCCCGGGCTTCTTCAAGAGCTTCAACTTCAGCAGTCATTGCTTTGATCTGCAGCTTTAATTCTTCAGCGGCTTCAACAGCATTTCTTTTGCCGTCATGCGCTGACATCGCGGCGTGCTCAAGCTTTTCCCGTTCCATCGCAAAAGCGCGATTTCTCTTTTCAGAGGCTTCAAGCTCTGCTCTTGTTGTCAGAAGAGAGCTTTCAAGGCGCTCTTTGCTTCGGGTTAAATCAACAATCTCCTGGCGAAGCTTCTGAGTTTCACCCCCGGCATCTCCCGTCTTTGCCTGCAAAGAGGCCTCCGGGAGAGAGGAGAAAGTTGAGAGGGGTTTAGCTGCCCCCCCTTTCTGAAGCGCTTCCAGCGCCTGATGAGCTTCGGTTAACGCTTTTTGCATTTGATCACGGGCTTCTGTCAACACCTGCACATCGCGCCGCAAAGCGGTACCTTTACTTTTCCACTCTTCCATCTCTCTCATAATCTGATTTACTTTTTCATCTGCGATTCTTTTTTCCAGCTGCCGATCTGTTTCAAGCTGGCGCAGTTTTGCATCTTTTTCAAGAAGCGCCCGGTCCGCGGAGCTTTTTTCAGCGCCTTCGCTTTTTTGAGCGGGGTTAAAGCCCCCAAGAAATGAAAGGTCAGGCTGACTCCGCCATTTCACGCGATAGCAGATTTTTTTAACCTCGCGATTTTGAGAAATGCAGGCTTCGGCGCCCCCCTGTTGAAAATAACTCCGGACACGCGATGCTTCTTCCTGTGAAAGACCATCAAGCAAGATCACCGGAGTGCTCATAAGAAGCTGCGCGGCGAATTCGTCCGTAACGCGGAAGGCTTCGGTCAAAAGACCCGCAATAGCCTCCTTAGCATCAAGTGATGGAAGGATTAAAATGACACTCCAGCTGGATTCATCATCCCCATGACCTGGGTTGATTTTATCTTTGAGAGAAAACATACGCAGTCCTTTTTAAGACAATTGTTAGAGTAACGGCTTGCGGACTTCCCAAACGAGTTGCTTGGAGGATTCCGGGCGTCCTTTTGCATCGACATTTTAGCCCGGGAGCTGAAATGAAGAATCTTAACCTTTTCCAAAATCCCCTAGCCTCCTTAAATTAAAGGAGCTGTATAGGGAGGGGCATGGGACGCGATTTCCCAAAACTAGCATATTCGAGCACGCTAAATCTTTTGGGGGCTTGGTGTTTCATCGCTTTCGAGCCCATTTGAGGAACTTGGGAAAGTCAGGTACGTTTTTAATGTTATGAGCAAATTCAGCGATGCCCTAAAAAAAATTCAGGCTCAAAAAAGCGACTCTACCCCGGATCCCTCAATTCCAGCACCTCAACCCAAAAAGCTGCCTTCGGGAGTCTCGCATAATCGTAGAGCCGAAGACCGCTCCAAATGCCTTATTCAAGCCAGGGCCGTGGTCAGCACACCCCATGAAGACAACTGGATCAATCAGGCCAGCATTTTAAACTTTAGTTCCCAGGGTTTGCTGTTTGAACTTGATCACGCGCTCACTTTCGGGGAAACCTTGGCCGGCAAAGCGACCATAAGAATCACCATTATTCTTGACCCAAAGACAGGAGAGTCGATTGAGGTGGAAGGCCGGGTCATACGCCACACCGGAGGCAGCAAACCTCTTCTGGCCGTTCGTTTCAACGAAGATCAGTCCATTCTTTCAAAAGAAATGAATGATCTTTTGAACAACCGCACCGCATAACCCCAGAAACCCCCTAGCGGCACAAAAAATTTTCACTACGGGTTTCGTCTGTCTTAACTGGTTTTGACTGCGGAGGGAGAGCTTCCTGTGTGAATAAGGACTGGTGTGCCTACCGGCACCCAAGAGAAGAGCTCTTCAACATCGTGATTAAACATGCGGATGCAGCCATGGCTCACAGCAGAACCGATGCTGTAGGGATTTTTGGTCCCATGGATTCCGTAACCCTTTTGACTAAGCCCCATCCAACGCGTACCTAAAAGATTTTTAGGGCTGTCTGGCGGATAAACCTGATTCATCCGGTACCAAACCGGATCTTTGATTTTCTCCTGCACAAGAAATTCACCTTCAGGCGTTTCACTGCCTTCACGGCCAACTGACACCGGATAAGACTTCAAAACCTCATTGCCGCGTTTCCATAAAAGTTTCTTCGCGCTTTTATCAATCACCAAAGCATAGCGCTCTTTTGGGACAAGAATGGTCTGATTTTCCACCAAGAGCTTTTTCCCGTTGATTCTCATCAGCCATTCTTCGCTGATTCTGCGCCTTGAAGCAATCCGGGCGTAAGTGTCCCCCTTTTTAACCTTATAGGACTCATAAAACGATTCTTCCTTAGGAAGTAATTTTTTCTGAAACAGCTTCTCTTTTTCAAGGTTACGGATCGCACGGGCTTCTTTCTTTTTTAAATGCAGCTTTTGGTAAAGGGCGGCAAGACCCTCATATGCCTGGATGCGGTCTTCAACGCGGGGACTTTTAACAGCTTCTAGAAACGCTTCTTGTGCTTCGTCCCAGGAGTTTTTTTTGAAAAATTGAGCCCCCTCGGCAAGATACTTCTCGGGCGAAGGGGATACCTTCAAATCCGCCGAAAACACAACGGCTGGATTTAAGGAGAGCAGCTCGGCTAAAATCAATAAACGCAGTAGGTGGTTCATACATTTAAATATCGGCAAAAAAGCTTTGAATCCTGAGCCTTCTGAAGGGCTTGCGGCAACACTTAAGATTATGCTAAACTCCGCCCCCATGACGACCCTTAATACGCATTATCAAAAGCTTAAAGCCGGTTACCTCTTTCCCGAAATTGCCCGCCGGGTGCGTGAATTTTCCGCCCAAAATCCAAACGCCAAAATCATACGGCTTGGAATAGGTGACGTCGTGCTCCCTATTCCGGTTTCCATTCGTGAAGCTATGAAAAAGGCCGTGGACGAAATGGGCGATGCGAGCACTTTCCGGGGGTATGGCCCCGAACAAGGTTATGACTTTCTGCGTGCGGCGATTGCCAAAAACGATTTTGGCAGCCGGGGTGTCACCATTCATCCTGATGAAATCTTTGTCTCTGACGGTTCCAAGTGCGACTCTGGAAACATCCAGGAAATTTTTGACATCCAGAGCAAAGTCGCTGTGACAGATCCTGTCTACCCTGTCTATGTCGACACCAACGTCATGGCAGGACGCACCGGGGAGATGACCGAAAGCGGTCATTACCGCGGCATTGTTTACATGCCTTCCACTGCCGAAAACAATTTCACACCCGCCTACCCAAAGGAAAAAGTTGATCTCATTTATCTTTGTTCCCCAAACAACCCAACAGGAACGGTGATGACCCGCTCAGACCTCAAAGGCTGGGTTGATTACGCCCGAAAAAATGACGCCATCATCCTTTTTGATGCCGCCTATCACGCCTTCATTACCAATCCCGAGCTGCCCCACTCGATCTATGAAGTGGAAGGTGCCCGTGAAGTTGCGATTGAGTTTAGGAGTTTCTCAAAAAATGCCGGCTTTACCGGAATCCGCTGCGCCTTTACCGTTGTCCCTAAAGAACTCATGGCCAAAAACAATCAGGGAGAAAAGTCGCCTGTCCACGCCCTCTGGAACCGCCGCCATTGCACCAAGTTCAACGGTGTCTCTTACCCTGTCCAGCGCGCAGCTGAAGCGGTTTATTTTCCTCAAGGGCAAAAAGAGGTAGAAGAAATGATCCGGTATTACTTGAATAATGCCCGGATTATCCGCGAAGGTTTATCTGCCCTTGGACTCAAAGTATACGGGGGCATTGATGCCCCTTATGTTTGGCTGAAAACTCCAAATAACCTTGGGTCCTGGGAATTTTTTGATCTTCTTCTTAAGGAGGCTCACGTGGTGGGAACTCCGGGCGCAGGCTTTGGACCAAGCGGGGAAGGCTACTTCCGCCTCAGTTCTTTCGGATTCCGGGAAAACATTGAAGAAGCTATCCAGCGCATTAAAACACGCCTTACGGGCGTTGCCCGCTAAAAAGTTTCCGCTTTTTTCTCTCCAATATCATCAAACTGAAAATGAAAATGCGTAGGTGTGTCTATCCGGAGACACCTTGATCAATTTGTAGGCGTGACAAGTGGCGGGCTGATCCGGGTTCAAAGCTCTCACAGGAATATGCCTCAGAAACCAGACTTCTTTGGCCATAAGATTTGCCACGATTTTCCGGCTTTTTTTGATCGCAATTTCCAGACTCGTTTGAGTTGCAAGGTCTGCGATCACGTGAATAATTAAAACCAGGCCGCTGTAATCGTGAATAATTTTAGTGAGTTCTCCGCGCATGATGGCCGTAAGCTCTTTCGAGTCTTTTTTGATCTGCCTCCGCGTGCGGCGCCCCGTAACACGGGCCGCTCCTTTGACCGCATGATGGCGCCGTCTTTCAATCGAACGCTGGATGTAAACCCCTTTAATCTGGAGCTTTTTCTTGCGCCCTGACGGGTCTTCCAAAACAACATCAATTCCTTGAGCATCCTCTTCAACATGAATCTCGCGGTAATCCGGGTGAAATTGAAAGTGGGTTCCAAACTCGTGATTTCGGAAGGATGCAAAGATAGCCGCGGCAATAAGTTCGTCGCGACGTTTTTCGGGGATACCCAACTCAAGAGAAGTCTTGGGATATATTTCTCGGAGCACATGCTCCGGGGAAACAAATTTTCGCGCCGATGTCATAGGGATGCCCTCTCTAGAAGTATACCAAACCGCAGCACACAAAGAGATCCGGAGCCCCTCCCCCGAAGGGCTCCGGACTCCCGCCTAGGCAGCTTCTTGCTCTGAAATCCAGAACGTTTGGGCTGCCGAGTTGAGAACCGCAGCAATTCTCACAGCTGACTGCACGGCATCTTTTGAAAGACCTGCTTTAACGAGCTGCCGTGCATGTGCATCCAAACACATGCCACAGCCGTTGACCGCAGAAACCGCCATGGCATAAAGCTCGAAATCCACCTTTGCTATTCCTGGGTTTCCGATGACCGTCATTCTGAGCTTTGCTGGCATAGCCTGATATTCCTTATCTTCCACGAGATGCACGAATCGGTAGTAGATATTGTTCATGGCCATGATGCTGGCAGCTGCCTTCGCCGCCTGAATTTCCTGCTCAACAAGAAGACTCCCCACGCTCTCGCGGATGGCTTTCAAAACCACAGCCGACCGGACCGCGTAAGCTGACGCAAGGGCAATCCCCGCAATTTGGCTTTCAGTTAACCCCGGACTGCCTTCAGGAGTCAAAACTGTTCCAAAATTAATTTTGACGTCCTTGGCAAATTCCGGAAAACTCTCTTTAAAAGACTGCACTGTCGTATTCATGTTTTGCTCCTCTCGTATCAAGCAACCGTAATCGTTTCTTCACCCTTCTTCCAATTGCAGGGGCAAAGTTCATCTGTTTGTAACGCATCCAAAACACGAAGCACTTCCTCCGGATTGCGTCCCACATTAAGATCTGTCACCATGACAAAGCGAACCGTTCCCTGCGGATCTACAATATAGACAGCCCGCTGGGACACCCCTTCGTTCGGATCAAGAATTCCCAGCCCGCTTGAGAGGTCTCTTTTAACATCTGCAAGCATTGGAAAAGGCAGATCTCGCAGCTCGGATTTATCCTTCCGCCAGGCTAGGTGGACAAATTCGGAATCCGTACTGACTCCGAGAACCTGGGCATCCCGCTCCCGAAATTCACCGTTGAGTTTTCCAAATGCAGCTATCTCCGTAGGACACACAAACGTGAAATCCTTGGGCCAGAAAAAAACAACCAGCCATTTGCCCGGATAACTGTCGTGGGTTATTTCAGTGAATGCATCTTTGATATCACTGGAAACTGTGGCTTTAACTTTGAATGCGGGGAATTTCTGTCCTACTCCAATCATAACGGCCTCCTTGATAATCTTGGTTAGATTCAAGAAGGATGCTACCGCACAGACAATCATATATCTAATCGATCTTAGATATATGATGAATAGTTAACAACTATTTATCTGCGGGCGGCAATGCGGGTAAAGCAGCGGTTTTATTTGTAGAAAACGACGTCGTGGCTCGATAAGCGGCCATTCTCATAAAAAAAACGGCCGGAGAAAAAGCGCCCCTCTTCAATCCATTTAAGAAAATGCCGGTCACCTTCCCACAAGGACAGCTCTGTCACCTTGGCATTTTCAATCCATTCGAGACGGCCTTCATCGCACTCTCGAAAAGGCTCTCCCTCAAATTCTTGTGCCGTAAACACAAAGGCATACCAATGGTCGGCGCCATTGAAGTTAGGGAAAATCAAAATACCGCAGAGGTGCGGATTACGGATCTCGAGGCCTGACTCTTCGCGGACTTCGCGAACCACACATTCTTCAGGAGTTTCTCCGGGAAGCATTTTCCCGCCAAGCCCATTCCATTTACCTTCATGCATGTCATCCTTGCGTTTGACACGATGCAGCATAAGTGTCTTGCCGTTTTTTTTAACGTAACAGAGGGTCGCAAGAATCATAGGTGGTTTGAATGCTGCCGAAGGGGTCAGCAAAATAGGGCAAGCTGTTCCTGATACGCTTGCATGACACGGCGGGCTTCGTCCATTTTTTCGCGCTCAGACTCGACGACTTCCTGGGGTGCGTTTTTTACGAAGTTTTCATTGGACAGCTTTTTCTCAATGGATTGAACGTACTTCTCTTTTTCAGCCAGTTTCTTCTGGAGGCGGTCACGCTCCTTGTCCAGATCCACGACTCCCTCTACCCGGAGAAAAGCCTCGAAGTCGGGGTAGGAATTTCCTACGTAAGCTTTGTTCTTTTCAAAGCTCCGCGTGATTTCAAAAGACTCGAGACGGGCAAGACGAAGAATCTCTGCCCGCGAGGATTCCAGAACGGCGACGGGGTCGTCCTTCCGGCAAAAGAAAACGGCCTGCAATTTTTCAGCCGGCGATATATTGAGGCTGGCACGCAAATCACGAAGGGCCGTCACCGCACGGCGCAAAACATCGAGACTTTGTTCAGCCTGCTTGTCTTCGAAACGAGTCTTTTCCTCACCCGGCCAAAGCGCCAGCATCAAAGTTTCAGGCCAAGCCGCTTTATCAGAGGCCATCTCTCGCAGCCGCGACCATATCTCTTCAGAAACAAATGGAGCGAAGGGGTGCAGCAACCGGCAGATACGTTCCAGTACATAGAAAAGAACCCGCTTCGTGTTTTCCTTATCCCTTTCCGATTCACTGGCAACGGCCGGCTTAGCAAGCTCGATATACCAATCACAGAAATCATTCCACACAAAATGATAAATCGTCTCGGAGGCCTGTGCAAAACCAAACTCCCTTAAACTCCTGTCCGCCTCGCGGGTCTTTTCTTCCAATACGGAAAGAATCCATCGGCTTGCGATCGGAAGCTTTTCCAAATCAACCTTCAACTCGGCGCTTCCAGACGCAAAACCTTCCAGCTGCAACAACACAAACCTTGCAGCATTCCAGATTTTATTGGTGAAATTCCGGCCCACTTCGAATTTTTCACGGGAAAGATAGACGTCCTGAGAGGACAGCATAATCATGCTGTAGCGAAGCGCATCTGCACCCATTTCAGTAATTACTTCAAGGGGGTCTATCGAATTCCCAAGCGACTTGGACATCTTGAGTCCCTTGGCATCCCTGACAGTTCCATGAATATAAATGCGGCTGAAGGGAACTTCTCCCATGAACTCAAGCCCGGCCATAATCATGCGGGCAACCCAGAAAAAAATGATTTCAGACGCCGTCACTAAATCAGACGTGGGGTAAAAATGTCCAAGGTCTTTTGTTTTATCAGGCCAGCCCAGCGTGGAAAAAGGCCAAAGCCAGGAAGAAAACCAGGTGTCGAGCACATCGGGATCCTGTTCAAGCGCTACCTCTTTGCCGTGTTTAGCTCTTGCTTGGGCTTTCGCTTCTTCCTCAGAACGCGCCACATAAATGTTCCGCTCGTCGTCATACCAAACCGGGATTTGATGACCCCACCAAATCTGCCGGGAAATACACCAGTCACGCATTCCTTCAAGCCAATTGGTATAGACCTTTGTCCAGCGATCCGGATAAAAAGTGGTTTTCCCCTGCTGATGCGCTTCGAGCGCTTTCTCCGCCAAAGGCTTCATTTTTACAAACCACTGCTTAGACAAATACGGCTCCACTACCGTGTGACAGCGGTAACAATGCCCGACCGCATGCGTATGAACATCACGCTTTGCAAAAAGTCCCTTGGCTTCGAGATCCTCAACGATGCGCTTGCGGGCTTCAAAACGATCAAGCCCCATATACGGTCCCGCCTGGACATTCATCGTTCCATCGGGGTGCATGACATTTAACTGCGGCAAGTTGTGTCTCTTGCCCATTTCGAAGTCATTGGGGTCGTGCGCGGGCGTTACCTTCACAGCACCTGTTCCAAAGGCCGGATCCACGAAAGAGTCCTGGATGATTGGAATTTCCCTATTCATGAGAGGCAGCAAAATCTTTTTGCCTTTCAGATGCTGATACCTTGGGTCATCCGGATGAACCGCAACGGCCATATCGCCCAGCATGGTTTCAGGACGCGTGGTAGCAACCACAATATGATCTTCACCAAGACGGTCACAGGCTGATCCCATTCCCGCAACCGGATACTTAATATGATAAAGAGCACCCTGCGTTTCGCGGTGTTCCGCTTCTTCATCCGAAAGAGCCGTTTGACAGCGCGGGCACCAGTTGATGATGTAATGCCCCTGGTAAATCAACCCCTTCTCGTACAACCTGACAAAAGATTCGCGAACAGCTTTGGATAACCCTTCGTCCATTGTAAAACGCTCACGAGACCAGTCGCAGGACGCTCCGAGGCGTCGAAGCTGGCGCGTAATCGTATTACCGTGCTCTTCCTTCCAAGACCATACTTCCGACAAAAACTTTTCGCGCCCCAGATCCTGCCGGGTTTTCTTTTCTTTCGCGAGTTTTTTTTCCACGACGTTTTGCGTAGCAATTCCGGCGTGATCAACACCGGGAATCCATAACGTGTCAAATCCCCGCATACGGTTCCAGCGTGTCAAAATATCCTGAATTGTATTGTTAAGGGCATGGCCCATGTGAAGAATTCCTGTCACGTTAGGCGGAGGAATCACAATGACATAGGGCTTCCCGGCCACTTTCTCTCCCCTGTCACTTTGCGGACGAAAAAAACCTCTGGATTCCCAAAAGGTATACCGAGAAGCCTCTATCTGATTGGAGTTGTATTGCTTATCGAGTTCTGGCATGGGAAGGAATCAGGCTTTGTAGAGTTTATACTGAATGGCATCCACGAGGGCCTTCCAGCTGGCCTCAATGATGTTTTCGTTAACACCGACCGTTGTCCATGTCTTGTCTTTATCCTGAAACTGGATAAATACACGAACTTTGGCTGCCGTGCCGGCTTCGGAATTTACAACGCGTACTTTGTAGTCTGTAAGATGCGTTTCATCAATGACAGGATAGGAACGGCGGAGTGCCTTGCGCAGCGCCCGGTCTAAAGCATTTACAGGTCCATCACCGTCAGCAACCTCATAAAAATCTTTACCTTTGGCAGAGATCTTTACTTCCGCCACAGAAGCCGGGGTTTCGCTCCCAACATTCTCCGTACGAACCGCAACTTTTTTGACTTCGAAATAGGACTTCATTTTCCCAGTCAACCGGTGCACCAAAAGCTCAAAGCTCGCTTCCGCCGCTTCAAATTGGTAACCTTCATTTTCAAGCTTTTGAATTTCGGACATAATGCTTTTGGCTTCATGGGAGTCTTTGTTCAGATCAAGCTCAAGCTCCTTGGCCTTCATCATAATATTGGTTTTACCGCCGAGCTCTGAAACAAGAAACCTGCGGTGATTTCCAATTTTTTCCGGATTCATGTGTTCGTAAGTTCCAGGGTTTTTGGCCATCGCATTGATATGAACGCCGCCCTTGTGGGCAAAAGCCGCACGCCCTGTAAAAGGCTGATTGATAGGTATCGGCATGTTGCAAATTTCAGAAACATATCGGGAAACCTGCGTAAGCTCCTTGAGTTTCTTCTCCGGAAAACATTTCAATCCCAGCTTAAGCTGCAAAATAGGCAGAATGCTCATTAAATTGGCGTTGCCGCATCGCTCACCAAGACCATTAACAGTTCCCTGGACAAGCACAACTCCCTCGCCCACAGCCTGAACAGAATTAGCCGCAGCCATCTCCGAATCATTGTGACAATGAATACCAAGAGGTGTCTTGATGGATCGTTTGACGCGAAGAATCGCGTGGCGGATTTCATGAGGAAGAGTACCGCCGTTGGTGTCGCAAAGGGAAATATTATCCGCACCGGCTCGAACGGCCTGCTGAATGGCCTTCAGGGCATATTCCGGGTTATGCTTGAATCCGTCAAAAAAATGCTCGGCATCGTAGATAACTTCGAGTTTTTTGGATTTTAGATAGGCGACTGAATCGTAAATCATGGCCAGGTTTTCTTTAAGCGATGTCCGAAAAACTTCTGTCACATGAAAATCCCATGATTTTCCGAAGATTGTCACAACCTTTGTTTTGGCTTCAAGAAGGGACTTGATGTTTGCATCATCCTGCACGCGTGTATTCATCCGGCGCGTGGAACCGAACGCCGCGATTTTAGCGTGACGAATTCCGGCTTTTTTGATCTCTTTAAAAAATGCCAAATCCTTCGGATTAGATCCCGGCCACCCGCCTTCAATGTAGTGCATACCAAAGTCATCCAAACGCTTCGCTATCTGCAGTTTATCTTGCAGAGACAGACTAATCCCTTCCGATTGGGTGCCATCACGAAGAGTTGTGTCGTAAAAAATGACTTTTTTCATTCTTGTCCGGGCGGTCTTTGCCGCGCTTCAAAAAACTATTTTTTCCTGCTGCCGCTCAAACCAAATTCTTTATGAATTTCACGGACAGCTTCCTTGCCTTTCGAGCCATTAATCACACAGGAAATTTTGATTTCCGACGTGGAGATCATATCAATGTTGATTTTCTTTCGGGCCAGGCAGCCGAACATCTTGGAGGCAACGCCGGTATGGGAACGCATTCCAACGCCCACAACGCTGACCTTGGCAATATTCTCGTCAACATCAATATTCTCGGCTCCAAGCTGTTTTCCAGCTTTCTTTACAACAGGAAGCGCACGGTTCATTTCATTCTTAAATACCGTAAAGGAAATATCCGTGGTCTTGGTGCTCGTTTTGTTTTGGATAATCATATCAATGTTGATATTGGCCTCCGAGAGGGTCGCGAACAGCTTGGCCGCGACACCGGGGCGGTCCGGCACATTAAAAATTGTGATCTTCGCTTCATCTTCCGTCAAGGCGACACCACTCACCACCACGTCTTCCATCTTTTTACTCTCCTTTGTAATCAAAGTCCCTTCCTTGTTGTTTCCGGAATTGCGGACATAAATCGGAACGTCAAATTTCTTACCTACTTCTATAGAGCGCGAATGCATAACCTTTGCACCCAAAGACGCGAGTTCAAGAATTTCGTCATAACTGATCACATCGATCTTGCGTGCATCCGGAACGATTCTCGGATCCGCTGTAAAAACGCCGTCAACATCCGTGTAGATTTCACACTGCTTTGCACGAAGCGCCTTAGCAAGAGCTACTGCCGTGAGATCTGAACCACCGCGGCCAAGAGTCGTAATTTCATCGGAAACCGTCTTGCCCTGAAAACCGGCGACGATGACGACATGTCCGTCGCGAAGAGCTTTTTGGATCCGTTCCGCATTAATATCCAGAATGCGGGCCTTGGAGTGATACTTATCTGTAATGATTCCCACCTGCGGACCTGTAAAGGAAATCGCCTTGACCCCAAGATGCTGAATCGCTATTGCAAGAAGCGCGACAGAAATTTGCTCGCCCGTTGAAAGCAGCATATCCATTTCGCGGGTGTTCGGATTCTTGGTGATTTTGGAAGCGAGCTCAATCAAATCATCTGTGGTATCACCAATAGCAGAAACCACCACCACAAGCTGATTTCCTTCCTTTTTTTTCTTAACGATTCTGCGGGCGACATTCATGATGCGGTCAACATTGCCCACTGACGTTCCGCCGTATTTCTGAACAATTAATGCCATGACGACCTTCCGTTAGCTTTTAAAATAATTCGCGCTTAAAAATGTGTGGCCTTCTGTGATTTTCAAATCAGATGATTTAGCGGCAAGTTCCGAAAACTTTTCTGCCTCGTCGGGCATTACATTCTTGCCGGCAACAACAAAGGGAACCGAGTCCCGGACATGCTTACGCATTTTCCAGGGAACAGCATGCACGGGCGTCACCAAAATGCGCGTGTCCTTATTAGATTCCAGATATTCCCTGAACTTGGAGAAAAGAAAATAGTCCATCGCTTCCAACGCCGAGATCTTTGTTTTCAAATCGCCCGTACGCGAGGCCTCGTCACACTCATCCAAATGACAAATGACCACATCTTTATCTTCGAGCGCCTCTAAAACGATCTTTCCGCGCTTGTGAAAATCAGTTTCATAATCACCCGAGGCCTCCGGCGATTCAAGCACTGTAAGACCTGTAAGGCGCGCGATGCCTTTCGCATACTCAATTCCGGCAACAATGGCACCGGAAAGGCCATACTTTTCGGAAAACTTCTCAAGGTTCGGCTTTTTGCCCTGGCCCCAAAGCCAGATCATGTTTGCCGGATTTTCATGCAAGTCCAGACGAACCTGATTCACCTCGTGATCTTGAAGAAGAAGTCTCGCGTCGTACATCAATTTTTTCAGAAGCTCTTCACCCGGACCTTTTGGAAAATAATTTTCAAACTTCTCGCCGACTATTGCATCGGGACAGGTTGTTTTGGCCGATAAGGCCTGGAAGCCGTGCGAATCCTTAAGAACTGCAACATGACGGTATTCCCGTCCGGCAAAAAACCGCACAAAACCGCTGGCAACCTTCTTGTTGAGAAAGTTGATCAGAGCCTTGGCTTCCTTAGTGCTGATTTTTCCCGCGGAGGCATCGGCCAGTGTACCGCCAAACTCCGTAATAAAGTTCATTCGGAAAGGGATCTCGTCGTCTTCAAGCTTCAGATCCAGATTTGCAGCTTCGATCGGCCCGCGTCCTGTGTAGTATTTGTCAGCATCATAGCCAAGCAGGTTAAGAAACGCAGTGTCAGAAGATGGTTCGGTCCGGTCCGATGCAAAACGAGCCATCCCCAATTTTCCGATTTTCACAAAATGATGCAGGTTCTGGATTTTTGCTGCTTCAAGCGGTGTTTTACCGCCGAGCTCTTCGGCCGGATGGTCGGCCGCTCCAGGGATCGTCACGATCAAATATTTCATACGCCAATCACCTTTCGGACAGCATCAAAAGACGCGTCCACAGACTCCAGATTGTCTTCAAAACTCATGGCAAAATCAGGATCCTTAAGCCCTGATCCAGTCAGAGTCATCACAACGCGCGTGTTGGGCTGAAAATAATTTCTCTTGGCAAGTTTCATAACCCCGGCCACGGCTGCAGCCGAAGCAGGTTCAGCAAAAACACCTTCGCGCTCGGCGATAAAACGATAGGCATATGTAATTTCCTCATCCGTCACCGCTTCAATAAGTCCGCCAGATTCATCGCGGGCCTGTAAGGCCCCCTTCCAGCTGGCAGGATTTCCGATGCGGATAGCGGTGGCTAAGGTTTCAGGCTTTTCGACGGGCTTTCCGTGGACGATGGGAGCAGATCCAGCGGCTTGGAACCCAAGCATCTTCGGCAGCATTTCCGATTTACCCGCTCGCTTGTATTCTTTATATCCCTTCCAGTAAGCTGTAATATTTCCGGCGTTCCCTACCGGAATCGCGTGATATTCCGGCGCATCTCCAAGGTCATCCACCACTTCAAAAGCAGCACTTTTCTGGCCTTCAATGCGGTACGGATTAATCGAGTTCACGATTGTAATCGGAGTCTTTTCACCAATTTTCTTTACCAATTCAAGTGCCTGGTCAAAATTACCTTTAATGATGATCACTTTGGCACCATACCGATAGGCCTGCATCAGTTTGCCTTTTGCAATTTTTCCTTCAGGAATGAGTACGAAGCATTTCAGGCCGCAGCGGGAAGCAAAAGCAGCCGCGGATGCAGACGTGTTGCCTGTGGAGGCACAAATCACAGCCTTGGAACCTTCTTCAACTGCTTTCGAAATAGCCATCGTCATTCCGCGGTCTTTAAAGGAGCCCGTTGGATTCAGCCCTTCAAACTTGTAATAAAACCGGACGTCTGTAAGACCTAGCTCTTTGGGCAGAGCCTCCGCCAGAATCAGCGGCGTATTTCCCTCGTTCAAAGAAATAATAGGGGTCTGATCGGTTACCGGCATAAACTCCTGGTAGCGCTCAATCACCCCGATTTTTTTCACAGCAAACTTTTTCGTAGTCATAATTTTCCGTTCCGCCCTAACCTTCGTTCGCTTCAATACGAATCACTTGTGAATTACCGCGTACCACGCCCAGCTTATTAATCGCACGAATGGCGTTACGCACATCTTTTTCATGAGCATCGTGGGTCAGCATAATCAATGAAACAACACTACCAAGCCTGCGCTCTTTCTGATAACAATCCGAAATACTAATACGATGTCCGCCCAGAACCCGGCTGATTTTCCCCAAAACACCCGGCTGGTCCACAACATGAAAGCGCAGGTAATAACGAGACAAAAGCGAGGAAATGCTTTTCAGTTTAAGAACCTTTGCATTCGCCCTCATCATCAGGGCATCTTCCCCGTCAAGGCGGTCATACCGCTTTGCTAAATCGACGAGATCACTGACCACCGCGCTGGCTGTCGGAAAAGATCCTGCGCCTCGGCCATATAAAAGAACGGGGCCTGTCTTGTCCCCATCAATGAGCACCGCGTTAAAAGAACCGTTCACGTTCGCAAGAATGTGATCTTTGGGTAAAAGTGTAGGCTGAACTCTTGCCTCAAGTCCTTCTTTGGATTTTTTGACAATCGCAAGCAGTTTGACGCGGTAGCCAAACTCACGCGCAAAAGCAATATCCTCGGCGCGGATATGCTGAATACCTTCCCTGTAAATATCCTTAAACTGCACTTTTCCGCCAAAGCCCACACGGACAAGCACCGCAAGCTTGTGAGCTGCATCAGAACCGTCAATATCGAGAGTCGGATCCGCTTCTGCATATCCTTTTTCCTGAGCCGCCTTGAGCGCTTCCCCGAAATCAGCTCCCTCTTCGCTCATTTTCGACAAAATGTAATTGCTCGTGCCGTTAATGATGGCGTGAATAGATTCAATATGGTTCGCAACCAAGCCTTCCCGCAGCGCTTTAACAACCGGAATACCGCCTCCAACACTGGCCTCAAACAGAACCCATTTCTTCAGCCGGGCCGCTAAGCCAAAAATATCGTCCCCGCGCTCCGCAAGCAGCGCCTTGTTTGCAGTCACCACATGTTTGCCATGGAGCAAAGCTTCTTTAACGAGACTGTACGCTTCGCCTGTGCCTCCCATAAGTTCTACGACAACATCAATCGATGGATCGCGCACCACAGACCGGGCATCGCGCGTTAACAGGCCGGAAGGAACCTTTACCTGCCGTTTTTTGGACAAATTTCTCACGGCAATTCTGCGCACTTCGAAATCAACACCTACATCGGAAACAAAATATTTGCGCTTCTGGGTCAAAATAGAATAAACGCCGGAGCCAACTTGACCGAACCCCAATAGTCCTATACGAATTTTTTTCATATGCGCAGGCTATGCCGTCAACGTTAGCCAGATCTCAAACCACATTCAGTGGCACTGGCTAAAGGGTTACAGGATCGCGGTTTAAAGAGAGATTCACTCCGGAGGTCTCGCGTGGTCCGACCGGATTTCCTAAAGGGGTGCAGTATAACTTAGGCCCTTATAAAAAGCAACGGAGTCTCAGGGTGCCTTAAAATGCTTTCTAGACGCTGTTTAAAGGCAAAAGCTTGGACAGGCGGTCAACTTCAGCTATACTAAGTTTGATTCGAAACTTTTCACCATGCGTCTTAATGTTATGAGGGAAGCTATGAAAGTATCTTCTTTTATCTTATTGGCAGTTGTTTTAGGGTTAAGCTCTCTTCAGATGGGCATGTCTCGCCGCGGCCAATACGATGAAGAAGCCCGCCTCGAAGAAAGAGAAAACAAGAGCAACCACAAAGGCTTCACGAACCCGGCCTCTGGAATCGCAGAAGGTGTCAAAACGGCCACAGTGGACTCCACCACAGGTTTTCTCTCTGAAACTCGTGATTCCACAGAAGAAGGAAAGCCTGTTGTTGGAACCTTGGAAGGTGCCCGTAAAGGAACGGGTGTTATTCTTGACAACACGGTCAAAGGGGCGTTGAAGGTGGCCACTCTAGGCCAGGGAGACGTGGAACACTATGAGGTGAAAGATCCGGAAAAAAACTCCGACGAAACGACAAAGATTACGATTAAAATTCCGGGAACCTGATTTCTGTCAGTCTAAAAATCAGATGTTAAACTGCAGGTCGTAAAGTTTTTTGTACAGACCGCCTTGGCGGATCAAAGCTTCATGATTGGCCTCCTGCACGATCCGCCCTTCTTCCAAGACAACAATCCTGTCGGCTTTTTGAACTGTCGAAAGACGGTGAGCGATGACAAACACGGTCCTCTTCTTCATGAGATTTTCAAGGGCATCCTGCACCACTCTTTCGCTCTCTGTATCAAGCTGCGAGGTAGCTTCATCCAAAATCAAAATCGGGGCATCTTTCAAAATAGCGCGAGCAATTGAAATTCTCTGCCTCTGCCCCCCGGAAAGTTTCAATCCTCTCTCACCCATAATAGTGTCGTAGCCTTTAGGCAGCTGCTGAATAAACTCATGCGCGTGCGCCGCCCGCGCTGCGGCCTCGACAACCTGACGCGATGCTGACGGAACTCCATAGGCAATATTTTCTGCAACGGTCATGTTAAACAAAATCGTATCCTGTGAAACGATCCCCACTTTGTCGCGCAAAGAATGAAGCGTGAAGCCCCGAATGTCACGGCCATTGATTTCAACTGCTCCCGCCGTCGGATCATAAAAGCGCAGCAAAAGATTCACAAGCGTGCTTTTGCCTGATCCACTAGGCCCAACAATAGCAAGCACTTCACCATGGCGGACCTCAAGGTTTACCCCCTTAAGAACAGGCTTCTGTGGATCGTAGAAAAACTCAACATTACGAAAAGCAATGGTCCGGATGGTTTCCTGAAAGTCCTCCGCATCGGGCGCGCTTTGAATACTTGCTTTAATATCGAGAATCTCAAAAATTCTGCCGCCCGCGGCCACAGACTGCTGAATGGTGCTATTCACTTTGCTGAGTTTTTTAAGCGGTTCATAAAAAACAAAGAGAGATATCACGAATGCGCCAAAACGGTCCGGAGGAAGGTTCTTGATCGCAAACCAAACCGCAATAGCCGCGCCAATAGCGCCCATCACCTCAATCAGCGGACGCTGAATCATTGTGATACGGATCGTATGCTTAAAAAAATCGAACACACTCTTGTTGATGTTTTCAAACTTCTTGATTTCGTCCGATTCGCGGTTAAAAGCTTTGACAACGTTAATACCTGCCAAAGTTTCTCCGATAAAGGACGTTATGTCAGCAGCGCGCTCCTGCATTTTCTTGGTCGTCTTGCGCAAATTTCTTCCCAAAAATACAATGGGCACCGCGACAATCGGGAAAATAATAACCGCATAAATCGCATATGGCCCTCCCCAGATAAAAACCATGGGGATGTTGTATAGAATGATAAAAGGCTGCTTGATCAAATCCGTGATCACGTCCGTTATAGCGCCTTGAATGGCTCCCACATCATTCATGATGCGGCTTAGAAAATCGCCGGTCCGGCCCCGCGAATAGAAATCGCTTGAAAGATTGACCAAATGCCTGTAAAGGTCATCTCTCACTTTCCGGATAATCCGAATACCTATGCTGGCCATTAAATACCCGGAAACATATTCAAAAAAGCTTCTAAGCAAAAACACGCCTACCATGATAAAAGGCAAGTACAACGTCGGAAAACGAAGGTTCAGGAACGGTGCATGAGGAATGTTGGCAAGCACTACTTCATCTTTGTTTTGGAGCCCATTGATGATGGCATAGAGGGTCCCCGAGACAAGTGCTGTGGATAGCGCAAAGCCCTGCGAGGCCAAAATGGCCAGCACAAGCCTTCCACGGTGAGGTTTAAGGTAGTTCAGAAGACGGCGGTAGATTCCCATAGGAGGCCACACTGTAACATATTGATTGACACCCCTCAAGACCATTTGCTACGATCGAAAAACCTCAAAAAATCAACCTCACAAATAGAGCCCCTTGTCAAATATGCCTTTGAGAGTTGCTGTTATCGGTGTTGGTCATCTTGGAAAGGAGCATGCGCGTATTTACCATGAACTTGGGGATACGGTTCGTCTTGTCGGCCTGTGCGATGCTGACAGCTCCAAGAAAGAGCGCGCTGATGCCTTGGGAGTTCCCTTTTTTAAGGAACCCCGCCAGCTGCTGGGGCAAGTTGACGCCGTAAGCATTGCAACGCCAACGTCCTCCCACTATAAGGTTGCCCGGGAGTTTTTAAATGCTGGAATTCACACCCTGATTGAAAAGCCCATCACCTTAAAGCTTGAAGAGGCGGATGAGCTCATTGAAATTTCACAGAAAAAGAATCTCGCGCTTCAGGTAGGTCATATTGAACGGCACAATCCGGCTTTCAAACGTGTCGGAGAAATTGCCAAAAATATCCGCTTTTTCGAAATTCACCGGCTCGGCCCTTTTAACGCGCGCATTAACGACTGCGGCGTAGTTCTCGACATGATGATTCACGACATCGATATTGTTTTAGGGCTCATGAAAAGCGAGCTCGCGAGTTTTGATGCTGTGGGAATTAATGTCATAACCCCTTACGAAGATATTGCAAACGTCCGTCTCAAATTCAAGAACGGTGCGGTCGCGGACATTACAGCCTCCCGGCTGACGCCGGAAAAGCAGCGCAAAATCCGAATCTTTCAACAGGATGCCTACATCTCAATGGACTACGGCGCCCAAAGCTGCAAGATCTTCCGAAAACAGGGTTTTGGCATAACGCAGGAAAGCATCGACATCGAAAAGGCAGAACCCCTGAAGGAAGAACTGAAATACTTTGTCTCCCGGATTATTTCCGGCGAAAGCCTTGGCAAACCTGACCTGGCTGCCCGCAATGCCCTTGCTCTTGCTATTGAAATTGTGGCGGCAATAAAACACAACAACTCGCCTGAAGTCATGTCCGGCCGGGCATAGTCTCAATGTCAAAAAAATTCTTTCTTGTAGCCTGTGAAGCGTCGGGAGATGCTCATGGAGCTCATCTCATCAAGGAATTGAAGCTGCTATCCCCTGGTTCCTTTTTCAAAGGCTTAGGCGGCCCTCAAATGCAGGCTGCGGGGCTGGATCTTCAAGAAGACATGACCCGTTTTTCCGCACTAGGCCTTGGCGATGTTCTCCGTCAGTATTTCAAATACCTGCGGGTCTTCAATGCTGCCCTTGCTGAAATTCGCAGCTGGAAGCCGGATGCTGTCATCGTAATCGACTCTCCGGCTTTCAACCTCCGTCTGGCTAAAAAAATTCCTCGGGAAATCCCCGTCATCTATTACATTTCTCCGCAGATCTGGGCTTGGGGAGGCCGGAGGATTCACGACATTAAGCGTTACATCGCACACATGATGGTCATTCTGCCTTTTGAGGTCTCGATTTACCAAAGAGCCGCCGTTTCCTGTGACTTTGTCGGGCACCCGCTGCTGGATGAAATACAAGTTCCAGAAAGCCGCGCGAAAAACCGCATTCGTCTGGGGTTATCTGAAAGCGAAACCGCAATAGGGCTTCTGCCGGGTTCCCGCGAGAAAGAAGTTCGAAGGATTTTCCCCGCTATGCTCGAATCAGCCCGCCTTTTCGCTGAAAAGAATCCTTCTGCACGCTTTTTTTATTCGCAATCGCCAAATCTTCCCTCATCTGTTTATGAGGCCTGCTTAAATTCCTATTCCGGACCAGCTGTTGTGCGTTCCAACATTGGTCACCATGCTTTTGTTCATGCTATGGATTTCGCACTTGTAACCTCTGGCACAGCAACTCTTGAAACAGCCCTTCTAGGGACACCTTTTTTTCTGCTCTATAAAACAAGCGCTTCAACTTATTTTCTTGGGAAACAGCTGGTGAAGGTTCCTTTTTTAGGGCTCGTCAACTTGTTGTCCGGGAAATGCGTCGTGCCTGAATTTATTCAGGACGAGGCAAACCCCGTTGTCATTGCCCACGAGGCCGATGTGCTGCTAAAAAACAGAGAAGTCTATGAGGGTATGAAGCTGGAATTTAAAGCCGTTCGAGAGAAGCTTGGCTCTCATGGAGCCAGCCGTAAAGCTGCGGAATCTGTTTTGAATTTCCTGTCTAAAAATCAATCTACTCGTTAATCTACGTTTTTCCCGATTCTTCAGAATCAAAATGCTGCCATTCGAATTCCGGCTCTACCACAGGTTCATATTTTGCGGGGACTGGCACGGGAAAAGTAACCATTTCAAAAATGCCTGTGGCTGCACGTCCCACGGCATAGACGCTTCCCCGGACTAGTCCACTGGCCCAGGTCGGAACCACTCGGTCTGATTTCTTGTCTGTAGAAAGTTCGTGCGCGATTTCCCAGGGAGAAAGAGCCACATTTAAAAAGCCTCTTTGAAGCTTTCTCATGGGTGTTCCGGGACTCTCCAATTCAGCGCCTTGAGCCGCGGGTGCAGTCATCGCAAAAAGAGCCACTACCAGAGAGAGAAACAAACCTGTTTTTTCTGCCGTGATTTTCACGAGCCCCCCTTTTCTAAATTTCTAGATATCAAAATAAAGATAGAATTCGTGCGGATGAGGCCTTTGGCGTATGGCCTCAATTTCCACTTCCCGCTTATATTGAATCCACGTAGAGATCACATCTTTCGTAAAGACCCCGCCCTCAAGCAGAAAGGCATGATCACGCTCCAGAGCCGTAAGAGCTTCTTCCAAAGAACCGGGAACGCTGGGAATTTTAGAGCGCTCCTCCGGTGAAAGATCATAGATGTTTTTGTCTACGGGCGGGCCAGGATCAATCCGGTTGCGGATACCGTCTAAACCCGCCATCAGCATTGCCGCGAAAGTGAGGTAGCCATTGGAGCTCGGGTCAGGTGCGCGGAATTCAACCCTCTTTGCCGATGGGGCATTTGAATACATAGGAATCCTGCACACGGCAGAGCGGTTGCGGGCAGAGTAACACAGATTGACCGGGGCTTCATATCCGGGAACCAGCCGCCGGTAGGAGTTCGTTGTGGGGGCAGCAAAAGCCAGCACCGCATTTGCATGCTTAAGAAGACCCCCAATATACCATTTGCACATATCACTGATTCCCGCGTACCCCTTGGCATCATAAAAAAGAGGCTGTCCGTCTTTCCAAAGGCTCGAATGTACATGCATCCCGGATCCATTATCTTTAAAGATAGGTTTGGGCATAAACGTCACGGTTTTATTATATTTCCGTGCAACATTTTTAATCACATATTTATACATCAAAAGATGGTCTCCCATCTCTGCCAGGGTGCCATAGCGAATGTCTATTTCGCACTGTCCGCCGGTGGCGACTTCGTGATGGTGTACTTCCACGGGAACTCCAGCTTTCCGGAGAGTCAGCATGATCTCGGAGCGAAAATCCTGCAGGGTATCATGCGGAGGAACGGGAAAATAACCTTCCTTGTAACGGGGTTTATAACCAAGATTGGGTTTCTCGTCTTTCCCTGTATTCCAGTCCCCTTCGACGGAATCGATGTAATAAAACCCGAAGTTCTCTCCCTGATCAAAACGAATATCATCGAAAACAAAAAATTCTGCCTCGGGTCCCCAGTAACTCGTATCCGCTATCCCGCTTTTACGCAGATAATCCTCTGCTTTGCGGGCTATATAGCGGGGGTCCTTGGAGTAGGGCTCTTTGGTAATAGGGTCATAGATATCGCAGATAATACTAAGGGTGGGGATCTGGCACACGGGGTCCATGACAGCCGTAGTGGGATCAGGAATCAGGATCATATCGCTCTCCTGAATTTTTTTGAATCCCCGAATGCTGGATCCGTCAAAACCGATCCCTTCGGTCCAGATGCTTTTTTCTAATTTATCAAATTCCGTAAGATCCGCGGCGGGTATAGAAAAATGCTGCCAAAGCCCAGGAAGATCGTTGAATTTAAAATCAACAACTTGAACATTATGCTTCTGGATGTAACGCTTCACATCTTCCGGAGTTGACGGGCGGGAAGCTTTTAACTGTTCATCTTCACGATCTTTTCCGGAAACAAGCGTGGACATAAAATTCTCTCACTCGTCTGCTTTGATTATCAACTGGTTGCCTTCAGGCCATAGCGGTTGAGCTTGTAGCCCAAAATGCGGTCTGTAATTCCAAGGATTTTAGCTGCTTTTCTTTGATTTCCACCAGCCTGCTTCATGGCATCCGTGATTAACTTCTTTTCGAGGCTGGAAACAGCTTCGGTCAAAGAAGATTCCTTTTCAAGGGTTTCGATATCCTTAAAGGGTTCCGGCGCCTGCATCCCCGTCAAAACCGGATGTGTTTTTGTTCCGGGAATGGGAAAAAGATCCGGCGTCAGCGTATCCCCTTTGCAGAGCACGACGGCACGCTCAATCGCATTTTCAAGTTCACGGACATTTCCCGGCCAGGAGTAATTCATCAGATAGTCCATAGCCTCATCAGAAATGTATTGAACTTTTTTTCCGTTATCATCGTTTGCTTTTTTGAGAAAGTAATTGGTCAAAAGAGGCACATCTTCTTTACGCTCACGAAGTGTCGGCAGAAAAATAGGGATAACATTCAGGCGATAGTAGAGATCCTGACGGAAATTACCGGCCTGAACTTCCTTTTCCAAGTTTTTATTAGTCGCTGCAATCAGGCGGATATCGACCCGGATACTTTGGGTCCCTCCCACACGTTCAAACTCACGCTCCTGAAGGACGCGGAGAAGCTTGATCTGGGTGGTCATGGGGATGTCCCCAATTTCATCAAGAAAGAGAGTGCCCCCGTGAGCCATTTCAAAACGCCCTTTCTTGCTGGCATTAGCTCCTGTAAAGGCTCCCTTTTCATAACCAAAAAGTTCGCTTTCAAGAAGCGTATCCGGAAGAGCGGCGCAAGAGACCCGGATAAAAGGCCCATCTGCCCTGTCGCTCAAATAGTGAATCGCATGGGCGACACGTTCTTTCCCTGTGCCGCTTTCACCGCGCAGTAAAACCGTGGCACGAGTCTGGCAGACAAGCTCAATCGAGGCAAACACATCGGCCATGCGTTTGCTTTCACCAACGATATTTTCGACACG
>CAYRBY010000002.1:0-8115 GCA_964422635.1 uncultured bacterium
GCCAATCCCTTACTATTAATCTGAACAGTTCCGGTAGCCGTCTTGGAGCCAGCCAAATTGTCATCGATCACAACAACAATGGTGCTGATCTTTGTAGCATCAAAATTAGGAATCCCTGCAGTGTCTAAAAGAGCTTTTGTGATTTTGAAGTTTTTAGCCGTGCTGGTAAGTCCTTCTGCGCGAACCGTGACCTGGCGGCCAGCGTTATCTTCAAAAACAAGATTCAGTTTAGTTGTACCTGTTGACTTAAGGCCCAGAACTACACCGCTCGTTGTGTCTACGGTGTTGCCCCCGAAAGTGATTAACGAACCGCCAAAACGGCGAAATCCGTCATCTGAACCTTGGCCAAGATCAAAGTTAAAGTTAATTTGTGTATCCGTTTGAGTGAATCCAGAAATGATATTCAAAGTTCCGCTTGTGCAGGGATTCTGACCAATCACTGAGCACGGTTCCAATTCCCCAACCCCGGGCTCTTTCGCAGAGAAGTCTGTAACGGGATCATTTGTACCAATCGCCAAAGGAATAAACTTCAATCCCTTGGTGTTGACTTGAATGCTTCCAGCCGCTGTAGTTAATCCCGTGGTAGAGTCGTCCACCTCAACAACGATGGTTGAAATCTTGGTCGCATCGAAGCCGCTCACTCCCGCAGATTCAAGAAGCGCTTTTGTCACTTTGAAATTCTGAAAATTTCCGGTGAGAGACTGAACGTTTACGGTAACCTGCTGGCCGTCAAAATCTTCAAAAACAAGCTTGAGGCGGCCATTGGTCTGTCCGGTTCCTTTAAGGCCGAGGACTATTGGCGTCTGGGCATTGAGATACTGATTCCCAAAGCTAAGAATGGTTCCGGCAAAGCGGCGATTGCCAAGGTCGGCGCCATTGGCAAGATTGAAGTCAAAATTGAATGCCTGATTACTCGGCTGATTAAACGTGGTAACAGTGTCAAGAGTTCCTGTGCAAGGATTCTGTCCATTTACGGCGCAAGGCTCAAGAACACCCAAAACAGGCTGCTGGGGAGAAAAGTCCGTAACGGGATCAGAGGTTACTTCTGCAATCGGGTTATAAAAGAAGTTTCCCCAATCGAGATTAAGCTTGGCATTGTTAACCTTGCCCTTCAAAACAACGGATACAAACGCCACCTTCGTCAGGTCAATTCCGTAAGCGGCTTCGAGCTCGCTCATAGTCACCTGGGACAGCGACCATTTTTTACCAAAGCCTTCAATATTTACGAGACGAACAGAGGCCCGATGATCGTTTTTATCTGTGAACTCCAGTGTCACCTCATCAAGCGGGCTGTTTCCATCATCCATGACGAGGACGAGTCCGTTAGGGTCAGAATAAGATTTGATGTTGATCGTTTCGCTGTCAGGGATTCCAACAGTGTTCGGATCATCGTAGCTGACATAAAAGCCGCCAAAAGAACCATCGGCCGCTCCAGTGTAGTTAAGTGAAAGGAAAGTGCCTGACGCCTGGTTGAGCGTTAGCGAAGATCCATCACTACTGACAAAAGAAGCCGGGACAACGGCCTGACCTGTGTTGCGTTTAGGTAAGGGCGTAATAGTGTAGGCATCCGGATTGGGAACAGAGCCAACGATCGGGGAAAAGAGGAAATTGCCCCAATCCAGGTTTACTTTGCCATTTGTAATTTTGCCTTTAAGCAAAACAGAGACAACGGCAACATGGGAAAGATCAATTCCTGTATTCGCTTCAAGATCACTCATAACTTCTTGTGAAAGCGACCATTTTTTTCCAAAGCCTTCAATGTTGACAAGCTTAACCTGCGCCCGCTTATCATTCTTGTCGGTGAATTCAAGCGTAATTTCATCGACAGAGCTGCCTCCGTCGTCCATCAAAAGCGTAAGCCCATTGGGAGCAGGGTAAAGAGTTTTCAGATTGATAGTTTCAGAATCCGGAATACCCACTGTATCAGGATCATCGTAGTTCACATAAAAACCACCAAAAGATCCGTCCGCAGCGCCTGTATAATTGACAGTAAGAAAAGTGGCGGAAGCCTGATTCACAGACGAGGAGCTGCCATCGTTGCTCACAAAAGACGAAACAGAGGGGCGGACACCATCACTCTTTTTGGGCAATGGGGATACAGTAAAGGCATCGGGGTTAGGAACCGGGCCAACAACTGGATCGCGATAGAAATTCCCCCAATCCACATTCAGCTTCTTATTAACAGCAGCACCTTTGACAACAAGAGAAACCACTGCAACCTTTGTCAAGTTCACTTTGTCAAACTGGCTTGGCTGTATGACCCACTTCTTACCAAAACCTTCGATGTTGGTGAGGGTCACAAAGTCCACATTCCCCTGATTGTCTTGAATTTCAAGCGTTGCATCCGTAAGGCCTGTGTTTCCGTTATCCATGGAAATCACAATGCCGCTCGGGAAAACCGTATTTAGGTTGATGGTTTCTGAATCAGGGATTCCCGGAGTTTCAGGGTCATCGTAATTCATAAAAACACCACCATAGGAACCTTGGTTGGCTCCGTTATAGGTCATCGTAAGAAAGGTGGATGAAGCCAGATTAACCTGGAGACTTGAACCATCATTGCTTGCAAAACCAGACGCAGCGACTCTTTCTCCTGTGCTTTTATTCGGAAGCGCTTTGATGGGGTAGGCATCGGGATTGGGCACCGGGTTAATCGTAGGGTTAAAATCAAGACCGCCTGTTTTTATCTCGACAAAACCGTTGGGTTTATTCGCTGCCATGCCGCTATCAACCACAAAAATTATTTGTTTAATCTTGGAGAGGGCCGCACCACTTAATTCAGCGGGGTAAATATCAATCTGCTTAAATGCGGATGTTAGCCCCGAAATGAATTTAACACCGCGTTTATTGTCCGTATCAACAAACTCAACTTTAATTTGATTGCCCGGAGCAGTTGTGTTATCCGTTTTCATCTCAAACGTAAATTTGCTGAAACCTGTCAAGTCAACAGGCGTCTGAAAGCCGAAATCCATATACGACCCGACAAAACTCCCGGAGTTCGTAACATTGTAGTCCATGTGAAAAAGTTCAGTGGATGACTGCTGGACATTAACTGTGGCCGCAGGAGAACTTGAAGCAAAGGATCCTAATTTAGGATATCCCGGAAAAACAGTGGGGCCGCCAGAAAGGAGTTCTCGGGCATCCAACTTGCTTTCATTATAATAATCAACAGCTGCAATAAAATCGTGCAAAAGGTCACGGGTGTCTTTTGTGCTAGCGGAAGGATGATTAACGTCTTTAAGCTGCTGAGCAAGAATTTCTGCCGAATACGGGCTGTCTTCGTTAAGAATTCCCTGTCCATTGTATTGGTAAACAGCAACCCTCCCCTGTTTATCAAGTCCGTAAGTATAAAAAGCTATCGAATCGCCGAGGGCTTTTGCACCTTCGATGTCATCGAGACTGGGCTTCGGATTCTGCCCAGCTGGATGATTGTGAACAATTGCCGCCACGCGACCTGCCGCGGCAGCTTTATTCAATAATTCCAAAGCCGCAGGGTGCAGAAGGATTTCCCCTTGTAAGCCTGTTGTCAAAAAAACGGCCTCTCCATCAACAACAAGAAGGGCGTGTTCAACATTCTGCTTTGCGGCAGCTTCAAGCTCACGAGCATCAGGAGTTTTCTTCAAGATATTAGCGGCAGCGTAGTCATAGGTAATCTGAGCCACGGACTCCTCAAAATCCGTTCTTTCACCGTGATTGCGAACATCCTTTTCACCATCGCGTCCCTTTTCCGGCTGCTGCATCCTCTCAAGGAACAGCTCGCGGGAAAGAAAATCCTGCGTGGTCAAACTTTGATCTTGAATCGTTTCCTGCTGGGAGTGGGCGGACTCCGCCAGCGATTGGACAGACTGATCCTGTTCTAGGGGGCTCTTTTCCATTTGAATGGGGGCTGCAATGACGGGAGATGTTTGATAAGTCAAAAGCGAAACCGTTAGAATGAAAGAAACGGCTTTTCGCGCCCTGCCGAACACTTTCATGAGAGGATTGAACTTCACGGTGGCCACCTTCCTTAAAATAGGAGTGAGATTGTTATTTTCCCTGCTAAACTTTGCTATGATTCAAAAGCCAATAAAGCGATAAAAGTATAGCACCACCCTCTCTGTATGTCAAACTTCGTAAATCTTTTTAAAATCTAAACTTACAACTTTTTTTAAAAGTATAAAAAGATACTTTATTAAAAAATTTTAACCGTTCTTAGCCTAAATTCCCTAGAGAAACATATTGGAGGAGAGAGGAAGGGCTAACAATGTGACTGCCCGGAGCCAGACTTGAACTGGCACAGGGATTTAATTCCCCAACGGATTTTAAGTCCGGTGCGTCTGCCGATTTCGCCATCCGGGCAGTCATATCAAGTAGATTTAGCGGCCACAACAGAACAAAACTGAGGCGCGGGGCGGAATCGAACCGCCGATACAGGTTTTGCAGACCCGTGCATTACCACTTTGCTACCGCGCCTTAAAAATCAAAGGAAAGAAAACGGCTCAGCTGATACACAAAAAGAAAAGCCGGCTCTCCGTTGTGTCAGAGAACCGGCTTATGAGAATTGATTAGCGGAGATACTGTAACTCTTCACCGGTGTTCGGGTCAAACTTATAACGATCAGGAAAAGTCTGTCCTGTCCGGGGGTTGTATTTTGTATGCAATTCTTGCGGTTGCTGCGCCAAGGGCTGCTGAGCGACGGGCTGCTGCTGTGCCCCATATGGCTGAGGCGCATACTGCCCTTGATACTGCTGCTGCATCATTTCCTGACGCATTTCTTTTTTTACCTGCTCTTTGTTACGTCTTTGAGCTTCACCCATGAGAGCACCAGCTAAAGCACCCGCACCTGCACCGATGGCAGTGCCAGCACCTGCATGGCCGGTCTGGTTACCAACAATCGCTCCTAGACCTGCTCCAAGACCGCCGCCAAGCAGACCGCCGGTTTCACGCTCCGTGAGTCCACCGGTGCCATCGGTAGCGCACCCGGAAAAAACTACGGTCACAAGCAATACACTAGACATCCAATGCATTTTTTTCATGGAAACTCCTCCTGAGAGCTTCTAAAGCCTAATGTTCTCGTTATTATGACGGAATGGGCGGTATTATATTCAGTTTTGGGATTTACGAAACGACTTTTTTAGTCATTCCCTCAAGCCAATTTAAAAGCGCGCCGGATATTTGCTGTTTACTTTTGTTATTAAGAAGCGTCGCTTTCTTCCCGGGCTCGAGAAACGCCGTATTGATACGCCGCCTCCCAAAGGGGATGTGCTTTTTTGAATAGTAATTGGCGACAATACCATCCAAATGCTTTCGAGCCAACTTGGCTTTAGCATTTTCAATCCATTTCTCAGTTTCCAGGCAAAACCCTATAACTTTCCGGTGTCTTTTGGACGCACCTAATCCTGCCACAATATCTGGGGTTTGTTTAAGACGAATCGTACGGACATTGGTTCTGCGGATTTTATGTTTCGCAACATGCTCAAGCGTAAAATCACACACGGCCGCCACCATAACCAAAGCATCATGTTTGAGAAAACTCGCCTCACATGCCTTTTTGAGCTCCGCAGCTGAAACAATAGGAACAAACTTAACCTTAGAGGGTGGCTTTAATGCCGTCGGACCGCTAATTAATGTCACAGCGTGCCCTCTTTTGACGGCTTCAGCTGCCAACGAATAGCCCATTTCTCCGGTCGAAACGTTGGATAGAAATCTGACGGGATCCAGCATTTCACGAGTAGGCCCCGCCGTGATAAGAATTTTTAAGCGGTTTTTTTTCTTCACGTCTGGGTCGTAAGAATTTCTTGAACGGTTTCAGCTATAGAGGCAGGTTCAGGAATGTGTCCGATGGCCGTTTTACCACAAACCAAATCACCTTCTATCGGAGGCAAAATGTGGTAACCGATGCTCCGAAGAGTTTCCAGATTTCTCTGTGTTAACGGGTGATGGTACATCTGATCGTTCATAGCCGGGGCCAAAACCACAGGTTTTTGAGTCGCCAGGATTACGCAGCTTCCGAGATCATCTGCCATACCAGCAGAGAGCTTGGCCAAAAAATCGGCCGTCGCTGGCGCAACCAAAACGAGATCATTCTCATCAGCCAATGACGTATGGAGAACATCATACGGGGTTTCATGGGAGAAAAAATCCCCGTAGACAGGCTGCCCGCTAAAAGCTCTCACAGCCAACGGGGTTACAAACTTTTCCGCAGCTTTTGTGAGAATGCACGTCACCTGCAAACCACGCCCTCGGAGCTCCTTAATGAGATCCCCGGATTTCGCAGAAGCAATACTTCCCGTCAAAACAAGAAGGATTTTCTTATTCGGATTTTTCAGACTTTTTACCCTTTGATGGTTTCACTTCGACATAGGTAACCTTGCTTGCGGCTATTTCTTGCAAAGCAATAACCGCCGCTTTTTTAGACTCTGACTTAACCAAAGGCGTCGCTCCTTGAGCAAGTTCATTGGCGCGGGCAGCCGCAGTCAAAACAAGCCGGTAAAAACTCGGGTTCTTTTCAGTGATCAATTTTTCCAGGGGTACGTAGGGCATGCTTTTCCTCTCCTCTTTCGCTTTCTTTTTTTTCAATAAAACTTTCAATTTCAAAAACTGTTTGTTCAAGAGATTGGTTCATAACAGCAAAATCGTATTGATTTGCTGATTTTATTTCTTCCTGCGCCATGGAAATGCGCCGTTCGATCTCTTCAGGCGTTTCCGTCTTTCGCCCTTCAAGCCTTTCACGAAGAATCTTCAGCGATGGCGGCAATACAAAAACAGTCAAAAGCGGAAACTTCCCATCGGCTAAGGCCTTTTTGATCTTCCTCATCCCTTGAACATCAATAGTAAGGATTACGTTTTTACCCGACTGCAGATTCTCTATAACAAAGGATTTGGGCGTTCCATAAAAATGATCGAAAACTTTAGCAGATTCTAGAAGCTCCCCATTTTGCTCCATCTGCTGGAAAGCGGAGGGCAAAACAAAGTAATAATCCCCTCCCCCTTTTTCGCCAATTCGCGGCGTTCTTGTTGTAACAGAGACGGACCGTATCCAATCCGTATGTCTTTTCAGAAGGCGGTCAACGATCGTTGTTTTTCCGCATCCCGACGGTGCTGAAAAAATAATTAAAAGTCCTGTCTTGGGGTGCTTGTCTTTATTCAATGTTTTGAACCTGTTCGCGTATCTTTTCGAGTTCTTTTTTGATAAAAATAACTTCTGTAGACAGCTCAAAAAACTGGGACTTGGACCCCATTGTATTCGCCTCGCGATTAATTTCCTGACAAAGGAAATCAAGCTCTCTTCCCACTTCTCCGGACTCATGAATACGTGCTCTAAAAAGGTCTAAATGGCTTTTTAACCGGACCGTCTCTTCAGTAATGTCGCCGCGTTCAGCTAAAAAAGCCACTTCACGCGCCAGACGGTCACGCTCAATCTCCTGATCACCTAACAGTTCTGTGAGCCGTGCTTCCAGCTTTTTCTGGATGCGTTTGCTGCTGCCCAGTGCAAGCTTTTCGATTTTTTTTCCAGCCTTGTGAATACTCTCTAGTCTTCCGAGAATATCGCCAGCAAGCTTTTTCCCCTCAGTTTCGCGGTTCCGGATTACGGCTCTCAACGTTTTGGTAAGAACCTTTTCCATATCCCCCCAGTCTTTCTCAGGATCTTCGAGCTTTTTATGCGTTGAAAAAATTCTGGGGAGACTAAGGACATCTTTTAAAGAAAGCTCATCTTGAAAACCGTATTTCTTTTTTAACTGCCGGGCCGCTTCAATGTAGAAATCGGCTACGGATTCATCCAGGACCAGAGAGGGGTGTTCTTCATCTTCCTGTCCGCCAACCGGAGTGATTACGACAGATACTTTCCCTCTATGCAGCCATTCTTGACACAAATCCCTTATTCTATTTTCAAAAAAATAAAGCCCCGTTGGCGCCTTGAGGGAAAATTCAAAATAACGGTGATTCAATGATCGAATTTCGACCGCCCATTTTTCGTCTTTCCCCGAGGGACTTAGCCTAGCAAATCCCGTCATGCTTCGAATCATGGTGATTGAGAATCCTGTTTGAGCTTTTGGGGGATTCTTATAAATTTTGCGGAAAGTGTTGAATTATAGAGACTTCCGTCTTGAGTGTCAAGGAAACGACCGATCTCAAAGC
>CAYRBY010000002.1:8215-16302 GCA_964422635.1 uncultured bacterium
ACGCATCTGACCTTGAAGGGAACAAATCAAACGAGGGTAGGCGCGACGTTCTTCTGAGTTCACGGGCACTGGCTCCTTAAGCCATTCGGAAAAACCTTCGTCTAAAAAACGCTCTATCTCAGATTTAAGATAAACCCATTTCTTTCCCTGTTTTTCAGCCTTTAGCTGACCAGTCCGCGTTAGATGATGCACCGTTGAAAGGGAAATGCGTAAATATTTTCCCACTTGCTGGGCACTCATGCTTTTGGGATCTGTTTCAGAAAACATGGGGGATGATCTTTGGTTTAGGACATAAGCGACTTAACAATCGCCTCTGCTTGTTTTCGCGGTTTAGGTGCACCCGTAATCGGCCTGCCTATGACTAAGAAATCGGCACCCGCCTGAACGGCCTGAATCGGTGTAAAGGTCCGCTTCTGATCACTTTTCTCTGCATTCTCAGGGCGGACACCTGGTGTAATCATCAAGAATTCCTTTGGCAGCAGCTTCCGCAAAAGCCCTGTCTCTTGAGGAGAACTGACAATGCCATCGAGCCCAGCCTTATGTGCAAGCTGGGCCAGAGCAGTCACTTGCTCGTTAAGACTCCGGGATACCCCGAGTTCACTTTTAAGTTCTTCTTCGGAGTGGCTCGTTAAAACAGTAACTCCGACCATCCGGGGTCGGTGCTTACCTGTCTTCGCCCGCTCATCGGCCGTTTGGGCGGCCTTGCGCATCATTTCAAGGCCTCCAGAGGCATGAAACGTAACCATATCAATTTCATGCTCACAAAGAACAGCCATGGTCTTAGAAACCGTATTCGGAATATCATGAAGCTTTAGGTCAACAAAGACGCGGTTTCCATACTTTTTGACCAATTCAACGGCTAGCCATCCGTGCGCCGTAAAAAGCTCAAAACCAACTTTATAAAAAGAAACAATTCCTTCGAGGTCTTTGATGATCTTTTCAGCCACCTGAAGGCTTGGGGTATCTAACGCGACGATAATTTTATCGCCAGGATTTGGCATAACTACCTCACTATTAATATAATTAGCTAAGAAATTTTATTAGGCTTTTCGGGCAGGTATTTTCAGGGAACCCCTCAACTCAGAGATAGCTGAAACACCTTGTTTTCGGCAAAACTCTTCCAAGTCACGAATAAGCGCCATTGTGGATCCCGGATTTACAAAATTCGCTGTTCCTAGAGCCACTAAATCGGCACCTGCAATGATAAACTCAAGCGCATCTTGCACGGTCATAATGCCCCCAGCAGCAATCACTGGAACATCGTAATTCTTTTTTACTTCATAAACATACCTTAAAGCAACGGGACGGATCGCTGGGCCGCTAAGGCCGCCCGTAACATTCGCAATACGGGGTTTGCGGGTATAGATATTGATGGCCAACCCTTTAAGTGTGTTGATAAGGCTAAGTCCGTCTGCCCCGCTCTTTATAACTTCCCCTGCGATTTCAATAACGTCACCGAGTTCCGGAGAAAGTTTAGCAATGATCGGCATATCGGTTTCAGAGCGAACCGTTTTTACAATGTCCAGCATCCGCTCTCTTTTGCGGTTAAAAGAAACACCTCCAGCCTCTACATTTGGGCAGGACAAATTAATTTCGATCCCCTTCACCACTCTCTTTTCTTTGTTTAAGGCACGCGTCAGCGTCTTGAAATCTTCGAGTGACTCTCCAGCGATATTGACGATAAGCGGAGTCTTTTTAATCTTTGAAAAATACGGTATTTTCTGCTGCAGAAAGTCTTCTAGTCCCTTATTTTGAAGTCCAATAGCGTTGAGCATACCGCTGGGTGTCTCGCAGATCCGCGGCATAGGGTTTCCCTTACGGGGTTTTACAGTAATTGTTTTTGTGATCATTGCCCCCAGTTTTTCGTAATCAACGCAGGATGCGTATTCGTCCTTGGTTCCAAATGTTCCCGAGGCAACGGTCACGGGGTTTTTAAAAACAAGATCCTTGATTCGCACCGTCAGGTCGATCGGCTTAGACCCAATAACTGCTTTCGAAGTGAGGGCTGTTTTCATACGTTAAGAAGTCTCAACAAGAGATTGTTTGATTTCATGGAATCCAAACACCGGACCTTCTGTACAAGACGGCAATAACCCACGGTCTGTTTCCACCATGCATCCCAGGCAGGCCCCTACACCGCAAGCCATCCCCTCATCAATTGATGCCTCGCCTGACACGCCATAACGGGCAGCCATGTCGATCACAGCCTGCATCATCGGTTTCGGTCCGCACGTTTGTATAAATACTCGTTGAGTATCATTCTCCCGGATAATTTTTTCAAGCAGAACGGTCACAAAGCCCTTCACACCAAAACTACCATCGTTTGTAGCATAAAGGATTTTTGCTTTAGCGTGAGCGAGTTCCCGTTTGGGAAGAACTTCGGCTTGGGATTTAGCGCCGATAAGCAGGTAGTCCGCAGAGTAGCGTTCGGAAAGAAAAACAAGTGGCGGGATTCCAATACCGCCTGCAACGAGAACCTTGACGGCCTTTTTATCCTTTACACGCTTAAAGGGCTTTCCAAGAGGCCCCAAAACTCGGAGTTTGGAGCCTGCTGGCTTCCGGGAGAGAATCCCGGTTCCATGGCCCAGAATCTCATAAAGGATTTCAATCTCATCGTCTTTAACACGATAGTAGCTGAACGGGCGCCGAAGGAACGGATCGAATCCGGCCTCAATTTGAACATTGAGGAACTGCCCAGGTTCAACGCCTTTAGCCAGAGCCTTTGAACGAAAAGTAAGATTGTAGTACTTATCGTTAATCTTGCGGTTCTTTAAGATGATAACTTCCTCGTCCGTCATATCTAATTACTTTCCGGACGCGACTGTCTTTTCGCCTTTGATCGCCGCATGATAGTCTTGAATAGCCCGAACGTTGAGTCCCCTGTCCTTTACAGTCTGAACACCCTTAAGAGCAGCCTTAGCGGCACTGATTGTAGTAATACAGGGAATACTGTAAGAAACGGCCAGTGATCTGATTTTCGCCTCATCAAGCACCGGCCCCTTACCGTTCGGCGTATTAACGACAAGCTTCACCTTATTGTTGCGTATAAGATCAGCAACATTCGGGTGGCCTTCTGCAATTTTCAAAATGATCTCCGCGGGGATTCCATTTTGCTTCAAAACCTCAGCAGTTCCCCGGGTCGCAACGATCGGATACCCAAGATCGTGAAACCCCTTAGCGATAGGGACGATTTTTTCTTTGTCCTTGTTTTTAACACTGATAAAAATCGTTCCGCTTTCGGGGATGTGGCTTGAAGCTCCGTCTTGGGATTTATAGAACGCTCTGGGGAAATCATCATCGATCCCCATGACCTCCCCTGTTGACTTCATCTCAGGAGAAAGAATAATGTCCACCCCTGGAAACTTCACAAATGGAAACACAGACTCCTTCACCGCAACGTGTGGAACTTTTACCTCTTCCGTAAAACCAAGCTCTTTGAGTGTTTTACCCACCATGACTTTTGCGGCAAGCTTGGCAAGAGGCACGCCTATAGTCTTGCTCACAAAAGGGGCTGTGCGGGAAGCTCTTGGGTTAACCTCAAGACAATAAAGCTGTCCTTGATAAATCGCGTACTGGACATTCATCAATCCGACAACTTTCAATTCTCTTGCAATCAGCTTCGTTTTGCTGGTTATTTCAGCGATCATTTCCTGGGACAGTGAAAATGGAGGTATGACAGACGCACTGTCACCGGAATGAATCCCTGCTTCTTCGACGTGCTCCATCACAGCACCTACCACGGCCGTCTCTCCATCGGAAATAAGATCGACGTCCACTTCCACAGCATCTTCCAAATACTTGTCGATCAAGACCGGATGCTCATCGCTGGCTTCCACGGCATGCGTCATATACTTTTTTAAGAAATCTTCATCATAGACAATTTCCATGGCTCGGCCGCCCAATACATAAGAAGGGCGTATAACTACGGGGTAACCAATATCGTTGGCGATTTTCCGTGCTTCTTCAATGGTTCGGGCAATCCCATTAGCCGGCTGCCTGAGTTCAATTTTCTGAAGTAACTTTTTAAAGCGATCCCGGTCTTCCGCTGCATCAATCGCATCTGCAGTAGTCCCCAGAATATTCACCCCGTTAGCAACGAGGGCTTTGGCGAGATTCAGCGGCGTTTGCCCGCCCAGCTGAATGATAACGCCTATCGGTTTTTCTCTTTCATAGATATTCAGAACATCTTCCAGCGTCAGAGGCTCAAAAAAAAGTTTGTCTGACGTGTCATAGTCTGTGCTCACTGTCTCCGGGTTAGAGTTAACCATAATAGTTTCATAACCTAGCTCGCGCAGAGCAAAAGCCGCATGAACACAGCAGTAGTCAAATTCGATTCCCTGCCCGATGCGGTTGGGGCCGCCTCCCAGAATCATGACCTTCTTTTTATTCGAGGGAATTGTTTCATCCTCCTCTTCATATGTGGAGTAAAAGTAAGGCGTATATGCCTTGAATTCAGCCGCACAGGTATCCACCAGTTTAAAAACAGGCTCAAGGCCGAGGGACTTACGAAATGCCCGAATCTCACTTTCTTGCTTGCCCCAAAGGAAGGCAAGTTGACGATCCGAAAACCCCATCCGCTTGGCATCTCTTAAAAGTCTCTTCTGCTCTTCCGGTTTCCCGTGAGCTTTCAAAAGCTCACGTTCCATATCTACAATTTGTTTGAGTTGGACAAGAAACCAAGGGTCGATAAAGGAGCGTCGGTATATCTCCTCAATACTTACGCCCGCCATCAACGCATACTTCACATAAAAGAGACGATCTTCACGAGGTTTGCCCACAGCCTGGCAGATCTTGGTCAAAAGATCCGATTTCCCGGGCAATTCTTTAAAGAATGCAATGTATTCATCGCGTGTTTTTAGAGTGTGATCGAAAACCTTATCTCTTCCATCTGCACCAAAGCCTGCTCGCTTCGTTTCAAGTGAACGAAGTCCTTTTTGGAGGGCTTCTTTAAAAGTCCGCCCAATCGACATAGCCTCGCCAACTGATTTCATTTGAGAGTTCAGGTTGCTGTCCACCCCTTCAAACTTCTCAAAAGCAAATCTCGGGATTTTCACTACACAATAATCGATGCTCGGCTCAAAGGAGGCTGGTGTGTATTTCGTAATGTCATTTGGAATTTCGTCGAGCGTGTAACCGACAGAAAGTTTCGCTGCGATCTTGGCGATAGGAAAACCCGTGGCCTTGGATGCCAACGCAGAGGAGCGGGAAACGCGGGGATTCATTTCAATGACCACCAGACGTCCATCTCGCGGATCTACCGCAAATTGAATATTCGAGCCTCCGGTTTCAACACCGATTTCGGAAATAATCTTCCTTCCGGCGTCGCGCATGCGCTGATACTCTTTATCTGTCAGGGTCTGCGATGGTGCCACCGTAATTGAATCCCCTGTGTGAACACCAAGGGGATCAAAATTTTCAATCGTACAGATGACAACAAAGTTGTCACGAACATCCCGCATGACTTCAAGTTCGAATTCCTTCCAACCAAGGATGGATTCTTCAATAAGAACTTCACTTACCATGCTGTATTCGAGTCCAAGGCGCGATGTTTTTTCAAGCTCCTCTCGGTTATAACAAATCCCGCTGCCTGATCCTCCGAGCGTAAAGCTGGGGCGGACAATCACCGGATAACCGATTTTGTCAGCAATTTCGAGTGCTTCTTCAACGGAATATGCAAAATCGCTTCGAGGAACGTCTAAACCGATTTTGAGCATGGCCGTTTTGAACTGCTCGCGATTCTCGGCTTTTTTAATAGCCTCGTATTTTGCCCCAATAAGCTCTACTCCATATTTTTGGAACAGTCCCTGTTCGTACGCCTTAACTGTTAAATTCAAAGCTGTCTGTCCACCCATGGTCGGAAGACAAGCATCGGGACGTTCTTTCTCAATAACCTTTTCAAGGAACTCAAGGCGCAGCGGCTCAATGTAAATGCGGTCCGCGGTTTCAGGATCCGTCATAATTGTGGCGGGATTCGGATTGATCAGAACTACCGTATACCCCTCCTCCCTGAGAGCTTTACAAGCCTGCGTTCCGGAATAATCAAATTCACAAGCCTGGCCAATGACAATCGGCCCTGAACCAATAATCAAAATTTTATGAATGTCTGTGCGTTTAGGCATAATTTTTAGGGCGGGTGCTACGGTTAAACCGCGGCGCCTTTCGCCTCCTCCACAAGTTCATAAAAACGTTGAAAGAGATAGTCACTGTCATGCGGTCCCGGAGAGTCTTCCGGATGATATTGAACTGAAAAAATCGGATATTTCTTATGTTTAAAGCCTTCAAGAGTCTTATCGTTCAGGTTAATGTGGGTTATTTCCACATCGCCTTGCGGAAGGCTTTCAATATCAACTACGAACCCATGATTTTGCGCTGTGATTTCTACGCGCTGAGTTAACAGGTCGAGAACAGGGTGGTTGCCGCCTCTGTGGCCGAATTTCAACTTGGATGTCGTCCCGCCCAGCGCCTGCCCCAAAATCTGCTGCCCCAGGCAAATCCCAAAAATGGGTTTCTTCCCAATCAGTTTTCGTACAGTTTCAATGACGTAAGGCACCGCCGAGGGATCCCCGGGTCCATTGGACAAGAAAATTCCATCGGGATCATATTTTAAAATCTCTTCTACTGTTGCAAAAGCAGGCACCACCGTCACCGAAAATCCATGCTGAACAAGTTTGCGCAAGATATTCGTTTTGATACCACAATCCACGGCCACAACTTTAAGCGCTTTTTTCTTATCACCTCTGGGCTCTCCCCATTCAAACCCCTTGAGGAGTGCCTCTCTGTATTCGTAGGGCTTCTGACAGGTTACTTCCTTTACAAGATCCACCCCCACAATGCTCCTCGATTCGCGGGCTTTCTTCACGAGACTCGCCGGATCGTGATCGATCGTAGAAATGACACCTTTTTTTGCTCCATGATCACGCAGGTGCTTCACAAGTTTGCGGGTATCAATTTCCTGAATGCCGATTTTCCCATTCTTTTTCATGTACTCATCAAGAGACATTTGGGAACGATAATTACTCACTGTTGGGCTCAGCTCACGAACAATGAATCCTTCCACCCAAGGCTTGCGAGATTCCTCATCCTGCTCGTTGACGCCATAATTTCCGATGTGCGGATAAGTCATCGTAACGATTTGCCCCTTATAAGAGGGGTCTGTCAAAATCTCCTGATATCCGGAGAGCGACGTATTGAATACAATTTCACCATAAACTTCACCTTCCGCTCCAAAGGCCAATCCGTGAAAGACCAATCCGTCTTCCAGCGCGAGCGAGGCTTTTTTCGTCATAAGGAAACCTTTCCGTTTACTGTTTGTTTTTGTTAAGAGCGGGCTTTTAGGGTTCTTCCGCTCAAAATTTCCAGATTTTACCGGCGCATAGGGTTGCTATCACTCTACCCTTGAGCTTCTTTTTCATGAAACAGGAATTTCTTGATTTAGACCGAAGCTCGGCAGCTGTAACTTCCCACTCACGGTTAACGTCAACCAGAGCAAGGTTCGCCTCGCGCCCCTCGCTGACGCGTCCCAACAAAGCGCTTACACCCAAAATCTCTGCGGGCCGCGAAGACATGACTTTTACAACTTCAGAAAGACTCCACGCGTCACCGTGGTGAAGTTCAGTGAGAATAACTCCGAGGGCGGTCTCAAGACCGAGAGTTCCAAAGGGGGCCTCGTCAAACTGGCGCATCTTTTCTTCCTGGGTGTGAGGAGCATGATCTGTAGCCACACAATCGACAACACCTTCACGCAAAGCCTTCCTCAGAGCCGCTACGTCCCCCCCAGTCCTCAAGGGCGGATACATTTTGCAGTTCGTATTATACCCCTCAATGGATTCATCCGTGAGCGCCAAATTATGAGGCGTTACTTCTGCTGTTATAGGGAGGCCTTCGGCTTTGGCTCGCGCCAACAGTTCTACTGACCGGGCTGTGGATAGATGACACAAATGAAGGCGGGCACCCGTGTAGCGAGCCAGTTCAATATCTCGGGCAACCGCGATCTCTTCACTGGCCGGGGCAATTCCCCGAAGCCCTAACCGGGTTGAGCTGAGCCCCTCATTCATAACCCCTTCCGCTGAAAGCCTTTTGTCCTCACA
>CAYRBY010000002.1:16402-22369 GCA_964422635.1 uncultured bacterium
TTTGGCATTGAAACAGAGGCAACATAGCCGCCTTTCAAAGCTGCCATAGCACCGCTCTGAATCGTCTCCTTGGCTTCATACCCGGGCTCGCGAAAATGTGTGTGCAAATCAATGAAGCCGGGAAAAAGATGCAGCCCTTTCGCATCAAGAATTTCAACGCCGGCACAATCAACCTTAGCAGCAATCTTTTCAATCTTTCCGTTTTTAATAAGAACATCTAGAACGGCATCTGTTTTTGTCGCCGGATCCACAACATGGGCTGCTTTTATCAAAAGATTCATGCTTCCTCCGGCGTGGTTTCTGTGGAGGCTCCGCAGACAAGGTAAAGAATGGCCATACGTACGGCAAGTCCGTGTGTCACTTGGTCCAAAATAACGGAGTAAGGCCCATCAACAACGTCACTTGTGATTTCAATCCCCCTATTAACGGGGCCTGGGTGCATGACTAAAACATCTTCTTTTGCCAGCTTCAGGATGTCGCCATTAATCTGATATGCTGTTGCATATTCACGAATACTCGGAAAAAACGACTGGTCTTGCCGTTCCATCTGAATGCGGAGAAGATTCACGACGTCAGCCTCTTTAACTGCGTCTTTCAGACTCGTCGTAGCGCGGACCCCAAGTTTTTCCACCTCTCTAGGAAGTAGTGTTCTCGGCGCACAGACCGTTACCTGAGCACCCATTTTGGTTAGCCCCCAAATATTGGAGCGTGCAACCCGGCTGTGCAGAATATCTCCCACAAAAGTGATTTTCATACCTTCGATTTTTTTCTTCTTCTCAAGAATGGTAAACATGTCAATCAAAGCTTGTGAGGGGTGCTCATTGATACCGTCACCGGCATTAATCACACTAGCTTTTAGGTGTTGCGCTAGACGGTGAGGTGCCCCTGATGAAGAATGACGCATGACCATTACGTCGACCTTCAAAGCTTCAATATTTTTGGCAGCATCTTTAAGGCTTTCCCCTTTAACAAAACTCGACGTTGACGCGGCGACATGGAAGGTATCTGCACTTAAACGCTTCTCTGCAAGTTCAAATGAGATGCGGGTTCGCGTGCTGGGTTCAAAAAAAAGATTCGCGACCGTTTTACCGCGTAAAGCAGGAACCTTCTTTACTGCCCGGAGGGAGACCTCTTGAAAAGATTTAGCAGTCTGCAGGACTAAGCGAATTTCGTCCGCGCTTAAATCCCGAAGCCCCAACAGGTCCTTACGCGTCCAACGAATCTCGCTCATAGGGAGCCGCCGCTCTTTACAATAACTTCGTCCTTGCCGTCTTTTTCAGAAAGGTGGACGATGACTTCCTCTTCTCTTGATGTGGGAATGTTTTTGCCAACGTAATCCGCCTTAATGGGTAGTTCCCGGTGCCCGCGATCCATCAAAACCGCCAGCTGAATCATAAGGGGACGGCCAAAATCGGTCAGAGCGTCTAAGGCTGCTCGGATGGTGCGACCTGTATAAAGCACATCATCAACCAAAATAACTTTTTTACCCGTAATGTCAAAGGGGAGCTCTGTTTCCAGAACCCTAGGGTTAGGGCCGATTTCTCCGAGGTCATCCCGGTAAAGCGTAATATCGAGCATTCCCAATGGAACGATGACACTTTCGATAGATCCAACCTGCTTCTGAAGACGCTCTGCAAGATAAACGCCACGCGTCCTGATGCCTACAAGCACAAGCCCAGCTGTCCCGTGATGGTTTTCTAGTATTTCATGCGCAATTCTAGTGAGAGCCCTTTGAATGCCATCGGCGTCCAAGGCCTTACGAAGGGAGTTAGTCATGATGACACCGGAAAGAGACAAAAAAAAGGCCCTGCCGTTTGATGTAGGCAGAGCATTTTAACTTTGCGGATATTACTCTCATAGGTTTTCCTTTATCGATGTCTCAGCATCAATTTAAAAGGATTAATCACTGCAAAATTTTATGAAGTGTACAGGGGCTGCCCCATAATGTCAAGCAAGGAATCCAGCGCTTGCGGCTCTCACTATAAGCCGGGTTCTGTCACCCTAAGGGGTGGATGACCATCTCTCTGGGGCTATAATTGCTTAAAGCCTCTTGCGGCCTACCCGGTGGAGCGTCTCTTGCATGAAGAAACGAGAACGGGCAGCTCCCAAAACTCCACCCTATTTGGCCTTTCTTCGCGTAGAGATTGCCCGTTTCACCCTAACCTCGCGAGCGAGGCTAGACTCGTCTCTGTGGCTCTAATCCTAGACCCGAAGGTCCGACGGGCGTTACCCGTTACGCTGCCCTGTGAAGCCCGGACTTTCCTCTCATAAAAAGCACATGAGCGGTCATCCGTGAGAGTTCACAAGCGCCGGATTCCGGCGAAAAAAGTTCAGGAAGCTACGTAAATATATTAAGCGGCGGGAGCGGCTGATGAGGGCTGGGTCTTTTGAGAAAGCTCTTTGAGCTGTGTCTCAGAAAAATTCGCCCAAACAAGGTCAGGATGATTTTTAACGATCTCCTGATAGTGGTTCTTTGCTTCTTCTTTCTTTCCTAACGCTTCGTAACTCTTGGCCATGTAATATTCCGCAATAACAGCAAGATTACCTTGAGGGTTTTCATCTCGGTAGGCCTGATACTTTTCAATAGCCTTCTCGTACTGGCCCTTCCCATAAAGCCGCTCAGCTTCGGAATAGTTACCAAAATAAAAGTTTTGAGAACGATGCGCACAAGACACAAGAAGTAGTGCTACGGGAAGCAACAATGCGAGTTGATGAATTGAGACGCGGTATTTTTTCATAGGCCTTTTTTTCAAGAACGAACAGTCTATGGAGAGCTCAGGGGGCTGTCAAGACAAAACCGCCCCGCTCGAAAGAGCGGGGCGGTACTTGACTTGTCTGTTGTGATGATGCTTCTTAATTTAGATCAAATACAGAAGCTGTGCACCGATCGTGGACTGATCTTTATCGTTTCCAAAAGCATCGGCATTCTTAGCAAGGTCGAGACGATATTCCAGGCGCGCAATCAAGTTTTCAGCAACCTGACGCTCAAGCGTAAGTGTGTTTTCCCAGTAAGTCTGGTCTCTCGTTGAAAAAGCAGCTCCAGCTGTCGTGCTACGGAATCCCTGCTGGTCGCGGAAAAGTTCCCCACGGTAAGCAGCGGCCCATTTGTCCGTGATTTGATAACGGGCATAGGCGGCATAGGAGTGCCATTCAACATTGTCCTGACTACCGTCAAAAGTCCCTCCGCTCGCAGTCGAAATACTAACGCGACGCTGAGTTCCTATATTAATTTCACCCTTAAAACTAAGCTTTTCAGTTGCATTGAATGTAGCAACGTTGGAAAGCAGAAACCTGGGACCGCCTGTTTCACTACCATCTGACCCCATTCCCTCATTTCCCCAATAAAGGGCATGGAAGATGGAGAGTTTTTCAAGCGGCGCATACCCAAGACCGAATTCCCAGGTTTTGCCCGTATTGTTATCAACAGCAACATCCCAGCCGTTGTTAACGCCAAAGTAAACGTCAAAGAAATCCTTGATTAACTTAAAGTTGGAACGTACACCTGTATGTGTAAAGGGAAGCGCCAAACCAAAGGCATAGCTGCGTGAAATATTCCAGTTGTCCGGCCCCTCAATAACTTCTGCTCCGGCTAATGTTGCAAACCGGCCGGCTTTGAAGTTGATAACATCGGAAATAAGATCCGTGTCACCAAGGAAGGCAAGAGACTGGTTGTATTCAATATAGGCCTGCTGAAGGTCAAATTTGTCGTTATTGGCTCCGTCGCCATTAACAACTTGGGCATCTTCTCCCATCTGAACGTCAACGCGAAAGCCAGCACCGCCCTCAGGGTTAGCGGCCTTGATAAAATCAAGCTCTACGGCGTTAACCGTAAAGGAGTCGCGGTCCGTATCAAAAATACGTCCCGTATTTCCATTGGCAACAGCATTGCCATGACGGGTAAGGTTTTGGTTGTATTGCACATCAGCATATCCGTCTAATTTAATGTCAGACAAGATACCGCTTTTTTCTTCGCCAGCGGATGTGGCTACATAAGTCGGAACAGCGCCTGTCTTTTCAAGACTTGCAAACTTCGACTCAAGAGTGCTCATCTGCCGGTTAAGTGTTGCCATCTCTTCTTTCATTGCGGCCATATCTTCTGCAGCTGCAGAACCGGCGCCCGAAAGAATCAAGCAACATACAAATGCTGCAAATTTCGTTGCTAAATCTTTCATAGTTCCTCCCTACGTCAGTTGATGATTAACGATACTGCAACCATGAAAAACAACTATCGTGCCAAGTAACTGCCCCATAAAATACGGATATCAAGCGGTTTAGGCAACAGAAAAGTGTAAAAAATACAAAATTGTCTTTTTACACAGCATGTTAGCATTACGGCTGAGCTTGCTGAAACTTGAGAAAAAAGTGGGCCCGCCTGGACTTGAACCAGGGACCAAGCGATTATGAGTCGCCTGCTCTAACCGACTGAGCTACGGGCCCTAAAACTCAAATCACATTTTATTGTGTCATAAAAACAGGTGTTAGTTGCTTGGTTAAGCGGATTTTAGAGACTCGCGGGCAGGATTGCAATGTGGAAAGACATGAAATACTTCTGTATTGTTGCTTTATTAGGGAAAGCTGAGAAATCGACCCTTAATCGCTCAATTTGATTTCAAGAAAGTTTTTTAACTTCCTGGCGCGTGTCGGGTGGCGGAGCTTCCGAAGCGCTTTAGCTTCAATTTGACGAACGCGCTCACGGGTCACATTGAACATTTGACCAACTTCTTCAAGGGTCCTAGGATAGCCGTCACCAATGCCAAACCTGAGACGGAGAACTTTTTCTTCCCTCTCGGTAAGCGTCATCAAAACATCATCCATCTGCTCTTTCAGCATCGTGTAAGCCGTTGCATTTGCGGGTGAAACCGCAGATTTGTCTTCAATAAAGTCCCCAAAGCTTGTATCCCCCTCATCGCCAATGGGCGTCTGCAAGCTGATAGGTTCCTGAGCTATCTTCAAGATACCCTTAACCTTCTCAACGGGCATTTTCATGACGCGGGCGACTTCTTCAGGGGTGGGCTCACGTCCGGTTTCCTGAACAAGGTGTCTTGAAGCGCGGAAGAACTTATTGATCGTTTCGATCATATGCACTGGAATTCGAATGGTTCTCGCTTGATCTGCAATAGAGCGCGTGATCGCCTGACGAATCCACCATGTCGCGTAAGTTGAAAACTTATATCCGCGTTTATACTCAAACTTATCAACAGCCTTCATCAAACCTATGTTTCCTTCCTGAATCAAGTCAAGAAAAGACAAACCCCGGTTTGTGTATTTTTTGGCGATACTGACAACGAGGCGCAAATTAGCTGCAACAAGAGCTTTTTTAGCTTTCGAAAGCTCTCTTTCCCGTTTCGTGATGAGTTTGAAATGCTCTTGAATTCGTTTTTCCGGCTCTCCCAATTCTTTCTGAATCAGCTTGACCTCGTCTTCAATTTTTCCAATTTGCCCCCGGGCCGCCTTTTTGCGGAGTTTCTTGATGTCTTCACCAAGGGTCTTGAGACGATTCAGCTTTTCTCTGACATTCGCAATGCACTGCTCAACGATCGCAATACTGAGATTAAATTCAAGCAGCAAGGCTGGCGTATTGGCACTCTTAGCCGATCCCTGAAGCCTGCGAACCAGATTCTTAAGCTTTTGCTTTGTAACATTAATTTTAGATTCTTGGTCTTCATCAACAATCGATTCAAGACTCACTTCATCCGACAGAATTTTCTTGGAAAGCTCCAACACATCGTGACGGGCGGCCTTGGTTTCATAAAAGGCCTTCTTCAGTTCTTCTTCAGCATCTTCGATTCTCTTGGCCAGCGCAATTTCCTCTTCTCTAGTAAGAAGCGGAATTTGTCCCATCTGCCGAAGATACATTCGGACAGGGTCATCCATGCGGACGCGCCCATAATCCTCATTGATGAGCTCTTTCTCGGATTCGGCTTTTTCTTTTTTTAGCTCGTCATCTTTGCTTGTGTCCGGAGACAT
>CAYRBY010000002.1:22469-60464 GCA_964422635.1 uncultured bacterium
CCGCTGGCTTGATCTTCTTAGCTTTGGACGGTTCAATAGTCTTTTTGGCGGTGGCTTTAGATTTGGGCTTCTCTTCTTTAACGGGCACGGCGGTTTCCTTTGATGGGGATTTACGCGTTTTCATAAAACGTCAATTATAAAGACTTTCAGGGTTTCCGCCAGAGAAAACTGAGGCGAGCTCAAAAATCTTTGTATCTTATTTGCTGCAATAGGGTTTGGTATTCTGTCGTATAGGTTAAAACCAGGTTCTGGTCTCCCCGGGCTTCCGCTCTTGCAATTTCTGACTGAAGGTTGTCGAGACGCTTCTGAAGGCGCTTCTTTTTAAGTGACCCCAGGCAATCCATGAGCGCCTTATGCCTGTCTTCAGAGTTCCACTCAACAGCCGTCCAGCCGATAAGGCGCTTTTTAAGCTCTGCATCTTCGACCCGGTTAAGAACCTGCGGCCAAGCCCAAGGTGCTTCCGATTGCTGCAGAAGAATAAACTCCCGATAGAGGGACTTTGTCGTCCCCTGAGAAAAGTCTTCCTCCGAAAGCTCCTTCATGACTTCTTCTCTGCTTTTGGAGTCCTCCACCAAAAGGGCCAGAATCAAGCTTTCATCGGCTTCCAATTTCCCGGTGACGGCAGAACGCGGCTTGTTCATCGTTTGAGACGCTCCCGCTGGAGGCAGAGAAGAATTTCGGAACGTAGAATCGCTACGCTCTTGTTGAGCATTGATCCGCTGCCATTCCTGGCGAAGCGACGATACCTCCACCCCCAATATTCCCGCAAGCTTTCGGAAATAGCGGTCAAGCAGAACCGGATTCCGGACTTTCACAAGCGTCTCTAGGGATTCATTTGTAATTTTAATGAGGCCGGCGGCTTCCAAACGATTGTACTTTCTTAAGAGGACATCGATTTTATAATCGAAGAAATCCTGCGCCCCGTCCAAAAGCTTTTGAAATTCAGCGGCACCCTTTTTTAAAAGAAAATCGTCCGGATCAAACCCATCAGGCAAACGCACCAGCTTCACATTAAGCCCGCCTTCAAGAAACACTTCCAGCCCCCGCAGCGAAGCCGCTTCTCCAGCCTTGTCCCCATCATAGACGACAACAGCCTCTTCAACAAAACGCTTCAACACTGCAACATGTTCTTCTGTTAGAGAAGTCCCCAAAGTTGCAACAGACGCTTTAAACCCCTGATCAAATAGTCTTAGAAGATCCAGGTACCCCTCGGAAACAATAATCCTTGGGAATTCGCGATTCAGAAATTTTTTCGCATTGTGAAGTCCGAACAGTTCGCGGCGTTTAATGAATATGGGATTCTCTGGAGAATTCAAATACTTCGGACCCTCGGCTTCAGCAATCAACCGGCCTCCAAAGGCGACAACTTTACCCTGAAGATTATGTATGGGAAACATGAGTCGGCCGCGGAAAACATCATAAACGTTCCCCTTGTCGGATCGATTGATAAGCCGGGCTTTTAATATAAATGCTTCAGACATCCCCTTTTTGCTCAAATGCTCAAAGAGCCCCCGCCACGCATCCGGAGCCCATCCCACTTGAAATTCTTTGGCCAACTCCAGGTTAAAACCGCGCTTCACAAAATAATCGCGCGCCGCCTTCCCCTGCTCGGGATGCCAAAAAAGTTCCCGATAATAGTCAGCCGCGAACTGATAAATTTCGTAAATCTTTTCCTGCTCGCTTTGTCCTTCTTTGCGATGCTCCGATTTTTCTGGAAGACGGATATGGGCCCGTTCTGCAAGGCGGCGCAGGACTTCGGGAAAACTTAAGTTTTCATACTGCATAAGAAAACCAAAAACGTTCCCGCCAGCGCCGCAGCCGAAGCAGTGATAGATCTGTTTTTCGGAACTGACCATGAAAGACGGGGTTTTTTCTTCGTGAAAGGGACAGCGGCCTTTAAAATTTCGACCTGATTTCTTGAGCGGCACAACCTGTGAAACGACGTCAACGATGTCGTTTGCCGCCTGTACTTGGTCGATAATTCTGTCATCAAAACGCATTGGAATTTCCTGTGGTTTAATTCAGTCGGGAATCTGCTGAGGAATCCATTCCAGGACTTTAGTGCGATGCAATGTTTTCAGGTCTGGAAACCATGTCATGAATTCTGGGAGCTAAATCGGCAATATACCGGCCTGAGTACGAAGATCCTTTTTCAAAAGCTTTTTTAGGCGGGTGGTAGGGCAAAAGAAGAATCGCCTGACAGATGAAACTGAAGATAATGAGCAGGTGGAAGCCTCCCAGCAAGCCCCCGCCCAAATAGCGAAGGGGTGCTGCCACCTGAGCATGAAAAAACTTCCGGAGCAGCTTAAAAACAAGAGCCGCAAGTCCCCAAAAGCATCCGCCTGTCGCAATAAAAGCGACTGCCTTTGCTGTGTCATGGGGAACAAAATCAAGATAATTGCGGACCAGATTTTCAGCCCTGCCGCTAAATTCATACGTCAAATAGATAACTGCCATAATTTGACCGATCTCAGCAACCTCAGCCAAAAGCCCGTTTTGAATGCCGTAAACCACCCCTAAGACAAGAAAAAGAATTGCAAACCAATCCACCCACTGAAAATGCTCCGCTAAATAATGGAGCAACGCCGTTTGAGCAAGCTTATCAAACAATCCAAATACCCAATCCAACATATCGTTCCCTAAAAGTCTAAATGGCTGCGTTTTCCCTGTGGTTTGGCCGGCCCAAAAAAACATCGCCTTCAAGGCCGATAAGCTCCACAGGAATAGTGGTTCCAATATCCGATTGATTCCCTTGAAAACAAACTTTCAAATAATGATGCGTCAGCCCCTGAACAAAACCGCCCCGTTCCAGCTTTTTCTCAACCAAAACCGGAAACATACGTCCCGCGTAACGCATACGCTCCGCACGCCCCAAAGCTTCGCCGGCGACGATCAGTTCTCGAACACGATTGCGAATGACCTCCGGCGAAACGACATCAGCAAAACGAAAAGATCGCGTTCCCTCACGGGGAGAGTAAGGAAAAACATGACATTTAAGCGGTTGAACTTCGTATAAAAGCTTCAGTGTATTCTGAAAGGCTTCTTGGGTTTCTCCTGGAAAACCCGCCATCACGTCCAGCGTAAGAGAGAAGTCGCGGATGCTTGCCTTGAGCCGTGCCACAAGATCAATATAAAACGCACGGTTGTAACGGCGGTTCATGCCCCGCAGAACTTCATCATCCCCGCTTTGCAGCGGAATATGCAGATGAGCACAACACTTGGGAACGTCACGAAGCGTAGCGATAAGTTCAGGCCTGACATCTGTTGGCTCAATGGAGCTGAGACGAAGCCTGTCAATTCCCTCTATCCGGGAACATACTTCAAGCATTTCGGATAATGCATTTTCCTTTTCAAAATCAAGTCCATAGGCACCCAGTTGAATCCCGGCAAAAACAATTTCTCGGTATCCTGAGTCACGGAGACGCTTAACCTCTTCAACAATATCAGAAAGAACGCGGCTGCGGGAACGACCGCGAACCATAACGACTTTACAGAATGAACAAGCGTGGTTGCAGCCATCCTGAACTTTTACATACGCCCTTCCGTTTCCCTGAAAAGAAGAAATTTGAAGGGGGGCAAACTGCAGTTTTTTTTGTCTTACGGTTTCTGAATCCTGAACTTCGGGTGCTACACACCCTGCAGTAAGATGGTCTGCAATATCCGCTTTATCATGATTGGAAAGGACGAGATCGACTTCTGCCAACGACTCCACCTCAGAACGGTTACGCTCAACATAACAGCCCGTTACAACTATTTTCGCCGCTGGATTCTCTTTGCGCATACGGCGGATCCAGTATCTGTTTTCTTTGTCCGCATCAGCGGTCACCGTGCATGTATTGATAATTACAAACTCGCAGCCGGTGTCAGATACTTCAGCTTCCCGGAAACCTTTTCTCAAAACGGACTCTAGCATTCCGCGGCTTTCGTATTGATTAACCTTGCAGCCCAGCGTTATAAACTTAACGCGAGGATCGTGTTTTGATTGTTTCTTTAGAGTATCTTCCATTTCAACGGTTCGCTTCGGTCAAAAGACCTTCCATCCAGAATTTTAAAAATGCTGCAACACCAATAAATGCTGTATCCGTTTTCAAAATAGACGCTCCTAGCCCCAACTGCTGAAAATCCCAACTCTCACGAGCGGCCGCTTCTTCAGCCGCCGAAATTTCTCTGCTTGAAAAGCCTCCCTCAGGCCCAATAAAAAGGTTCAAAGCCGGCAGCGGGGCTTCTTTACTTTTATCACTCAGATGATCCGCCCAAAGCCTGAGCGGAATTGAAGATGCTGAGGGATGAAGAATTGCGACAAGGGATTTGGCTCCAAGTGAGCGAAAAGCCTCTGTTAACGTCATCGGCACTGAAATTTCAAGCGCTGTCCGGCACCCTGATTGTTTGGCCGCTTCAGCCGCTATTTTATGCCAGCGCACCATTTTTGGGGATTCCTTTTTTTGCTCAATTCTAACGACCGTTCTTTCAGTCATGAGCGGGATAAGGGCAGAAACACCTATCTCCTGCGCCTTTTGAATTAATGTTTCGAATTTGACTCCTTTGGGTATGGCTTGATAAATCCTTATGGGCCAGAATGTTGCAGTAGGCTGATACCTCTTCAGGACAAGGAGATCAACCCGGCCGTCCGCCCGGAAGCTCTCAACCCGAGCGTGAACTTCTATACCTGCAGAATCGAGAACCAGGCAGGAATCGCCCGGTTTCAAGCGGAGGATTTGCGCGAGGTGTTTAGATTCTCCCGGTGACAGACAAAAGGTCTGGGATTCAAGCGGAAGATTATCTTGAAAATAAAAACGCCGAAGGCGGCGCGCTGAATGTTCCATGAGGCTTTAAAAAAGCAAATGCTCTGGAACAAAGCCAGAGCATTTGAAAATGTCCTGTAAAGAACGCAGGGGAATTTAGGCTTTTTCGCCTTCTTTAGCTTTCTGAGCTTTTTTGGTCCGAACGATATTTTTAGCCTGAGGTCCTCGTTCGCCATCCACGATTTCAAACTCGACTTCTTCATCCGGATCAAGGGTTTTATAACCCTCCGCTTGAATTGCCGAGTAGTGGGCAAAAATATCTTTATCAAAGCCTTCCTTTGTCAGGAAACCGTAACCCTTGACGTTGGAAAACCATTTCACTTTACCTTTATCCGGCATTCGATCCTCCCTCTGTTCTTAACCCCGCCGGGGGCATCACAGAAAAATTCTTATTTGATTTTGTTCTTGATGACCAGCCCCGGCTTAAAAACAACGACCTTCTTTTCGGGGACACTGACTTCTTGTCCAGTGCGGGGATTTCTTCCAAGACGACCTCTGCGGCTCTTCACTTTAAAAACACCAAAGTTACGGAGCTCTACCGTCTCACCGCGCTCCAAACTCTCGAGAATTACATCAAGAGTTCGCTGAACAATCTTTTTTACATCAATTTGCGTGAGATTGGTCTCGTTAGAGACCTTCATTACTATGTCTTTTTTGGTCACGCGCCTCACCTCCTCTAGTGGCCCGTGTGGCGGGTCATTCTATAAATGCTTGAGAACATTATAGATACACAAAAAAAGCTAACAGAAGCTTTGGCCTCTGTCAAGCATCTTCTCTGCTATAAATGACGATACGGCATTAAGTTATAAAAAATGAAGTTTTTTTTAACGAACTTTTACGGCCCCTTCACCTAAAAGCCGCTGCAGTTCTTGGAAGAGTTCGTCGGAAGTTTCGACTTTGAGTTCGTCACCAGAGTTTAAAATTGCGGTTTTTCCCTGGGGATCTCGAAACCGCAGATAAACCGGCGTCACACCTTTGTGCCGGAGGAGAAGAAGCTTGATTTCCTGAAGGACTTCAGGCCGCAAACCTGCGGTTTGCAAATCAATGGAAACCATTTTCGTGAATCTTCTCTGCACTTCATCCAGAGGAATAATTTCATCGGCAATAACTTTTGGGGCATCGTCACGAAGGTTGATTTTGCCGCGGACAAAAACAGTTTTGTCTTTTTGGAGAAGACTTTGAGAAGCCTTGTACGTTTCAGGGAAAACAATAACCTCAAGGGTTCCGCTTAAATCCTGAAGCCCCAAAAAAGCCATGCGGTCACCCTTTTTAGTAAAGTGTTCTTTTACGGAATCGACGATCCCTCCCAAGGTAACCTCTTCGTTATCACCAAACTCGGATAACCGATCACTCGATGCCGTTGCATATGTTTCAAGCTGTTTGGCATATTTTGAAAGAGGGTGCGATGTCACATAAAAGCCCAGCAGCTCCCGCTCGTAAGCGAGCATTTGGCTTTCGGGCCATTCAGGGATATCGGGAATGTCCTGCGTCCCTTCGGTGAAATCGTCCACCGCGGCTGCACTTCCCCCGAAAAATGAAAGCTGTCCTCGGGTGCGGTCCTTTTGAAGGGATGAACCCGCTTCTAAAGCTCTGTCAATCATTGCCATGAGCTGAGCCCGCTTTAAACTCCAACAGTCAAATGCACCGCACTTAATAAGACTTTCCAAGACCTTTCGATTGCAGACTCGAAGATCCACGCGTTCCGTAAACTCGAAGAATGATTTAAATGGGCCGTCTTTACGGCGGGCTTCTAAAATCGAATCAATGGCCGTGGTTCCAACGTTCTTAACGGCCGCCATACCAAAACGAATGTGGTTTTCAGAACAGGTAAACTCTGCAGAACTTTCATTAACAGACGGCGGTAAAGTTCGAATCCCCATTTTTTTGCTCTCTTCAATATAGCGGACGACCTTATCTGTATTTCCCATTTCCGAAGTCAACAGCGCCGTCATGAACTCAAGCGGATAATGGGCTTTGAGATAAGCCGTGTGATAGGAAATCAAGGCGTAGGCTGTTGAATGAGATTTGTTAAACCCATAGCCTGAAAAGTAATCAATAAGGTTCCAGATCTTTTCCGCGACTGTTTTCTTAACGTTACTTTTGGCAGAGCCTTCGACGAAGGCCTGCTTTTCGCGCTCCATAACTTCCGGAATTTTTTTACCGATCGCGCGGCGCAGGTTATCGGCTTTGGCAAGTGAAAAACCAGCCATGTCACTGACAATCTTCATGACCTGTTCCTGGTAAAGAATAACGCCGTAAGTTTCTTTAAGAATAGGCTCCAAAATCGGGTGATCGTACTTGATGCTGCTCGGCTTGTGCATTCTCTCAATAAAATCGTCCACCATGCCGCTGCCAAGAGGTCCAGGACGATACAGCGCCAGAAGCGCGACTACGTGATCAAAGCATGTGGGTTTCATTTTTTTAAGCAAATCACGCATACCCGAACTTTCAAGCTGGAACACGCCAGCTGATTCGGCACGCGCGAGCATTTCATAGGCCTTTGCATCATCCAGCTTCAAATCCTCCAGATGCAGATCAACACCTCGGGATTTCTTAATAATTTGAAGTGTATGGAAAATCATGGTGAGCGTTTTAAGCCCGAGAAAGTCCATCTTAAGGAGACCGATTTTCTCGAGGTCTTTCATCGTAAATTGTGTTGAGACCTGCTCGCCAGCTCGAAAAAGCCCAACATATTCCGTAAGAGGTTTATCGGAGATCACAACACCGGCAGCATGCGTGGAGGCATGGCGGGCAAGCCCTTCCAGTGATTTGGACATTTCCATCAAACGGTTTACTTTGGGGTCAGAAGCCATCAACTCCTTAAGCTGTGGTTCTTTTTCAATGGCCTGCTTCAAAGTAATATTCAGCTCCATGGGAATGAGTTTGGCAATCCTGTCTGTATCCTGAAAACTAAACCCCATCACACGCCCCACATCACGAATAGCTGCTTTGGCGGCCATGGTTCCAAAGGTAATAATCTGCGCCACATTGTCGGATCCATACTTTCTTCGCACGTAATCAATAACTTCATCGCGGCGCTCGTAACAGAAGTCGATATCGATATCAGGCATGCTGACGCGCTCAGGGTTCAAGAATCGCTCAAAGATAAGCCCGTGAACAATCGGATCAATGTCCGTAATTCCAAGAGCATATGCCACGAGGCTTCCGGCCGCTGAACCGCGGCCAGGTCCCACAGGGATTCCCTGCTGCTTTGCATAATGGATAAAATCCCAAACAATCAAAAAATAGCCCGTATAACCCATTTTGATAATGACGCCCAGTTCATACTTGAGGCGAGCTTCATAGTTTTCAGGAATCTCCCCGTTTAAACGCTTGGAAAGAAACTGATGACAAAGCTCTTCAAGATACCCCTCCAGGCTTTTACCTTGGGGCGGTTCAAAACGGGGAAGATGGATCTTGTTGAAGTCAAATTCCACGTTGCAGCGATTTGCAATTTCAACGGTGTTTTTAAGCGCTAGTGGAATCTCTTTGAAACTGGCAGCCATTTCCTGTTCTGATTTCAGGTAGTAGTGATCACCTTCATAACGGAATCGGTTTTGTTCCTCGACTGTGGCGCCCAGACCTATGCAGAGAAGCGCATCATGCGCTGCCGCATCCTGGCGGTGGATGTAACGGACAGCATTCGTCGCAACATAACCAACCCCTGTTTCCTTTGAAAGTTTGATGTATTCTGCGACAAGGCGCTTTTCGGGTTCCAGGTTGTGGTCCATCATTTCGAAAAAGAAATTTTCCTTCCCAAAAATATCAGAATACTCCCCAATAGCCCGCTTCACCTCGGCTGGCTGCTCATGCAGAATGTAGTGCGGGATCTCCCCTCGCAGCCCACCTGTCAGCCCGATAAGACCTTCAGAATGCTGAGCTAAGATTTCTTTGTCGAGTCGGGGCCTGTAATAAAAACCTTCGAGGTATCCTGCACTGGTCAGTTTTAAAAGATTGCGGTATCCGGTTTCATTGCGGGCAAGCAGCGTCAGATGGAAGGATGCTTCTTTTATTCCGTGGGTTTGTTTCTCAAAGCGGGAACTAGGTGCCACGTAAGCCGCCATACCGATGATGGGCTTAACGCCTTGCTTCATGGCAGCTGAATAAAACTCGATAGCGCCAAAAAGATTTCCGTTGTCTGTCATCGCAAGAGCCGGGAATTTCAATTCCACGGCCCGCTTGACGAGGTCATAGACTTTGCAGGTGGAATCCAGAAGGCTGTATTGCGTATGGCAGTGAAGATGAACAAATTCGGCGTGAGGCATGCTTTACTTCCGGAAAAGAATTTTTTAAAAGACGCAAAGCGTGAGGACTGCTTATTCCCACTCTATCGTGGCCGGCGGCTTGCTTGAGATGTCGTAACAGACACGGTTGATCCCGCGTACTTCATTGATAATGCGATTGGAAATTTTAGCCAGTACAGAATCCGGAATGCGGGCCCAATCCGCCGTCATACCGTCAGTTGAAGTTACGGCGCGAACAGCTGCAACATTCTCATAGGTCCGCTCATCCCCCATTACGCCAACACTATTGACTGGCAGCAAAACCACAAAAGCCTGCCAAATCTTGTCATACAAACCAGCTTTTCGGATTTCATCAATCGCAATGTGGTCGGCTTCGCGGAGAATATCGGCCCGCTCCTTGGTAATGTCACCCAGAATACGCACCCCAAGCCCCGGACCAGGAAAGGGATGCCTCTTAACCAGTTCTTCTTTAAGACCAAGCGCTACGCCCACTTTACGGACTTCATCTTTAAAGAGTTCGCGCAACGGCTCCACCAATTTAAATTTCATTCCTTTGGGAAGTCCGCCAACATTGTGATGACTCTTGATAACACTCGTGGGGCCTCCGTGAACGGAAACGGACTCGATGACATCCGGGTAAAGCGTTCCTTGCGCGAGAAATGGGACTTTGCCAAGTTTTTTTGCTTCCCGGTCAAAGGTCTCGACGAAAACACGGCCAATAATCTTTCTTTTCTGTTCTGGATCACTGACACCTTTAAGAGCCTTCAAAAAATGGGCTGAGGCATCCACAAATTTGATGTTCATGTGGAAATGATCCTTAAAGGTTTCCTTGATTCTCTGCGTTTCATTTAACCGCATAAGGCCGTTGTCAACATAGATGCAGGTAAGCTGCTTTCCGATGGCTTTGTGAAGAAGAAGCCCTGCCACGGAAGAGTCCACGCCTCCAGAAAGCCCAAGAACGACACGCTCTTTGCCGACCTGGTGGCGGATTTTTTTAATACTTTCATTGATAAATGACTTCGGGGTCCAATCGCCGTGAAACTTGCAAATTTCAAAAAGAAAATTTCCGATAATTTTAGAGCCCATCGGTGTGTGTGCGACTTCCGGATGGAACTGAACGCCATAGATCCGCCGCTGATCATTAAGCACCGCGGCTACCGGGGAGTTTGCGGTAATTCCAATACTCTGAAAGCCCGAAGGAAGACGATCAAGTTTATCGCCGTGGCTCATCCAGCACGTTATTTTCTTGGGAAGGCCGGCAAAGAGTCCAGCCCGTCTTTTAACGGTCAGTTCCGCAAAGCCATACTCTCGTTTTTTGGATTTATGTACTTTCCCGCCAAAAACCTGGGCGATCAATTGAAGTCCATAACAAATTCCAAGGATCGGAAGGCCGAGTGAAAAAATCCGTTTGTCCGGTATTGGCGCTTTCGGGCCATAAACATTTGCCGGAGATCCGGAGAGAATCAAAGCCTTAGGCTGGTAAGATTGTATTTTCTCGATGGATGCGTGATACGGAAGAATCACGGAATAGACTTTGTGTTCACGTGCACGACGGGCAATAAGCTGCGTGACTTGAGAACCAAAATCAAGAATTACAAGGGTTTCATTCATAGAACCTAGTGAAAAGTGGGTTGCGGATATTTTCCGCTAAAACTTTTCGCTCTCCACTATTTTATTTGCCCATTCCAACTCTTTGAGCAGATTGGAAAAGTTTACCTTCCGTGCGAATCGCGGGAGCAATGACAATTTCAGCAAGCTGCATCTCACGGATATTGCGCACGCCGATGTTTCCCATGCAGGTACGCAGCGCGCCGACGAGATTTTGCGTTCCATCATCCAGCTTCGCCGGGCCAAAAAGAATTTCTTCGAGAGAACCTGTGGTTCCAACTTTAATACGTGTCCCGCGGGGAAGATTGGCGTGGGGTGTTGCCATCCCCCAGTGAAAACCCTTCCCTGGAGCTTCGGTCGTTCTCGCAAAAGCAGATCCCACCATCACGGCATCAGCTCCGCAGGCAAATGACTTACAAATGTCCCCGCCCGTAGACATCCCGCCATCGGCGATGATATTGACGTAGCGTTTCGTTTTCTTGAAATAAACTTCGCGCGCTGCAGCGCAATCGGCGATGGCTGTTACTTGAGGAACACCAAGGCCCAAAACTCCGCGGGTTGTACAAGCTGAGCCCGGGCCGATACCAACAAGCAATCCGGCACACCCTGTTTCCATAAGGTCAAGCGCCACTTTATAGGTCACGCAGTTTCCAAGAATTACCGGAATGGTCATGTCCTTGCAAAACTTGTGAAAATCCACAACTTTATACGCTTTGGACTCGTGCCGAACCGTTGTGACCGTAGATTGCACCACAAAAATATCCGCCCCGGCTTCAATTGCCAGCTTGCCGAACTCCTCTGCTCGCTGCGGAATGCTGCTTACCACGCACGGCACTTTGGCCTTTTTAATTTCTTTGATTCTCTGTGTGACCAGTTTCTTTTTGATAGGCTCTTCATAAAGCTTTTGAACGAGCTGAGTCGCTTTCTCTACCGTAGCATTAGAAATCTCATTAAGGATCTCTTCATAGTTCTCGTAGCGCGTGTAAATGCCTTCGAGGTTGAGTACGGCAATACCGCCGAGTTTTCCCATGGCAATCGCAAACTTGGGATCCACAACACCATCCATGGCAGAAGCCAGAAACGGAATATCAAAGGTGTGTTTACCAACCTTAAGGTTAATATTCACCTCGTCCGGATTCAAAGTGATATCCCCCGGCACCAGAGCGATTTCATCAAACCCATAGGCCCGGCGAGCTTTACGGTCACGCCCGATAAATTCCGACATCTTTAGACTCCTTTCAAAAAAGCCCGTGAATCGGGCTTAAAGCGACTTCGCAGACACGACTGCCCACGGTGTCGAAAACATGATTTAAAAGTGTGATGAATAAGTTCGCTCGAGATTTTTGAGCTTTGAAAGTGGTTCCATTGACGTATATTAAAAAGACCTCGGATTTTTGTCAATGCACAAAGCCTGTTCTTTTCACGAAAGTCTCCGGGATTCGCCTTGTGGTCGGGCCCTTTGTGTGTTAGCTTAACCTCCTTTTCAGGAGGCTTTATGCTTGATTATATGAGGACCCATACCAAAACTATCGTTTGGACCGTTATTTTGTCTTTTGCCCTCTGGGGAGCCGTTTCGATAGGCTCTCAGTCGCAAAAGAAAGGCCGCTACGCCGGAGAGGTCTTCGGCAAACATGTCACTTTTCAGGAATTTGACTCTTTTTACCGGGGAGCGCAAATTTTCTCTTTCGGCCAGGACGTATCCAAAGACCCGGATCTTCTCCGCCAGATCGCATGGCAGAACCTGATATACGCCCGCGAAGCCAAGCGCAAAAACTTCCAGGTTTCCGATGATGAAGTCCGCCAAGAACTTATCCGTCTGCTTACCAACTTCGGATTCACCAATGTCGACCCCAAGGCCTACCGCAAATGGCTTCAGGGCAACCTCAAAATGGAACCCCAAGAATTTGAAAAGCAGCTCCGTGAGGTCATCCGGGTCCAAAAACTTCTCAAAGGCGTGGCGCTGGTTCCTCTTGAGGCCCCCAAGGATGATGAAATCCAGCAGTTCTACATCATGGAGAATTCACGGATGGGCATTGAAGGGATGGTTTTCGATACTCTTAAAGAAGCCGAGGACTTTGCATCTAAGGCGGCTACTCCCGATTCCTGGAAGACCCTGACTGCTTCCAGCGGGGATAAAATGCTCACACTCGCGGAAGCTCCCTTGGCCGAAATAGCGGATGCCCTTCATCTTGAGACATCCTATGCTTTGGAGCTTCAAAAGCTTCCGGAAAACGGAATTTCACAACCCATCCCTTTCCGGGGCAAAATAGCTGTTTTTCATATCACTTCAAAAAAAGATGCGTCCACGGCTTCGCTTTCGGAGGAGGCTAAAAAAGCTCTAACAGAAAAAGTCATGGATCGTAAAAAGCGTCTTTACTTTATGTCTTGGCACCTGCATCTGATGAAAGAAGCAGCCCTTAAAGATCACTCTGCTGAACCTGCCACTACCCGTTAAAAAAAATTAGCCCCCCGCCGATATTGTAATACTTAATTTAAACTCAGGAGGCTTTCGTGAAACGCATTCTTCCCTTCATTATTCTTTTGATTCTTGCAGCTGTAACCGGATGTGGAAATAAAGGTGACGAGCCCATCAAAGATGGCGTAAAGACGTCCTACTTCTTCAAGGGCGGGCCCATTAAAAGCGAAATGACCTACAAAAACGGCCAGCTCAATGGAATGTCCACAACCTATTACAAAGACGGCGTCACCCGTTCAGAAACCAACTATTTAAATGGGAAGATTCACGGCAGCCTGAAACGCTATGCGCCGAATGGAAAGCTGGCTGGTGAAGCCATTTTCCAAAATGGAGTTCAGGTTTCCGAAAAGCGTTATATCAAGGAAGGTAAAGACGCTTAGACCGAAACAACTTCTCGGATTTCTGGGATGACCTGCTTCAGCCTGTTCTCAATCCCCATTTTTAAGGTCATGATAGAGCTTGGGCAGGAGCTGCAGGCTCCCTGCAGTCGAAGGCGGACGATTCCATCTTCATAACTGTCGAAAATAATATCCCCTCCGTCCCGGGCCACAGCAGGACGGATCTCTTCATCAATCACACGACGAATCTGCATTTCTGTTTCACTGATGGGGCTGTCACTCTTTTTTACCACTGCATCATCAACAAGTTTTTCAGAAGATCCGAGCCTTTTATTTAAAATTTCAGAAATGGAGCCGGCAATAACGGACCACTCTTGATCTGGTTTTTTAGTGACGGTCACAAAATCCCGCCCAATCAAAACCCCTGACACGCTTCCCAAATTAAAGAGGGTTTCCGCCAAAGGCGATCCTTTCGCGCTCTCCGCGTCTGGAAAATTATAAGATCCTCCCTGCACCAGCTCCCGGTTCGTGCAGAATTGTAAAGAGTTCGGATTCGGTGTCAGTTGAACGGATATTTGAAGGGCGGGTGTTTCAGTCATGGGATCCTCCTGCGTTGGGAGACGGCAGCTTCCCAGATGCATCTTTCAATGCATCTTGGAGAGCATGCCAAATCAAAGTGGCACATTTTACACGAACCGGGAATTCCCGGACACCCTCGAAAATAACCATGCGGCCGGATTCTTTTTTGCAGGCCTCAGGGACTTGATCGTGGGTCATAAGATAGAGGACATTCTCTTGAAGCTTTGCGGCTTCTTCCGGGGTTTTACCCTTGATTAACGTGGTCAGCAATGATGCGCTGGATTTCGAAATGGCACAACCGCTGCCCTGAAACCCCACATCCTGAATCACACCATCTGCGATCTGAAGATATAAATGGTAATCATCCCCGCAAAGAGGATTCACGCCATGCGAATAATGCGTGGGTGCCTCAAGGGCTTTGAAATTACGGGGTTTCTTATTATGATCAAGAATCACTTCCTGATAAAGATTGTTCAGTCTAGGTTCTGGAATCAACGAAACACCTCCCTGACTTTTCCAAGAGCGCGGACCAAGGCTTCAATTTCATCCTCTTTATTGTAAAGCGCGAATGATGCCCTTGCTGTAGCAGGAACCTGGAATCGTTTCATTACAGGCTGAGCACAATGATGTCCCGTCCGTATGGCAATTCCTTCCTGGTCCAAAATGGTGCCAATATCATGGGGATGAATGTCGGGAAGAACAAACGACACAACCCCTGCCTTCTCTTTTGCAGTACCGATGATCCGCAATCCCGGAATCTCCGATAGACGCCGCGTAGCTGTTTCTAAAAGCTCTTTTTCATGAGCATGAATTGCCGGCCAGCCAAGCCCTTCCAAATATTCAATAGCGGGGCCTAGCCCAACGATTTCAGCAATAGCAGGAGTTCCCGCCTCAAACTTAAGCGGCGGGTTCGCAAAGGTTGATTTTTCGTATGTGACAGTCACGATCATTTCTCCGCCTGTCTGGTAAGGATCCATAACATCAAGGTGTGCCCACTTTCCATATAACACGCCAACGCCTGTGGGGCCATAAACCTTGTGGCTTGAAAAACAGTAAAAATCACAGTCCGCATCCTGAACATCTACTTTTTCATGAACAACCCCCTGAGCACCATCCACCACCACAACGGCTCCGGATTCATGAGCAAGCCGGGTCATGAGCTTGACGGGATTAATAGTTCCTAGCGCATTTGACATGTGCGTGAAGGCCACAATCCTGACTCTGGGATTCAACATTTTTCTATATTCATCCAGGCAGAGCTCACCCTGATCGTTCACCGGGATAATTTTAAGCACGGCTTCCTTCTCAGCACAAAGCATCTGCCACGGAACCAAATTGGCGTGGTGTTCGATAGCTGAGACGAGGACCTCGTCCCCTTTTTTGACAAACTTCCTCCCATAGCCGTGAGCGACAAGATTGATCGCTTCGGTTGCACCACGGACAAAAATAATTTCCGCAGATTTTTTTGCGTTCAAAAATTGCCGGCATTTTTCACGAACCTGGTCACATTCCCAGGTAGCTCTTTGGCTGATGGTATAAACGCCGCGGTGGACTGTCGCATACTCTTCACGGTAAAAACGTTCAAGACGTTCAATGACACACAATGGTTTTTGTGTTGTGGCGGCATTATCCAGGTAAACAAGCGGATGCCCGTTCATCTGACGCCCCAGCACCGGGAAGTCCTTCCTGACTCTCTCAACATCTAGGGGTTTAGTTGTCAACATAGCCTCACTCACGTATCATGGCTTCAAGAGCCGAACGGACAATTTCTTCAAGCTGTTTACGCACCGGAACAAGAGAAATACGCTGTAAAACCTCTTCCGCAAATCCAAAGGCAAGCACAAGCCGGGCTGTGCGCCGATCAAGTCCCCGGCTTCTCAGGTAAAAAAGTTCCTGCGTATCACCTTGACCATTCGCGGAACCGTGGCTTGCCTGAACATCATCGGCATAAATTTTGAGTTTGGGACGGGAGTAAACACGGGCATCATCAGAGAGAAGAAGGTTTTTATTCAACTGGTTTGAATCTGATTTTTGAGCCCCAGGAAAGACATAAGCAAGGCTGTTGAACTCTGCAACAGACGTCTCATCTAAAATGTTTTTATAGAACTGCCGGCTCACGGTGGCCGGAGCCCTGTGGTTTGCAGTCACTTCGTTGAAAACTCTTGTCTCCCCGGATAAAACAGAAAGACCGCCAATATTACAAACGGCTCCCGGCCCTTCAAGATCCGCAAGGACTTCATTGCGCACAATTTTTCCACCACGGCTGAAAGTTACCATTTCAAGCCGAGCATCATTCCTGAGATAAGCGCGAAGATTACAGAACAGGGTTCCCTCTCCCTTATTCTGATGCTGCAGGTTCACCCATTCTAGTTTAGCTCCTTGGTCTAAGTAAATTTCTCCCCCTGCATTTTCAAAAGAAGGATTCGTCCCGATTCCATAGTAATGACAAACGACGGAGGCCTGAGATCCTTCCTCGGCAATGACCAGAATTCTGGCGTTGGAGGCCACCGGGTTTTCCTGATCCGGAGAGCTTAGAAAAAAAAGATGCAGCGGTTCTAACGCCGTGCGTCCTTTGGGAATTCGGATAAATGCACCGTCTTGAAAAGAAAATGTATTAACAAGAAGGAACGGATTTTCTTCTTTGTTTAGATTTCGCCCCAGGCGTGCTTCAAGGTCCGTTTGATTGAAAAGGCCGCTCCATAGTTCAGAAAAATCGATGTTGCCTGGTGCTTGTGAAGAAAGCTGAGGCGAGAAAAGCCCATTCACGAAAACAATCCTGCATCGGGCGTCCTTGAATAAGGGGTCCGTGCGGTCCACAGGCGTCAAAAGCCGAGGTGATTGAAAGGAAGTTGCCAGAAGCTCCTTCGGTGAATAATACTTCCAGGATTCCCACGACCGTTCGGGGAAACCTTTAGCTTCAAAAGTCTTTAAAGCGTGTTCCCTAAGCGATTCTACCCAAGGAAGACGGACAGCCTTAGCACGCAGGCTGCGGACTGTATCAGCATAACAAGTAGAAGGCATCCCATCAGCTGAATTCATTTTTCACCATAAACTTCCTCAGGATAACAGCCAGTCATACCCTTTTTTCTCTACTTCAAGGGCAAGCGTTTTGTCGCCGGAGCGGATAATTCGGCCGCCAGCTAACACATGAACAAAATCAGGGACGATATAGTCAAGCAGACGCTGATAATGCGTTACGAGCAAAATCGCGTTTTCTTTATTCTTCAAACGATTCACCCCGCGGGAAACGGCGCGCAGAGCATCCACATCGAGACCGGAGTCCGTTTCATCTAGAAGCGCGAGTTTGGGCTCAAGCACCGCCATCTGAAGAATCTCGTTGCGTTTTTTCTCACCGCCGGAAAATCCGTGATTTACCGAACGATCGAGAAACTCCTCAGTCACTTCGACAATCTCCCGCTTAGCGCGGAGAATTTCATCAAACTCTATGGGGTCTGCTTCTTCAAGCCCTAAAGACTTCCGCTTGGCGTTATAGGCCATGCGAAGAAAGGCCGCATTATTCACGCCAGGAATTTCCACCGGATATTGAAAAGCCATAAACACCCCGGCTAAAGCCCGGTCTTCCGGATCCAGAGCAAGCAAATCTTTCCCTTGAAAAAGCACTTCACCGGCCGTCACTTCCACAACAGGGTCGCCCGCGAGCACCTTGGCCAGGGTGCTTTTACCCGAACCATTTGGCCCCATAATGGCATGGACTTCGCCAGCCTTGATTTCAAGGTCGATGCCCTGCAAGATGTCATTCTCGGCAATTTTAGCTTTAAGTCCCTTAATCTTGAGCATTTCATTCTCCTCTTCGAACTCTTAGCCCACAGTGCCTTCGAGCTTGAGCCCGAGAAGCTGAGTGGCTTCGACAGCAAATTCCCCGGGCAGCTCCCGGAATACCTGTTTGCAGAACCCGTTAATGATAGAACTCATCGCATCTTCCTTGGAAATTCCCCGCTGTTGGAAATAAAACAACTGATCGTCGCTGACCCTCGATGTTGTGGCCTCGTGCTCCACCTGCGAAGATGCATTTTGAAGGTCGATATAAGGAAATGTGTTGGCGCTGCACTGCGAACCAATGAGGAGCGAATCACACTGAGTAAAATTTCTCGCCCCCGCAGCACCTTTGGAAACCTGAACTAATCCTCGATAATTATTGTTCGCCTCGCCGGCAGAAATCCCCTTCGAAATAATCGTGCTGCGTGTGTTTTTTCCTATATGAATCATTTTTGTGCCGGTGTCCGCCTGCTGTTTACCCGTTGTGAGCGCGACGGAATAGAACTCTCCTACCGAATTTTCACCAGCAAGAATGCAGCTGGGATATTTCCACGTAATCGCAGAACCTGTTTCGACCTGTGTCCAGGAAATCTTCGAATTCCGCCCCGCACATTTGCCCCGCTTGGTCACAAAATTAAAAATCCCGCCCTTGCCGGTTTTGGGATCTCCCGCATACCAGTTCTGCACAGTCGAATACTTAATTTCGGCATGGTCATGCGCGACTAACTCAACCACTGCGGCATGAAGCTGATTGGTATCGAATTTCGGAGCGGTACACCCTTCCAGATAGCTCACATGACTGTTTTCTTCACAAATAATCAGGGTCCGCTCAAATTGGCCCGAATTTTCGGTATTGATCCGAAAATAACTTGAAAGCTCCATGGGGCAGCGTGTGTTTTTAGGGACGTATACAAAAGATCCGTCTGTGAAGACAGCGGAATTCAGTGCCGCAAAAAAATTATCTGCGACCGGGACAACAGAGCTCAAATACTTTTCAATAAGCTCGGGATGTTCCTGAACGGCCTCAGAGAATGAACAGAAAATCACCCCAACTTCACGAAGCTTTCCCTTAAAGGTTGTTGCCACGGACACACTGTCAAAAATGGCGTCCACAGCTACCCCAGCAAGCTTCTTTTGTTCAATCAAGGGGATGCCCAGTTTTTCAAAAGTTCTCCGGAGCTCGGGGTCAACCTCATCAAGGCTGTTGAGTTTTTTCTGCGCAACCTTGGGTTCAGAATAATAAATGACATCTTGATAGTTAATTTTTGGATAATGAACATGCGCCCAGGCAGGTTCTTTCATCTTCTGCCACTGACGATAGGCCTTCAGACGGTAATCCAGCATAAACTTTGGTTCTTTTTTATGTGCCGAAATGAGGCGGATTGTATCCTCGTTAAGGCCGCGCACAGTCATCCCGGGTTCCAGTTTGGTTTGAAAGCCATACTGGTAATCGCGGTTAACCAGATCTTCTATCCGAACACTTTTTTCTGTCATGGAAGGATCCTAATTCGGACTAAATAAGTCTGTGTATATCAGAAAAAAAAGCCCTAAGGCTTGGGAATACCGCTGAGGGAGGCGGATTCTAGCTCATTTTTCGCAATCATTTCAAGGGTTATCGAGTCGTACAACCGATCGAGAACACTCTTGGTTTTCTCCCATACAGGCTTAATCCCACACGCCGGAAAATGGGTACAGATTATTTCCTCACGAACTTCAGGTTTACAAAAAATCTCAAAAGTCGCACCCTCAAGCGCTTCCACAATTTCGCGAAGCGTAATCTGAGAAGCCGGCCTGGCCAGAGCATAACCGCCTTGATTTCCGTGCTGAGCAGTCACAATATTCGCTGTACGAAGGGTCTGCATAATTTTTTCAGTATAGGTCAAAGAAAACTGCTCAGCCTGCACCAATTCCTTGATCGTAATAGGATCAAAAGGAACTTCAGAATGCTTACTCATATAGATCAAGCAGACTAACCCATATTCGGTTCTCGTTGTGAATCTCATGCTCATTTCCTCTACGTCAATTGTAACTAACCAGACTTTTTGAGTCCAGTTTAGAATTTATTAAAATTTCGGTCGTAAGCCCTTATTAATAAAAGAGTTAAAAACTAGCGGCGGGAAATCTTTCCTTTAATCATGTTGCGGATCACTTCGAGGCTCTTTTCGGGGAGGTCGTGAAATTTCACACCGGCCACGTAAACCCCTCTGGCAGCAGGCTTCTTTCGCACCCAAACCAGGCGTCCTTTAATAGGGATGTCCTCATACGCATCGGGAACGTGAATCAGCATCTTGATCGGCTGATCGGGCTGTATTTCTTCGTAACAAGTAAACTGCAGTCCCGTCTCGGAAATATCAATGATATTTGAAATGCTCTGGTAGGAAACGCCATCCGAAAGCGTGAACTTAATCAGGTTCATGGTTTTTAACCGGGGCGCCTGCCGGGTACTTGAGGTCTTCTTCCCCTTCTCCCCGAGTCCTTTAAAATAATTAATTATCTTTCTCGTAACTCACCCCTGCTGTTGACGGTTTCTCAAAAGCTTACTTGGACTTTTCCGGAAAATCAAAATCGGGTTGTCCTGCCGGCGGGCTGCCAGCCGCGACCAGATAAAACTGTTCCGGATGAAAGTATCGGCGGATTGCCTGATTGGCTTGATCAAGCGTCACCGCTCTAACCAAACCAGGAAAGCTGTCCAAATACCCAGCCCCCAGGCCAAGCTCTTCGGCTAGCAGAATCTGGTCCGCAAGAGATTGCGTTGAGGCAAGACCCGTTTTGAACTGCCCGATCGTGCTTTCTTTTTTTTCCTCCAGCTCTTCACTGCTTATTCCTTTGGATTGAAAAAGCTCCATCTGTTCATATGTTCTCTGAATGCCATCACGAAGCATCGGTGCATTTACAATCATGTGAACAACCCAAGCACCCGTAAGGCGTTCGCTGAGCCCGACAAGGCCTGAACGGATTCCATAAGTCAAACCATACCGATCGCGGACAATGTTGGAAAGGCGCGCGGTAAAATCGCCTCCAAGCACGGCATTAGCCAAAGAAGCCGGCAAGAAGTCCGGACTCTTTCGCGTCATGGAAATGGCATGCCCCATTAAAACATCGACATTCTGTTTCTCTGGAAGCCGAATGCTTTCATACTGGACAGAATCCGGAAGGACTGCTTCGGGTACCGGTGATGCTTCTCGGGGGTGCGAATCCCATCCGGATAAAACTTCCGAAAATAGCTTTTGAATTTCGACAGCTTCCAAATCACCCGAAACAGATAGACGAAGATTCTGCAAACCATAATGACTCCGGTGAAACTCACGCAAATCTTCGATGTTTGTTTTTTCAAGCCAGCTAAGCTGCTCATCATACGAAGCGGGACGCAGCGGATGGCCCTTGGAAAAAACACTTCGCATAAGGGCGTTTGCAGCTTGAGAAGAAGTGGCCGCCATCGTATAGCGGAGATTGACCTTTTCGCGGTCTTTTAGCTTTCTAAACTCCTCTGCATCAAACGAGGGTTTCTTTAGCTGCTCCATCATCAACTTCATGACGAGTGGAAAATCTGCTTTTAGACAACGCCCCTGAAAACGGACATACTCGGCATCAACCCCATAATGAACATCAGCACCGCGGGATTCCAGAAGCTCTGCAATTTCAAGCGGAGCTCGGCCTTCAGTGCCTTTGTCAATCATCTGAGTTGTCAATTTTGGCAGCACTGGATTTTCCGAATAGGCGGTGCCTGCCCTTGCAAAAGAACCGGAAAAAGCCACAATGTTTTTTACAGAAGTCTTAAGTGTCAGAAGTTTCGCTTCTCCCGCTGTAAACGTTTGAACCTCATCTCCGTAATGGGTTGGGTAAGCCGAAACGTCCAACGACTCCAAAAGTTCTTTCACCCGCGTCGGCATTTTTGTTTTATCACCCGGCTCAACGCCGTCGTCCTCTGCTGAACTATGTTCCCCCGGCATCCCGGTTTTCCCAGGGCGGACATTCTCGGATGCTGTTCCCGGACCGGAAGCCATTCCTGTGAAAAGTCTCCCGGAAGTCAACCGTTCCGCTTTGAAGTATTCTGCAGCAATGCGTTTGATGTCTTCGGGCTGAACCTGCTCTGCCCTTGTTAAATAGCCTGTGAACAATCTCCAATCCCCCATGCCGATAGCCTGGGCCAGTTCGCCCGCAACAGAAAAGGCTCCATCTCTGGAAAAAGCAACCGCTGAACGGATCTGGTTTAAAACACGAGACAACTCCTCGGCTGAAATCCCATCTCTCTGGATTTCGTCCAGAGTATCAAGCACGGCTTTTTCTACAGCGTCATGGTTTGATGAGGAAAGAGTGACCAGCACAGAAAAAAGTCCCGGGTCACGAGTTCCTGATGCTGAAGATTCCACACTCGCAGCAAGCCCTGACTGAACAATCTTTTGATAAAGGCGGCTCGTTTTCCCGGACGTCAAGACTCCCGAAATAAGGTCAATGGCTGCAGCATCGGGATGGAGCGCTCCTGGTGTTTTAAACGCCAGAAGCAAATATTCAGCGCCTTCCTCCTTATGAACCTCGACCGTCCGTCTTTCATTCTGATCAGGCTCTGGAGCAGGTTCAGAAGGCAGCTTCTCGGTCGACCGGGGAACGGCAGAAAAACGCAGGGCTATTTCTTCGAGAATTTTCGGGGTTTCGAAGCTGCCTACAATTGTAAGCACTGCGTGATCAGGCCGGTAATACACATCATAAAAGTGTTTCAGCGATTTCACAGGCATTGCAGCCACGTCTTCGCGCCAGCCAATAACGGGATGATGATAGGTGTGTTGCTTAAAGGCCTTTTGCCAAACAGCATTGTAAAGAGCCGCCATAGGAGAATCAAAATAACGCTCGAGTTCATTCTGAATAACCGTCTTCTCACGCTCAAAATCCTGCGGATCAAGGAGCGTGCCCCTCATTCGGGCCGCTTCAATATCCAGAGCCAGAGGAATTTTGTCATTCGGCAAAAACTCGTAGTAGTTGGTACTGTCGTAGCTGGTGGTCGCATTGATTTCCGCCCCTGAGTTTTCAAGCAGACGCGCGATCTGAGTTCCAAGGCTTTTGTGGTATTCCTTGGTTCCTTTGAACATCATATGTTCCAACATATGAGCAGATCCAGTGGCTCCGGGCCCCTCGTTTCGGGAACCTGCCTCATAGGTGATCATAACTGCTGCCACTGGAGCGGAATGATCTTCAAGCAAAAGAACACGAAGCCCATTCGCCTTGAGCAGGTACTCCTGGATGCCCGCCTCAGATTTAACAAATTCAAAAAGTTCAGAAGACGGTTTCTTCATTTTGTGCGGTTCCTTTTTAAGGCTGCAGCCGGACAAAAAAACGGCGGCGGCAAACATCATTACCAGAACTCCGGCAAACACCAGGTCCGGCCAGGCCCTTTTCATTCCGGCTCCACCCATCGTATGGCCCGGTGGTGGTCAGGGGTCACTTCGAAATAAAAGCGATAACTGTCACGAGGCACATCGCCGTCCGCGCGCTCAGCCCATTCAACACAGGCAATGGCAGCAGGATCGTTTAGAAAATCCTGGAAACCGATCCCGTCAAGATCTGCCCCCTTCTCAAGCCGGTAAAGGTCAAAATGGTACAGGGGAATCCTCGTTTTATAAACATGCATAATAACAAACGTCGGACTCTTAACCTCGGAAGCATCTTTCACCCCCAATCCCTTTGCCAGTCCTTTCACGAAGGTCGTTTTTCCTGACCCCAAATCCCCGTGAAGTAGAAGCACCGCACCAGGCTTGATGCGGCGCGCCAGCTTTTCGGCAAAAGCCAGGGTTTCCTTCGGCGAACGGCTGATAAAAGACTGTTCCCTCATATCAAAAGTGCTGATAGCCTTTCTTTTCAACATGAAATCTACGGTCAGGCTTACCTTCACGAAGCCAGCAAACTGCATGGCCTTTTTCGATCCTGCCGATCAAGGATAGAGACGTCGAAGGAAATTTTTTCTTCCACTGCTGTTCAAGTTTCGCTTTCTGCCTGCCCGGTATAGAAAATAGAAGTTCAAAATCCTCGCCGTCAGACAATGCATGCTGAAGAGCGCGCGCCTTAACTCCCTTTGCCAGCTTAAATGCATCTTTAGAAACAGGGATGTTTTCCAGATACAAGGAAGCTCCGCAACGAGAGGCTTTGAGAAGATGCCCGAGGTCCTGAACAAGCCCATCAGAAACATCCATAAGAGCCGTGGGCCTTATATTCTGAGCCAAAAACAAACCTTCTTTAATCCGCGGTTCAAAGGCTGCATGGTGCCCCAGAATAGATCCACCTAAACTCCCCGTGACAAAAAGAAGGTCACCGGGATGGGCACCGCTTCTTAAAAGCGCCTTCTTTTTTTCAACACGCCCCAGCAGTGTAATGGATGCAAAGAAGCGGCGGCTCGAAGAAAGATCGCCGCCAATACACGCCGCCCCATAGCGGCGGGCCAGAGAAAAAACACCCAGACAAAATTCCTGAACCCAGCGCGTCTTCATATCCTTCGGAATTCCGAGCGTGAGCACAAAAGACTCGGGCTGAGCCCCCATAGCTGCGAGATCACTAAGATTCACGGCGAGCGCTTTCCTTCCCGCAAGACGAGGAGGCAATTCCCGCCTCAGAAAATCGACATCTTCAACAATCGCGTCTGTTGTCACAGCCACGTCCTTGTTTCCCGAAAAGGAAATCAAAGCCGCATCATCCCCGATCCCCACCCCCGACCGGGGCGCAGGAGCATTAAGCCGTATCCATTCAATGAGTTTGAATTCGCTTTTCATTAACCGCCGGCCTTGCCCAACGCTTCTTTGGCCAGGAAGAAATAAAAAATAAAAATAGAGTTGTGGAAAAGATGAAGCGTGATCGGGGCGATAAGTGACCCGCGTTTTTCATAAAGGTAGGACAGCGCCATCCCCAGCACAAAAATCGGCCAAAAGGCGAACATATTTTGGTGGATAAGCGCAAAAAGGGTTGAACTCAAAACCATTGCGGCTTCGGGCCCCATTCTCTTTTTAAAGAGGGTGTAGCAAAATCCCCGGAAGAAAATTTCTTCCAGAAACGGCGCAATAACAGTCGCAAGCACCACCGAGTATATGATCAGCCATCGCGAGTCCTCGCCTTGCTCCAAAAGAATATTAACAAGCGGATGAGCGGGCGGCTGATATGCAAATAAGTGTGCGACATAAGCCAGGAATATCAAAACCGCCACAAAAATGGGGAACACCCCCAAATAACCGGTCATCCCTGTCAAGACTTCGGCAAAAAAACCACGGGGCGTCATTCTAAAACCCAGATCCTTGGCCTTTCCGCCATTCTGTCGAATGACGTACACCATAAAATAAAGACAAAGAAAATCAACAACCGATGTTTGAACGAGAAGAATCACGTTGATAGACAAGGCCGGATAGATGAATTTCTGGACTGAAACAAGGAAAACGTTTAAAGAGAAACTGGCGGCAAGAAAGAAAATGACAACCTTATAAAGCATGGACGGTTTCCAGTCCGTCCTGTCAACGTCATACACACCAAGGTTTAAACTCTGACGCCATCCGGGATTAAAAACAAAGGTAAGGTTAACAATCAGCCCTAAGGTAAAAAAACCGGCAACGCAAAAGACAACTGTCGTAAGCAGTGCTGCGGCCCGGGGATTCTCTGTCATGATTTTCTTAAGCGACTCCATCTCCTTTTTCATGGCGTCCTCGTTTGAGGCGGCCGGATCGGGAGTTGTCTGCTGCGCGCGATGAAAAGCATCCTGCGAAGAAACCTGCATCCCCTCCGTGGGTTTGCCATGGATCATGACCCATGCATAGATGGCAAAAACCGCCACAGAAAGAACAGCAAACGACTTTTCCCGTTTAAAAAACTCAATCGCATCACGAATCATAGGCCAAAAAGACGGCGCGCATTGGCCGTCGTCCTTTCCATTAGGGTTTCATAGGCGGTTCCGCGGATCTCAGCCGCAAGTCGTACGGTTTCAACCATATAACCCGACTCATTCCTTTTACCGCGTGAACTTTGAGGTGACAGAAAAGGCGCGTCAGTTTCAAAAAGAAGGCGCTCCTCAGGGCAAGCTTTGCAGGCGTCACGAAGAGCCTCGTTTTTCTTGTACGTGAGGGGACCCGCAAAAGAGACATGAAACCCGAGGTCCAGAAGCGGCTCCATAGCCCTTTGATCTGATGAAAAACAGTGGATCACGCCTTCATAAAGCCTTACTGATTCCTCCCGCAAAATTTGAGCAAGGGACTCATAGGCATCACGGCAATGAATAATGAGCGGCTTGCCTGTTTCCAAATGCATCTGGATAAACCGTCGGAAAACGGTCTTTTGCGTTTCATGCGGAGAACTCTCCCTGTAAAAATCGAGCCCCACTTCTCCTATTGCGACCACGCGAGGCTCCTTCAGAAGCGCCCGGATTTCAGAATAGACTTCTTCGGAAACATCGTTTGAATCATTGGGGTGAACGCCTGCGGAGGCATATAAGGCAGGGTGGGTATTGGCCAGAGCTAGACACTTCCGCGAACTCTCGAGATCTGTCCCAACATTGATCAACGCTTCCACGCCGGCTTGAAAGGCCCTTTTTAAAACGTCCTCGCGGTCTTGATCATAATCGGGAAAGTAAAGATGGGCATGCGTATCAACAAGACCCATATCAGTTTTTAGCCGCCTCTTCCTTCTCATCTTCAAGACGCGGGAAAAGCGCATCGCCTCTTTCCAGCACCGTCCCCGGCGCGACTAGAAGCTTTTGAAAAGATGCGGCATCCGGAAACAAAGCTGTGGGATCCAGTTTGATACGGTTTAGAATTTTCTTCGAAGTATCCGGCAAAAATGCGATTAAAATCATCGCGATATGCGCGAGCGCTTCCGCCAGAGCCGCGAGCGTCCGGGCAAGCTCCGGTTTCTTCGCTGGGTCTTTGGCCAACACCCAGGGTTTCTTTTCTTCCACAAACTGATTTGCGCTTGTCACAACAGCCCATATGGCGTCCAAAGCCGTTTGCGGATCATAACGGCGCATAGCTTCGTTCACCGTTTCCCATAAAGCAAATGTTTGAACCACGAGCGGCTCTTCACGGACCCCCTCGATTTCCGGCATTGCACAGGCAAAATACTTTTCCATCATGGAGGCCACGCGGAACCAAAGGTTGCCCAGATCGTTGGCAAGGTCACTTGAATAACGCTGCCGAAGCAGGTCCTCTGAAAAAGCTCCGTCCGAACCGACCTTGACTTCCCTAAGCATGAAATACCGGAAAGCATCGACACCGTATACACGTGAAAGAACCACGGGATCCACGATGTTTCCTCGTGACTTTGAAACTTTGGCGCCGGAAAGAGTCCACCAGCCGTGAGCCAGCACTGTTTTAGGCATTTCTAGACCGCAGGCTTTGAGCATAATGGGCCAGTACACGGTATGCTGACGAAGGATATCCTTGCCGACAAGGTGCAGGTCCGCAGGCCAGAGGGAATTGAACTGCTTGGGATCCGTGGTAACGCTAATTGCGCTGATATAGTTAATCAACGCATCAAACCAAACGTAAACAACGTGATCAGGAGAGTTGGGGTATTCAATCCCCCACTGGAGCCTAGCCTTGGGTCTCGTAATACACAGATCTTCAAGCGGCTCTTTAAGAAAGCCTAGAATTTCATTACGCCGGATCTCGGGAAGAATAAATTCCGGGTGTGTGTTGATATACTCCAGAAGCCAGGTCTGATATTTGGACAATTTAAAAAAATAGTTGTTCTCGCTCAGCTCCTGGACCTCGCGCCCGCAGTCCGGACACTTTCCATCAACCAGCTGAAGGCTTGTCCAAAAAGTTTCACACGGGGTACAGTACCAGCCTTTGTATTCTGATTTATAAATGTCGCCGCTCGCCTCAAGTTTGCGCAGAACGTTTTTCACTTCTTCTTTATGGCGGTCTTCAGTAGTTCTTATGAAATCATCATAATCAATTCCGAGCAGGCGCCACAGTTCTTTAAACATAGGAACCATGCGATCGACATACTCGCGCGGTTCTTCTTTGTATTCGCGCGCGGTTTTCTCGATTTTTGTCCCATGCTCGTCCGTGCCAGTAAGAAAATAGACCTTTTTCCCTGTCCACCGGAAGTAACGCGTAAAAGTATCGCAAAGCACATTGGTATAGGCGTGTCCAATGTGCGGTTTCGCATTCACATAGTAAAGCGGCGTTGTAAGGTAAAGAGTCTTTTCAGATTTGTTGGGCATATTAAACCTTTAACATGTCGGGATTAGGGAGTGTCCGCTTCAGGCGCATGGCAAGCCGCGTCAACGCAAGCTTCTGATTCACGTTGGAGTCCAAAGCGTCTTTGGTTTCATAAATAATATCGATCGCTTCAAGCCAGGCGCTCTGATAAGCCGCTGACTCCGGGCGTCCGGCTGTTTCGACAAGCAGTTTCCGGAAATAAAAAAGCAGGGTGTCAAAAAGCTGAAAAAGCTGATCCTTGGCCGTTCCTTGATATTCTTCAAAAAAATCGTCCCAACGCTTTTCGCCAAGCCCTGAAGGCTTCAGCTCTGAAAGAGGCGCCTGCATACGGTCAGCACCCGGCTTCAAACGAATTTCGAAAGAACGCGAACGTATCGTCTCAAGGAGCGCGTCTTTACTGTCCACGAGTAAACAGAAGGCCGAGTGCGCGGGCGGCTCCTCAAGCGTTTTTAAGAGAAGATTCTGCGAATCGACTGTCATTCGTTCTGCACGGCAAATGATAAAAACCTTCCATTTGGCTTCAAAAGGCGAAAGGGCGCAGGCGGCGAGAACCTCCCGGACCTCATCAATCTTGATGGAGCGTGCTTTCGGGTCTTCGCCGACCCATTTCACATCCGGGTGATTGCGATCCAGAATTCTTTTCGAAATCGGTGTATCCCCGGAAGAACCTTCCCAAGCCAGCGGATCATTCAAAGCACAGGCAAAACCTGACGCCAAAGATTCCTGAATCTCCTGCGTCCCACCCGTGAAAAGATAGGTATGGGCCAGGCGTTTCTTCTCCACGTGCATACGAAGAATGCGTATCGCTTCATCCTGCCCCTGAAGATCACCGAAGGACATTACGAACCCTTTCCTGAACCCGTTCTGAAACCTGTTCGATTGTAAGCGTGGCGTCAATCACAGCATAACGTTTCGGATTTTTCCGCGCGATTGAAAGAAAGCCTTTGCGCACTCTGCGGTGAAATCTAATGGATTCTTTTTCCATACGGTCATGACGACCGCCTCGGGCCATCCCACGGGCAGGATCAATATCAAGAATGATAGTCAGGTCGGGCGACAACCCGCCTCGCACCCAAAGACGGCTCACGATTTCAATATCCTTCATCGGAAGACCTCGTCCATACCCCTGATAAGCAAAAGTGGAATCTTCAAAACGGTCCAGGATAACGGCTTCGCCTCTTTGCAGCGCCGGAACAATCTTTTCACGGACCAGCTGCGCACGGGCAGCCAGGTAAAGAAGCAGTTCAGCCTCAGGCGCCATCCCCTTGTTCTTGGGATCGAGAAGCACTTCGCGGACAGCCTCGCTCACACGAGTCCCACCTGGTTCACGAAGCAAAAGCACCTTGCATCCTTTTCTTCTGAGAAACGCTGCGGTCTTACGGATCTGCGTGCTCTTGCCTCCGCCCTCTGTACCCTCGAAGGTAATAAACAATCCTTTTTTCATACGTCCCATACCCGTCGTTTTTTCTTAAGCGTGGAAGATTCGCCCGGCTTTCCATCTTTTACAATCCAGCCCAAAGCTTGAATCTGATTTCTGAGCTCATCCGACTTTGCCCACAAGGCCTTGTTCGATTTATCAACGGCTACCTGGCGGCGGACTTCCGCTCGCTCCGTCATCAGGCGGCTGACGTCCTGCGGAATTGCTTGGATGGCTGTCACATCAAAGCCAAAAATCTTATCAATCGTCCTTAAAAAATCCAGCGCAAGATCAAGGGCCGTATCGCTCATTTCGGTATCTCCGCGAAGGGCAAGCTGGGTATTAATCACTTTGACCCCATCGAGAATATCCGCAAATGCAGCAGAAACATTCAAGTCATCAGAAAGCCATTTTTTAATTTCATCCAAACACCCTCCAAGGACATTCTTTTCATAACCAGCGTCATAATTTCCGTGGAGAGGCTTCCCTTTTCGGCTAATGCATTGCCAAAAACATTCATCCAGTTTTCGGATCAACTCCCCGGCATCTTTCAAACCATCGAATGTAAAATTCAGTGAGGAACGGTAATGCGTCGACAACAAGGCGCACCGAATCGCCATCGGATCATGGCCTTTGGCGAGAAGATCACGAAGCGTATAGAAATTCCCCTTCGATTTGGACATCTTTTCGCCTTCGACAAGCAGAAACTTGCAGTGAAGCCAGTATTTCACAAAGGGATCTTTCCCCGTTGCGCCCTCAGACTGGGCAATTTCATTCTCATGGTGCGGAAAAATCAGATCTTCACCGCCTGCATGAATATCAAACTGTTCACCAAGTTCTTCCATACTCATAGCTGAGCACTCAATGTGCCAGCCCGGGCGCCCCTTGCCCCAGGGAGAATCCCAGGAAGGTTCTCCTTCCTTGGCCGCTTTCCACAAAACAAAATCTGAGGCCTGCTCCTTGCTATCGTATTCATCCGATTCAACGCGTTCGCTGGCGCCGACAACATTCATCTCAAGCTTTTTCTTGGAAAGCTTTCCATACCCGGGGAACTTGGCCACCCGGTAATAGACCGAACCCTCCGAAGCGTAGGCAACACCCTTCTCTATCAGCTTTTGAATCAAAGCCTGCATTTCAGGAATCTTTTGCGTCGCCCGGGGCTGTTCATGCGGAGCGAGACAGTTCAAAGTCTTGAGGTCATCATTAAACGACTGGATATATTTTGCCGTGTAATCTTCCAGCGCCTGCCCTTCCCGCTTCGCACCTGCAATCGTTTTATCATCCACATCCGTAAGATTCATCACGTGTTTGACCTTGTAGCCGGAAGCCTCAAGAAAACGCCTGAGCAAATCCTCAAACACAAAAGCCCTGAAGTTTCCGATGTGCGCATAGTCGTAAACGGTCGGACCACAGGTGTACATCCCAACCCGTCCCTTCTCAAGAGGCTTGAACTCATCAAGTTTATTGCTAAGCGTATTAAAAAATTTAATGCTCATGAAAACTGACCGTCCAGACCTAAAGTTATCTTTTAATTTTCCCTGGCCCTGTTAATAATATTTTTCTTATCGTGCTTTGAAAAAATATAATTCATGCTTCGACGGACATTTGTTTTTATTTCAATGTATTTAAAATTATTCTTCCATGCCGTGTAGTTAAAGCTAAGCTGATCCCTGATACTGCCATTTACGATTTCCCCGTACCAGTCTTCGAGCATTTTTCGAACGTGGGGTTTGTGAGGTCTCATCAAAAGCACTGCTGATTCGACAAGCCCGCCGCTGTCTGGGAACCCAGCCCTTTCGTATCTTCTGATCTGCTCTTCAATAACTTCCTTTTTATCCACACGTTCATCAATGCACGCTTGAGCTTCGGCATGAACGCTGTCACGAAAGGGGTTTTTGTGTATCGCGAAATCAGAACGAACAAGATACTTTAAAATCAAATATCGAGGATCCGCGTTCAGGGCAATCGTTGCATCGTGCCAAATCGCATACTCGTAAGAATCAAAATGCTTATGCGGGTTCATTTTATAAAACTTAGCCGTAGAAACGGGACATTGATTAACCCGGTCGACCTCGCGAATTTCCCATGTATCGGAAATTAACTTCTCATCCGTAAAGCAAACAAAATCGACATTCGTCTTAAAAAATGATAACGGGATTGGGCTTCTAAGCCTGCTCGTCCCCCCAAATACCCCCGTATAGACAATGACTTTTTTCCCTGAAAAGAAGAGTTTCCAAACAAGAAAAAATACGGGGCCCAATACCCACTGACAACGACCAAACGTTATACGAGTTTTGTTAAATAGGCTTTTCCGAAGCCATTTGCCCCTAGATTCAAAAACCATGAAACAAGCCTCGCCCTTAAAAAACTTATTTTACAAGTTCAAATCGCGCTCTCACGCGATCAAGCCCTAGAGCCGGGAAAAGGCGCTTCATTTCAGGACCGTGTTCGCGGCCTGTCAGGGCCATACGGATCGGCATGAAGAGATTCTTTCCTTTTGCTTTCACTTTCGGTTTCAGCGCATTCACAAAATTCTCATACAGGGCTTCGCCTTCGCCGGTCAATACTGGAAGCACTTGAAGCGCCGCTTCGCACACTTCACGCCCTTCCGGGCTTTCAAGCCAGGTCTTGTTTTCATATTCAAAATTGTCTGCAAGAAAAGTCAGCTTTTCAGGGAGCTGGTCAAAACGCTCAATATTATCCTGAAAAACGGGAAGCACCTTCGCAAGAAGGGTTTCATCAATCCCCTTCGCAAAACCGCCTGATTTTAGAAACGCAAAAGCCTTCACAGAAAAGTCCTCAGAAGACAGCCTGCGTAAATGCTCACCGTTCAGCCAATCCAGTTTGTGCGGATCGTAAATAGAGGGCGCTTTGTTCACCCGCTCAAGCGTGAACAGGCTCTGCAATTCCTCCCAGGACATAATTTCCTTGTTTTCGCCCGGTGACCAGCCCAGAAGCGCAATATAGTTCGCCAAACCATAAGGCAGGTAACCTTTGCGGCGAAACTCCCGGACAGACACATCCCCGAGACGTTTCGAAAGAGGTTCTCCGCCTGGGCCATGTATCAGCGCAAGGTGTCCATATTGCGGAGGCTCAAAACCCATGGCCTTAAGAAGCAAAATGTGCTTGGGGGTGTTGGAAAGATGGTCCTCTCCGCGAATCACATGCGTGACTTTCATGAGTCCGTCATCAATACACACAGCCAGATGAAAGGTAGGCGAACCATCCGCTCGAACAATAACAAAATCACCAACCATGTCATCAAGGTTGAAATGAACTTCCCCGCGGACAAGATCGTGGAAAACAACTTGAGGATTCTCCACCCTGAAACGGATGGTGGGTTTTATCCCTTTCGCCTTGCGCGCGTCGATTTCCTGCGGCGTGAAATAACGGCCTCGATTATCAAAACGTGGCGGACGCTTTTCAAGACGAGCTAATCTTTTTGCTTCCTCTGTCTCTTCTTCTGTTACGTAACAGTAATAGGCTTTTCCCTCTGCCAGCAGCTTGTCCACATAGGTCTTGTAAATGCTGAGACGCTCCGATTGAAGATACGGGCCATAGGCGCCTCCCACCTCAGGCCCTTCATCCCACTGTATTCCCATCCAGCGGAGATCTTCCATCAGGGCCTCTCGGTATTCCGGCTTCGAGCGCTCAAGATCCGTATCCTCAACGCGCAGGATAAACTTCCCGCCTTGATGTTTTGCAAAAAGAAAATTAAATAACGCCGTTCTGACATTACCAAGATGAATGTATCCCGTCGGGGACGGGGCAAACCTGACTCTTACCATTTCTTTTTCCTTGTGCTTTATAAAATGCGGTTTTCGGGCTGCCTAGCGGCGCACAGCCCTCTGACAATGATCCCGATACTGTTCATTCATAATCCTGCATTTCTCGGCAGCAATCGTCGTTACAGCTGCCACCCGGTCAATACAATCATGCACCATTCCAGGGATTTCAATAAGGTCGCAATCCGAAACATCTTTTTCTTTGACTGCGATGTCGATAAGACAACCGCTGCGCGCGCCGGGATCCGGAAGACGGAAGCAGCTTTCAAGCGTTTCTTCAGCATGCCTGCCGCTGAAGCCGCCCATGTCTTGCTCCCCCAAGAACCCTCCTGAAGCAAAGCCCGCAGCCTCAATCAAAAAAATTCCAAAAAAAATTAGTCCAGCTGAAAGCAGCTTCATCATCAAACAGATCTTTCCCTGATACGAATCATCGTGACAAGAGCTTCCGCTGTGACGGCCTGCCCGGAGCCTTCCGCACCCAAACCTTCTGCTGTTTTTGCCTTCACTGAAACCTCGTCATCTCTTAATCCAAGTAATGAGGCAATTTTTGACGCCATTTTTCTTTTGTAGGCCCCCAGCTTCGGCCGCTCAAGCGTTACGACCGTATCGACATGCACGGGATGCCAGCCAGCTTTCAAGGCTTCTTTCATGACGGCTTCCACAAATCTCGAACTGGACATACCTTTAAACTGGGCGCTTTTGTCGCTGAACCAGTCACCAATGTCTCCCTTGCACAAGGCACCCAGAACAGCATCCACAACCGCGTGCAAGAGAGCGTCACCGTCGGAATGACCAAGAGGCCCCATGTTGTGGGGAATTTTCAGACCTCCCAGCCAGAATGTCCTGCCTTTAACAAGCCGGTGAGTGTCCCGGCCAATGCCCGTGCGTCTTTCCATCACATCGTTCCCGGACAGATAGGCTTCAGCCAGTTTGAAGTCTTGGAGCGTCGTAATTTTTGGATTCCAGCCGTCATGCGTCACAACTCTCACCCTGCCGCCCGCAGCTTCCACAAGAGATGCTTCATCCGTAGCCTGAAAGGCAGCCGGTAGAGTCTTGTAAGCCTTCATCAGAAGCGTCCGCCTGGCCAGCTGAGGGGTTTCGGCCGCAAACAAAACATTGCGGTCGAGCGTCTTCTCAATTGCAAAAGTCGCCAGATTCACCTGTTTAACGGTCGATGCAATGGGGGAAGCCAAAACAGCAGCATCAAATCCCTGTATTTCGTGCATGAGTTTTTGTACAGCTTCAGGGGCAATCAATGGCCGCGCCCCGTCGTGCACCAAAACCCAGACATTCGAGGGGTTTGTTCTCTTTAATGCCTTGAAGACGGATTCCGCCCGGGTTGCCCCTCCGGCGACCACCTTAACTTCCTTTAGATTTTTTGACTTAAGCATGGCCCGGGTCTCGGCAGCGACAGCGGAAGGGACAGCCAAAATAATTTCCCGGATGGCCGGAACCTTCTTGAGTCCTAGAAGTGCGTGAACCAACACAGGTTTACCCGCAAGCTCAACGAAAATCTTCGAAGGTTTGCGGGAAGCTCCTGACAAACGGCTGTCGGACTCAAGCGCTTTTCGGAATCTCTCGCCGGAACCGCCGCCTGCAACAATCAGGGAAACTCGGTTCATATCAAACGTGTTTGGCCGCGCCTGTGTCACTGGCAGATGAAGGAGACCGCTGCTCATCCTGTCTTGGAGAACGCCCGCGGTTACGGTCTCCGCCCATCTCGGAATCATCCGAAAGACGGGCAAAAATCATGCGGCCTGCCTGAGTCTGTAAAACACTGGTAATCGTGACGCTTAAAGTCTGGCCCATACGGCGTCGCCCATTATCAACAACCACCATCGTGCCATCATCAAGGTAGGCAACGCCTTGGTCAGGCTCCTTACCTTCCTTCAAAATCTTGACCTGCATCAACTCTCCGGGCATCACAATCGGTTTCAGCGCGTTTGCGAGCTCGTTAATGTTAAGCACTTTTACGCCTTGAAGTTCAGCGACCTTGTTCAAATTGTAATCGTTGGTAAAAACTTTGGCGTTCAGAACCTGCCCCATCTTCACGAGCTTGGCGTCAACGGTATTAAATTCGGGGAAATCCATCTCATTGATTTTTACCTGCACATTCGGATTGCTTTTAATGCGGTTGAGAATATCCAGGCCTCTGCGCCCGCGATTGCGCTTTAGCGGGTCAGAAGAATCTGAGATGAGTTGAAGCTCTTTAAGGACAAACCTCGGAAGGATGAGCTTACCGGTCAAAAAGTGGGTCTCGCAAATATCCGCAATCCTGCCGTCGATAATGACGCTGGTATCTACCAGAATCAGTTCTTCCCCGGAGCCTTTAGTATCGAGCTTTACAAAAGGGATAATCAGAGTAAATTCGTCCTGGCCGCGGAGAATCGTAACAATGCCAAGGTAGGTAAAAATAATCGCGGTTGAGGCACCGAACTGCTTAAGGGCATCCACCGGGAAATCCAAAGCCACCATAACCGACATCAGCAGCTTGTGAACCAGCAGGCCTAGCGCGGCTCCAATAATGATGGAGAGAATATTTCGAACTGTAAACCGCTTAAAGAAGATGTCGATGGAGACAATGAGTGTTCCGAGAAGAAGCCCGATTCCTCCCCGCACCAGCGGAAGATCCGAAAGCTGAAGGCTGTGAAACCATGAATTGTCCGTGTAATACGTGTAAAGACCGCACCCCAGAATAAATAAAATCCGAATGACAAAGATCATAAGAAGAACTCCTCAATGTGAATAAATCATGAAAATGAAAAGAATGAAAAAACATACGCCCTCTTAAAAATGAACTGCTTTATTGAATCGCATTATTTAATTATTTAAAAAGCCTTACTTACTGTTTATTGCCTTTACGGGATAATTTAGAAAAGGCCGAGAAACTTACCGCCGCCGTCTTTTTTCATAAGACGCCAGGGGTGCGTTTTAATTTCCTTCACAAATGAGAGAAGTTCATTGTGTAGATCATCGGTCATCAGTAATTTGCCGGCGGATCCTTGCCCGGATTCTACTCTGCTCAAAATCTGATTCATGGCCTCTGAGGATTCGTGAATATTCTGAAGGGTATCTTTCATGTCGGCCTCGGAACCATCCATAACCTTGCTCAATGAACCCGTCAGTTTTTCCATGTTAATCAACAAGCTCTTAAGGGTTTGGCCGTTATCGTCTGCACCCACCGCATTGCGAAAACTTCCAAGAACCGCTTCAAGGTGAGAAGCAATCGCGTGGGCCTTCTCGATCAATTCCTCCATCGGTACCGGATTCTCGCCTTCGAGCACGGTCCCGGCTTTCAGCATGGGCGCATTTCCCTCTACAGGAGAAATTTCTATGTGGGGTTCGCTTAAAATATGCGTGCCGCGAATGAAGAATTTGTAGTTTTCACGAATCTCAACGCCATTATTGATGAAAAGTGTGATTTTGACGCGTGTCCTTCCAAGGGTCGGATCAAAAATCAAATCAACCTTATCTACTTCACCCACACGCACCCCGGCCATGCGAACAGGCGCCCCCTTGTCGAGAATACTCACGTACTCATACATGGCGCTGATTTTGTAGCCTGGCCGGAAAAGATAAACGCCGCTGACAAAAAACAAAGTCATTGTTAAAACGATAAAACCCACAATAACAAACATTCCAACCATCACTTCATTGCGCTGCTGTTTCATACGCCCTGCCTGTTCTTTGATCGAAAATGGGTTCAGCTGTTTAAGGATTCTCGATCTTGATTGATCGGTCCCTCGGCAGATCCTGTAATAAATTGCCGGATTACTGGGTTATCAGATTTTTTGATTTCATCAGGTGTTCCAATACCAATAATGACTCCTTGATGAAGCATGGCAATCCGGTTTCCAACCTTAAAAGCGCTCGTCATGTCATGGGTAACAACAATCGAAGTCACCTTTAGTTTCGCCTGCATGCGGAGGATTAAATTATTGATCACATCCGAATTAATCGGGTCAAGACCCGTTGTCGGTTCATCGTAAAGAATAATTTTAGGTTCATTGCAAATGGCGCGGGCGAGCCCAACTCTCTTTTTCATGCCTCCCGAAAGGGCTGCCGGCATTTTTTGTTCAATACCGGAAAGCCCCACCATTCCAAGTTTTTCGCGGACCTTGCCCTCAATATCCACATCCGAGAATTTCGAGTTTTCATAAAGAGCAAAACCGACATTCGCCTGGACGGTCAGCGAGTCAAAAAGAGCGGCACCCTGAAACAGCATGCCAAACCTGGAACGGAACTCATCCATTTCGTGGCCCGGCAGGGAAAAAATATCCGTACCATCAACCTTGACGGTTCCCTGATCAGGCTCAAGAAGTCCCACAATATGTTTTAAAAGAACGCTTTTCCCGCAGCCCGATTGGCCAATAATCACAATTGTTTCCCCATCACGTATTTGTAGATTAAGGCCTCTCAGAACATGCTGGCTATCAAACCATTTGTGAAGGTCACGGATTTCAATCATAAGACTCTAACGTTCAAGTAACCCTGCACGGTTTCAAAACTATTGCTCAAATAAATTTAAAAGAAATAAAAGATAGCGGTAAAAAGCGCGTCAGAGGCAATAATAATAACAAGCGCTGCCACAACGGCCAGCGTCGTTGCCCGGCCGACACCTTCAGCGCCGCCTGAGGCACGAAACCCGAAATAACACCCAACAACTGCAATGATTCCGCCAAAAACAAATGCCTTGATCAATCCCGTCATCACATCTTTGACAATAAGAACCGTGGCACTGCGCGCAATGTACTGATGAGAGCTCATCCCTAATTTAAAAAC
>CAYRBY010000002.1:60564-99476 GCA_964422635.1 uncultured bacterium
ATCTTGTACATCTGATCCAGCGTTAAGTCCCATTTCAGTTTGGTTTTAAAAAGCGTGCGGAGGGTATCACTTAAAAGAAGGCTTAAACCGCCAGCCTGGCGCGACAGCTCGATTGCAATCACACCCACGGTTTGAATAGCCGTTCTTATAGGGACTAGCTTTCGTAAGGTCTTTGTTTTCAAAGCATTTTCCGCCGGGGAAACCCCTGTTTTGAACTCTTAAAACAGCGAAACACCGTCCGGGGGATTCCCGCCCCCGGACAGCTCTTTAGCTCGCCTTTTCGAAGGTCACAATATCGCCGCGAAGTTCAGCCTTGATCTTGTCACCTTCCTGGAATTTTCCGGAAAGAATGTCTTCAGCAAGTACATTCTCAAGATATTTTTGCAGTGTTCTCTTGAGAGGGCGCGCGCCAAAAACGGGGTCATAGCCTTTGTCGATGAGAAACTTGATCGCTTCCGGGCTCAGGACCAGCTCCATATTCTTTTCTTTCAAGCGGTCCTTCACCTCTTTAAGCTCAAAGCCAATAATCTGTTCAAGATCCTGGCGCACAAGCGGATGAAACACAATCGTGTCATCAATACGATTGAGAAACTCCGGACGGAAGGCGCGTTTGATCTCGTCAAGAAGACGGCGCTTCAAGGCGTCATAATCTATTTCAACTTTCTTTTCCGTAAACCCCATGCTGCTTTTCTGGACAAGATCCGCCCCGACATTCGATGTCATGATGACAACCGTGTTACGGAAGTCCACCTTACGTCCAAAGGAATCCGTCAGCCGTCCTTCCTCCATCAACTGAAGAAGAATATTAAAAACATCAGGGTGAGCTTTTTCGATTTCATCGAAGAGAACAACCGAATAGGGCCGGCGGCGTACTTTTTCAGTAAGCTGACCGCCTTCTTCATATCCCACATATCCCGGAGGTGCACCAACAAGACGGGAAACATTGAATTTCTCACCATATTCAGAGCAGTCCACAACGATCACGGCATCCCCATCTCCAAACATAAACTCGGCAAGAGCTCGAGCGAGAAGCGTTTTACCGACCCCCGTAGGCCCCAGAAAAATGAAGGTTCCAATCGGACGCCGGGGATTGCGAAGGCCCGAGCGGGAACGGCGCACCGCGTGGGAAATCGCGCGGATCGCTTCATCCTGGCCAATGACTCTTTTGTGGAGCTCTTCTTCCATGCGAAGGAGACGGGAGGTTTCTTTTTCTTCTAGCCGCGCAAGAGGAACACCTGTCCATTTAGCAACAATATTGGCAATATCCTCTTCCGTGACCTGAACTTCCACTTCGGATTTGGACTCCTTCCAACGCTTCTTCACATTGAGAAGTTCCTCTTTAGCCTTGCGTTCATCATCGCGAAGCTTGGCCGCTTTTTCAAAATCCTGAGCTTTAATCGCGGCTTCCTTTTCCCGCTTGAAGGCCTCGATTTCAGACTCCAGCTTTTTTAGATCCTTCGGCATGGTCGTCATGGAAAGGCGAGCGCGGCTTGCGGCTTCGTCAATGAGATCGATCGCCTTATCGGGAAGATAACGGCCGCTGATATAGCGTTCCGAAAGCTTCACAGCGGCCTCGATCGCTTCATCGAGAATTTTTACGCGGTGATGGGCTTCATATTTGTCGCGAAGCCCTTTTAAAATCTGGATGGCTTCATCGACCGATGGGGGATCCACCATAATGGTTTGAAAACGGCGCGCCAACGCAGCGTCCTTTTCAATGTACTTGCGGTACTCGTCCAGCGTCGTGGCACCAATACATTGAATTTCACCGCGGGACAATGCCGGCTTCAAAATATTGGACGCGTCGATGGCGCCTTCTGCGCCTCCGGCTCCGACCAGGGTATGAATTTCATCAATAAACACCATGACATTGTCTGAACGCCGGATTTCATCCATGACAGCCTTGATGCGCTCTTCAAATTGACCGCGGTATTTCGTGCCAGCCACCATAAGGGCCAGATCCAGCACGACAATCCTCTTGTCGAGAAGGATTTCCGGAACGTCCCCGGAGATAATGCGCTGGGCCAAGCCTTCCACAATAGCGGTTTTACCGACGCCGGCTTCACCAAGCAGAACCGGGTTATTCTTCGTGCGGCGGGCTAGAATCTGAATGACGCGTTCAATTTCTTCCTGACGGTTGACAACGGGATCCAGCTTGCCTTCCCGGGCCATTTGGGAAAGATCTCGGCCGAAAGCATCCAGCGCCGGTGTTTTCGCCTTTCCTTTTCCGGCACTCCCGACAGATGAGCTTCCACCGCTGCCCGAGCTCTGTCCGCCCTGGCCTGAAGAACCGCTAGGAGTCGAAGAACCAAGAAGCTTGATGACCTCTGCACGGACTTTGTTCAAATCAAGGCCGACATTCATCAGCACGTGGCTGGCAACGCCTTCCCCTTCCTTGATCAAACCCAAAAGAAGATGTTCCGTACCGATATAGTTGTGACCAAGACGACGGGCTTCATCCATTGCCAGTTCGATGACTTTCTTCGCCTTGGGTGTGAAGGGAATATCCCCTGAAACAATCGTCGCAGGGCCAAACTGAACCAGCTTTTCGACCTCAAGACGTATGGTATCCAGTGAAAGGCCGAGGTTTTGAAGAACGGCCGCAGCAACGCTCTCACCTTCCTTGATCAAACCAAGCAGAATGTGCTCGGTGCCGATGTAATCGTGGTTAAAACGCTTTGCTTCTTCTTTTGCCAGGATAATAACTTTTCTCGCTCTTTCAGTGAAACGGTCAAACATCGCAAACCTCCGCGGTTAAAACAGTATCGAATATGATGATTTCGTTAAATAACCTGATGCTGCCATCCTCTAATTTTCGACTTTTCCGGCAAACCATTGACTCTCTAAAGCGTAATTCCCGAAAGTTTTTCACGAATAAGCCGGGCACGGGCTTCATCCCGCTCCACCGCACTTAACCCTGCGCCCGACGCTTTTTGAAGATGCGCCGGCTGAATCAACAGGAAAAGCAGGTTGAGATCGGAACGCGTTAAAGAGGTTTTCACAAGACCGGTATTCGCTCCCAGCTGAACGAGCGACAAAAGCTGCGTGGCCTCCGAAGAAGAAATGATGCGGGCCGACTTTAACGTCCCAAGCGCCCGCCAGATTTGATCCTCAAACTTGGCTTGTTTCTTTTGAACAAGGTGGGCACGCGCCTCTTTCTCATGCTCCACAACCTGATGGATCACCCTCTCAAGATTATCGATAATTTCATCCTCGCGCTGCCCAAGGGTCATCTGATTCGAAAACTGAAAAAGGTTTCCGGTCGCCTGAGTGCCTTCTCCGTACAAACCTCGCGCGGCAACATTGAGTTTCGCCAAAGCCTGCAGAACCTTATGGACCTGCTTTGTAAGCACCAGCCCAGGAAGGTGAAGCATTCCGGATGCTCGAAGCCCTGTACCGACATTCGTCGGACATGCCGTCAAATATCCGAGATTCAAACTGAATGAATAAGCGATCTTTTTTTCCAGCTCATCATCAACGCGGCTGACAAGCTTCCATGCCTGAACAAGATTCAGCCCCGGTTGAAAAGACTGCAGCCGGAGATGGTCCTCTTCCAGAACCATAACACTGACACCTTCATCTGGGGAAATCAGAACTGCATTCTCAGCGCGTTCTTCGGCGTGTTCACGGCTGATCAAGTGCCTTTCCAAAAGAAACTGGCGGTCCAGTTCCGTTAATTCGCCCGATGTTAAAAAATAAGACTCTTTAAAGGATGCGTTCTTTTTTACGGCCGCCCCCACCAGACCCACAATTTCATGGCGCTGCGCCGCTGTAAGCTTCTGATGAAACGGGAACCCTGAAATATTCCGGGCGAGACGGAGGCGGGAACTCACGACAACGTCACCCAAAGGGCCTTCCATCTTAAGCCACTCCACCGGTTTTTTAATCAAGGCGTCCAGAGAATTCATTTCTTCTTTTTACCCTTTTGGGTTTTATGTTCAATCTCTTTGATCTCGTCGCGGATACGGGCCGCATCTTCAAACGCCTCGAGCTCAACACTCTTGCGTAAGCGCTCCTGCAGAAGCCGGAGATCATAAGCCGCTTTTTCAGGTGTTGAGAGCCTTGCTGGCTGCTTTCCAACGTGATGCGTGGAACGCTGAACCCGCTTGATCAAGGGAAGCAGAATTTTTGATAGCCCCTGGTAGCAAGCCGCGCAGCCCAGCCTTCCGGTTTTCGCGAACTCTTCATACGTCATGCCGCACTCTGCACACTGTGCCGCCGGCGGCACAGCCACTCCCGGCATAGGATTGGCAGGAGGGGCCGACAGACTCCCCAAAAGATCTCCCAATTGAAAATGGGTTTTAAAATCAGTTCCCTTTTCCTGGGCACAGCTCTCACACAAATGGACTTCCAGCATCTGATCCTGAATGATTTCAGTGAGATGAAGCGTCGCTTCCTGATTACCGCAAACATTACAAATCATAGCCCGCTTAGACCTTGTAACGAACGCCGTCTTTTGCAGTCAACGCCTGGAATCCCTGACGAAGACGCAGCGTGACGGGCCCCGGCTTACCGGAACCGATCTCGCGGCCGTCAATTTTCACAACAGGGATAACCTCTGCCGCAGTCCCTGTTAAAAAAACTTCGTCGGCATTGAAAAGATCATGCCTTGTAAGCACCTGCTCGCGGAATTCGATTTTTTTCTGCGCCGCCACTTCAATGATGGCACCTCGCGTAATACCATTGAGGGAACCAAGATAAACGGGCGGCGTCATCAAGACAGGCTTTTTATTCCGCCCCTCACCCTTCACCATAAACACATTGTCTCCGGAGCACTCCGCAACATACCCTTGATGATTCAGCATGAGCGCCTCAATGCATCCAGAATTCTTTGCCTCGATCTTGGCAAGGATGTTGTTGAGATAGTTCAAGCTCTTAACGGCCGGGCTGACAGCTTCGGGAAAATTACGGACCGTCGGAACCGTGACGATCTGCAGCCCTTCGCTGTAAAACGCTTCGGGATAAAGCGCGATTTTGTCCGTGATAATAAAAACAGAGGCCACTTTGCACTTGGCCGGATCGAGTCCCAAATCCCCCACACCCCGAGTCACAACCACACGGATATACCCATCCATAAACTTGTTGCGTTTAAGTGTCTCAATAATGGCCTTCTGCATTTCCTTCTGGGTCATCGGGATACGAATCATCAGGGTGTGCGCAGACTCCCAGAGACGATCCAGATGCTCCTGGAGTTTGAAGACAAGGCCGCGGTAGGTGCGAATGCCTTCAAACACCCCGTCCCCGTAGAGCAGACCATGGTCAAACACGGAGATCTTGGCTTCGCTTTTGGGGTACCACTTGCCGTCGATGTAAATCTGAAGTTCCATACGTCTCTCCTGTTATTTTAAATTTGTCTCCAGGACTCGTTCTTAAGAAACCGTCGTTAACGAATTCCTAGTTCAGCCCCGAACTCTCAACCATTAAGATATTCGCGAAATGTTGACCTGTCTTGTATCCCGCCGGAGCAGAACGCCATCGGTGATGCGATAGACCTGCTCATGGCGGGCCGCCATAGCTTCGTCATGTGTTACAACTACAAAAGCTACGCCTTCACGACGGTTTAAATCTTCCATCAGAGAGACAACTGACGCCGAAGTTTCAACGTCCAAATTACCCGTCGGTTCATCGCACAAAACCACGGAAGGACGGTTCACCAACGCTCGCGCCATCGCGGCCCGCTGTTTTTCCCCGCCGGATAGTTCTGCGGGATAATGCTCGGCGCGGCTGAACAGCTTGACCTTTCTCAAACACTCTTTAGCCCATTTTGGATTGGGCTTTCCGGCAATCAAGCTGGGCAGAAGAACGTTTTCAAACAAAGTGAGTTCCGGCAGCAGATGATAGAACTGGAAGACCAGGCCGATCCGGCGGTTGCGAATTCGGGCCAGTTCCTTTTCGCTCATCTCCGTCATGTCTTCGCCTTCAAAAAGAATTTTCCCGCTGGTGGGCTGATCCAGCCCGCCAAGCAAATGAAGAAGCGTCGACTTGCCGGAACCCGAACGGCCGACGATAAAAGCCATGTCTCCCCGAGAAAGAGAAAAATGAACTCCCTTCAGGATTGAAAGCGTTCCCGTCGGCATATCGTATTCACGCGTCACATTGAAAACACTAAAGAGCTCCCCTGCACGGCTACTCATACCGAAGCGCCTCCACAGGATCAAGCGATGCGGCACGGCCGGCAGGATAAATCCCGGCTAAAACGGATGCCAGCATGGCAAACGCGACAACAATCACAACATCGGGAGCATGGACCTCCGCGGGAATCTTATCGAAGTAGTAAATGTCACTCGGGAAAACTTCCAGACCCGTTGTCTGTTTGAGAAAGTCGGAAACAGGATTGAGGTTGAAGGCCAGCAGCAGGCCTGCCGCCGCACCAAAAGCAACACCGAACAGCCCCACACTAAAACCTTCCATCATAAAAATCCTCCGGATGCTGGCACGCGTGGCACCAAGCGCCCTCAGAATACCAATGTCCTTGGTCTTCTCCATGACAATCATGATAAGCGTCGAAACGATGTTAAACGCCGCAACAAGAATAATCAGTGCGAGCAAAATCGTCATAACAGACTTTTCCACTTTCAGCGCCTGGAAAAAATTATGGTTCATGTCGTACCAGGAGCGCAGGTAATACTCCGGCGTGAAATAACTCTGCAAAAAATATTTCCACTTCTGGGCATCGTCCACATCCTGAAAACGAAGACTAATTCCCGAAACCCGGTTCCCCATCCGGTAGACATTCTGCGCCTCCGGGAGGCTAATAAGAGCGAGGGAGGTGTCGAAGTCATTCATACCCACGCGAAAAATTCCTTTCACCAGAAAGGCGCGGCTTTCCGCTCGGACAGCTAAAAGGTTATTGCCGGGATCTTTGAAAGGTGAAATCAAATCAACCCGGTCACCAACCCTGACCTGAAGAAGATCTGCAAGTGTTTCGCCAATCACAATTCCGCCGAGGCTTTCTTCTTTTGTTTCTTTGAAAAAAAGCATCTTGCGGTGAGTTGTCGCAACCTGCTGAGAAGAAAGGTCCAAAGAGCCAAAGATCATATGCTGCTCATAGACCGCCATATCTTCTCGTTCCGTGTCCATCCCTTTAACCAGAACCCCAGTCGCATTGGCACTGGAACGGACAATTCCCTGGCCCTCAATGTAGGCGGAGACGGTTTTAATTCCCTGAATGCCGTGAGATTTGATCTTTTCAATCTCGGCATCCACATTGTCCAAGCCGCCTACTTTTTCAATTCGCAGATGCGGCTGCACGTTCACAATTTTGGATTTGAGTTCCCGGTCAAAACCACTCATAACAGCCATCACAACAATAAGCGCCATGACACCAACGCCCACTCCAAGCACAGAGATCACTGTAATGAGGGAGATAAACCCCGTCTGACGCCGGGCCCGCAAATGTTTCATTGCTATGAAGGACTCAAACCCCATGATCAAATCCGGATGTTATAAGCGTTTTAGGAAACAGACTCTTCGTTTTCAATTTTCTTGGACGCTCCTGATTCCGGTTTCATCTGGGGGAACAAAATAACGTCCCGGATGGAGCTTTGATTGGTCAACAGCATCACCAGACGGTCAATTCCGATTCCAAGACCACCTGCGGATGGCATCGCATATTCAAGAGCCATAAGAAAATCCTCGTCGATTTCCTTGTGCTCACCGATCATTTTGCGCTGTTCTTCAAGCCGCTCGCGCTGGACGTGCGGGTCATTCAGCTCGGAGAAAGCGTTGGCGATTTCCATGCGTGCCACAAAAAGCTCAAACCGATAAACCAGCGAGGGGTCCTCCTCTTTAGCCTTGGCAAGAGGAGTCATCACGGTCGGGTAATCAATCACAAAGGTCGGATCCCAAAGCGAAGCTTCCACCTTCTCGCCAAAGACCTCATTAAGGACATCGATGTCTTCGTCCTTTTCGGAAAACGGTACATGAAGTTCACGAGCGGCTTTACGCACATCACAGCTGCGGAAATCGATCCCAGTATTCTCTTTGAGGGCATCATAGAAGCTCACCCGCTTCCAAGGCGTTTTGTAGTTAATCGTTTTGTCTCCAAAGGGAATTTCGTAAGTGCCGTGAAGAGAAAAAACAAGCCCCGCAATAAGCTCTTCGGTGATCGCCATCATGTCGTGATAGTCGGCAAACGCCTCATAGAGTTCAAGCATCGTAAACTCAGGGTTGTGGCGGACGGATATTCCTTCGTTGCGGAAGTTGCGGTTGATTTCATAGACCTTCTCAAAACCGCCCACAAGAAGCCGCTTCAGATAGAGCTCAGGAGCCACGCGCAGATAGAGGTCGATGCCCAGGGAATTATGGTGGGTTTCAAAAGGCTTTGCACGAGCGCCCCCGGGGATCGGCTGCATCATGGGAGTTTCGACTTCCATGAAACCGCGGTCATCGAGAAAGCGGCGGATATCTCGAAGAATCTTGCTGCGGGCCTTGAAGGTCTTGCGGACGTCATCATTCACGATAAGATCGACATAACGGTGTCTGTACCGGGTTTCCACGTCCTTTAGGCCATGCCATTTTTCAGGAAGCGTTCTGACAATCTTCGACAGAAGCGTCAGTTTTTCCACGCGGATTGTTTTTTCTCCAGCCTTGGAGACAAACAATTCACCTTCAATGCCCGCAATGTCCCCCAGCGAAAGGCCAAGGATCTCATCGAAAAGAGCATCTCCAACGATATCCTTCTTCACATATAGCTGCATTCGCGCAAATTCGTCTTTTAAATCAAAAAAAGCGCTTTTGCCCATAATGCGCTTGGCCATGAGCCGGCCTGCGGTTCGAACCTTCCGGCCTTCCTGAAAATTTTCGATGATAGAGGAGACGGCTTCTTTAGGCAGAAAACGACCGCCATACGGGGTAAGTAATTTTTCCATAAGTTCCTAGACCCTTGATTTTTAACGACTTAAGAAAAATAAATAGAGGGGATTATAGTACGGCAAGGGAGAAACTGTCAACGAAACGGGTCAATGCTTTCTTTGTGCTTGCGGAAAAGGCGCTGGTGTCCAAAAGGGCGGGTCATAACTACGAGTACAGGAAGAACCAAAAGCGTGCAAATCATGGACAGGAAAATAGTTAGACTCGTCAGCACACCAAACTGAATCGTGGGTCTGAAGCCGGCAAATAGACTAGTTCCAAAGCCCACAACCAGAATCAGAGTGGAGATGAACAAAGCCTGCCCTGTATTGCGATACGTATGGTGCAAGGCCTGAAGATAGTGCCCTCGTTTTTCAAACTCGAGCTGAAAACGATGTAGAAACCGAATCGACGAATCAACCACGAGCCCCAGAACAATACTTGAGATCATGGCCGTAGAGGTTGAAAGTTCGATGCGGAGATACCCCATGATTCCATAAGTTAAAAGAATAGGGACGATATTCGGAACAGCCGCAAGCAGCCCCATTTTAAGCGACCGGAAAATTACCGCTATCACAAGAAAAATGGAAGCAAAGGCAAACCCGAAACTCATGATTTGGGAATGAACCAGATTTTCAGCCATACGGCCAAGAAGCACGACATTTCCCGTCATCAAGGTTTCAAAGTAAGGCGAAAGCTTTTTTTGCATGTAAGCGCGGGCTTTTTTCTCCACCAGCTTCCCTTCCCTGGTTCCCACAGCTTTCATCTGAGCCTGCAGGCGAACCTCTTTCAAATCCCGCGACATCATGCTCCAGGTCTCCGGATTGTCTTCGGAGGTAATTCCCTTGAAGTATCTTTCCAGATCAACTTCCCCGGGAATTTCATAGGCCTCTGGGTTTTGCTTCCTGGCGAGATGGATTCTTTTGATCAAGGTCGTAATGCTATTGACGTTCGAAATTTCGGGCATCTGCTCAAGAAATGTTTTGAAAGCATCAAGGCGCTGCAGCGTCTCCCGGTTCACGATGGTAGAGCCGTCGCGAGTTCTGAGAACAAAGCCAAGTGTGTAGACCCCCAAAATATGGTCATCGATAAAACGTGTCGACACAGCAAGCGGTGAATCCGGCTTCAACTGCCTGACAATATTCGTATCGACGTTCAATTTCCTGATTCCAGAAATCGAAAAAACCACGGAAACGACCACGGAGGCGAGAATCACCCACTTCCACCGGTGCTCAAGCTTCTCAAGAAACCCAACCAGAACTTTATTGAAGAAGTGCCTGTCATCAAAATCGCGAGGCTTGGCCCGGTATGGCAAGGACAAAAGCATGACTGGCGTAAGAAACATTGCGACCAAGAGAGAGTAAAAAGACCCCAGAGCGGCAAAAACACCGAAGCTTCGGATGGCTGGAACACTGTCGACAGCCAAAGAAAGAAATCCGAGAATCGTAGTGGCATGCGTAAGCAGGCTTGGAAGGCCGAGCTGCTCCATGGTCAAAACGACGGACATACGAAGGCTGTGATGGTGCGCGCGAATATCAAAAAAAAGGTTCATAAAATGAATCGAGTTCACAACTGTAATAATCATAAGAACCGGGGCAAGAAGCGATGTGACAAGGTTCAGCTCCTGCCCGAAAAAGGCGATGGTTCCGAAAGTCCAGGCGAGCGTTACAAAAACCTTGGACAATGCGAGGATGACGCAGGGAACGCTCCGATAAAAAAGAAATATCGCGGCAATTAAAAAAGCGGTGATCATAGGGACAAAAGTAAACTGGTCTTTTCGGATCAAGCGGACAAACTCATACTGCTCAACAGGAGCGCCGGCCATATAGAACTTCACTCCACGCTTTTCCTCTGTACGAAAAATCGATTTCAACCGCTCAATAACCAGACCGCTTTCCTTGTCCTTGGAAGTTTTAACGCGAATGATCAAGTTCGCAGTCTTCCCATCGTGAGAAACAAGATTGTTAAGATACAGCTCGTTGGAAAGGATCTCACTGCGGGCTTCGGCCATGGGCCGGCTTCCTTCCAGGACACCCTCAAGGGCAGGAACGATTTTCACGCCGAACATTTTGTGGCGGATGTCAGAAACAACAGGGAGGCTGAGGACGCTTTCAACCTGTTCAAATTTCAGACAGGTCTCCGTAACCCGCTTTAAAATATCGAGGTTCTCGGGAGTGAAGACATTGTCTGTCGACATCGCCACAAGAATAATGGCGTCACTGCCGTAGTTGCGCCGATAGGCGTCATAATCCTTATATTCTTTCGTGTTTTTGGCGAGCATCATGTCGACCGTGGGATCAATTTGAAGCTGGACGGCTTTAAAACCGCAGATAAGCGTGATGATTCCCAGCCCTAGCAACAAAGGCCATCGGACGACCAGAACAAATTGAGCAAGACGACGGAACAAATTTGGCATTGAAAAATATTTTAACAAAAAAATTCCTCAGTGTCAGCGGTCAGAAAACAGGAAAAAAGTTTTCACCTGGAAAGGATTAGGTTATGCTGTCGCTCCATGAAAATAACGACTGACCCCGTTCTTGTTTTTTTCATAATCGCCGCAGCCGTTTGGATAAAACGTTCTGTCTCTGCACTCATAACACTTTTTCACGCGCCCCGTTTGAGCAGAAACGTGCTTTCCGGCAGCCGCGCTAAAGTCTCCATACTGGTTCCGGCAAAAAATGAGGCCAGCAACATCAGAGCCTGCGTTGAGGGTCTCAAGGCCCTCGACTATCCGGACTTTGAGATCATTGTCATCAACGACAATTCCACGGATCAGACGGAGGAAATTCTTTTGTCTCTCGGCGCATCTCCCGCCAGCCACCCTTCCGAGGATCCTTCTTTCACACTCCGCTACCTGAACTCTCCCCCTGCCCCGGCAGGATGGACGGGGAAAAATCACGCCCTGGCCGCCGGATTTCCTTATGCTAAAGGCGAATGGCTGCTTTTCACTGATGCAGACACACGCCATGAACCTGAATCCCTTAAGGCGTCCCTGGGACTCATGGAAAAAAGAGGGGCTCTTTTATTAACTCTGCTTCCGCGCTGTCTGGCGGATGGTTTTTGGGAAGCGGTTCTTCAGCCTGTGGCTATGGCCTTAATGGGTTTATGGTTTCCGGTTGAAAAGGTCAATGATCCGAAAAGTAAAATTTATTTTGGCAATGGCCAGTACCTGCTGATCCACCGGTCTGTCTATGAAAAGACGGGCGGCCATATCGGGGTCAAAGCGGAATTTCTGGAAGACTTCGCTTTATTCAAAAAAACCAAAGAGTTGGGGCTGCCCTGCGCTGTTGCAATCGGCACGGACTTCTTCGGAACCCGGATGTACGATTCTTTTGGGGCTATTTGGCGCGGCTGGCGAAGAATCTATCTTCACTCTTTTGAACGAAAAACATTTCCGCTGTTTATCCGGGCCATCAACCTGCTTTTGTTTTCAGTGGCCCCTTTTTTATGGGTGGGTGTCATGGTGGCAGGATTTCCGGCTGGAGGAGCTTATCCGCCGGCAGCGTGGGCGGCGGCACTCATCACAGTAGGAATGATTCTGGCAACCGCCTGGAAGGCTTATGAAATTATCCGGGCACCTCGACGATTCGCCTGGCTTCACTTCCTCGCAACAGCCGTCGTCGCCGGAATTCTTTTCGATGCTGCCCGTATGGCTTTTACGCGCAAGCAGACGGTTTGGCGTTAGGAAACAACCAGGTATCCCGCATCAACGGCATACGCCAAAAGTCTCCTCAGAAAATCACCATCTGTTTTCGGAAACGCAACTCCTGTTCCAGCAAGAGCCGCTTCAGTCTGCACCGTTTCAAAGGTGAGATTATCATTCAGGTACCCCAGATAAGGCGCCATCATGTCATAAACAAACTGCTCCTGCGGTGAAAGCGCCGAGCGGTCGAAATCTTTCGGATCGATCACTTCGATTTCGGGAAGCTGCGGGTATTCTTGCCTTGCCACATCCAGCAGAAGCCGGATAGAAGGCGGACTCTGTGTCACGAGATGGTATCCCTTCCCCACAGAATCCTCATGAGATGCGATTTCAAGCGCCGCCCGAATCACGAAATCAATGGGTACAATGTTGAAAGAATTATCAAGCCTTGAGGGAAGCATCGTGATAATACGGTGCGCAAACAATTTGAGGAATGGATAAATAACATTGAACTCGGAAGTTTCCCCCGTAACGGAATTGCCGACAACGATGCTCGGCCGGAAAATAGTGACGGGCAGACCTTCTGCCATCGCCTCACGGACACGCTTTTCAGATTCATATTTACTGGCTTCGTAAAAATTCGCGTGGGCTGGCTGGTCAGGAAGTGCGTTTTCTTTTGAGCAATAGGTCTGAAGACTTCCCGCAACATACGCCGTACTAAAGTAAAAAAAACGTTCCAGTTTACCTTCGCGGTAAAACGTCCAGGCAAGCTTCAGGGCTTCCAGAGTACCGCCCAGATTAATCCGGAAGCAGTCTTCCCGGCTGCCGTTCAGTGCGGTCAAGGCGGCCACATGAAAGAAACGGTTCGTTTCGCGAATTAAACGCTCTCTCACTTCCGGAGCAAGACCAAAACCAGGCTGGGTAATATCACCTTCCACAGCCTGAATGCGGTTCCCCGCCTCGGCTTCCAGACCTTGCAGGCTCAAAATTTTGCGCAGCCGCTCTTCGGCAGATAAGCGGTTCTTCCCGCGTATCAACACCACCAGACGGTCATTCGTTGTACGCAAAAGTTCCCGGATGAGTTCCTTTCCGAGGGTTCCTGTCACGCCGGTAATAAAAAGATTTTTTGATTCACTCATAACGTTTCACCGCCAAACATATATTTTGTCCGCCAAAGCCAAAAGAATTCGAAAGCGCAGCCTTTACGGAGGCTTCGCGCGCCTTGTTCGGCACATAATCAAGATCACAGGCTGGATCCGGTTCTTCGTAATTGATGGTCGGAGGAAGCAGCTGGTCTCGAATGGCCAGAAGGCACGCGATAAGCTCAACAGCCCCGGCCGCCGCAATCATGTGCCCTAGCATAGACTTGATGGAACTAACCGGAATCCGGTATGCATTCTCGCCCATAACCTTCTTTATGACAAGTGTTTCAATTGCATCATTGACCTGCGTGGCTGTTCCATGGGCATTAATATAGCCGACATCAGAAGGTGTAAGACCCGCCTTGCGAAGGGCGATTTCCATTGCCCTGCAGGCACCTTTACCCTCAGGATCCATGTCTGTCATCCGGTAGGCGTCTCCTGTAGAGCCATAGCCGGCGAGCTCTCCGTAGATAACCGCCCCTCTTTTTAGAGCATGTTCCAGGGCTTCAAGAATGACCACCCCGGCACCTTCAGCCATCACAAACCCATCCCGGTTTTTATCAAACGGCCGTGAGGCTCTTTCCGGCTCCGCGTTTCGGGGAGATAGTGCGGTTAAAAGGCTGAACCCAGTTAAAGCCAGCGGATAAACCATGGCATGCGCACCGCCGGAAATAACAACGTCTGCGTCCCCGCGCCGGATCCACTCAGAACCTTCCCCAATGGCCTGCGAAGAGGCAGCGCAGGCTGTAAGCGTATTGGCCACAGGGCCTTGAATGCCAAAACGACGGGCCAAATGGGCGAGTGTTCGGGAAGGCTGTATTTCGAGCTCTTCAAAACTTTTCAGATAGCGGGAAGCGGATTGAAGATACTTTGTAAAATCTACCCGCCCAGCCGCAGGATTTCTGGATTCATGAAGCGCTCGGCAAAACCCTGGGAAATTATTCCCGCTGTCACCGGATCCAAAAAAAATACCGTACCGTTCGGGATCTCCCTTTTGAAAATCCAGGCCTGACATTGCGACAGCCTCTTCAGCCGCACGCACAGCAAACACCGTTCCCCTTCCCGACTTTTGAAGCGCCTCATCAGCCGGAAATTCTTTTTTCGCATCGAGCCCTCTCACTTCCCCCGCAATCTGGACAGGAAACCCGTCTGTTTCAAAAAGAGAAATGCGTGAGATCCCTGATCGGCCTGCCTTGATATTTTTCCAAAGTGCCTCGGTGGAGAGTCCCAACGGCGAAACGGAGCCAAAACCGGTAATCACAACTCGTCTGCTCGGATTCATGTCAGCCCCCTGATGGAATTTTTTTGAGGATGACTGAAACATTCTGCCCGCTTAGACCAAAGGCATTTACCATGACGGTTTCAATGGATTTGCCCCGGGCTGACGAACTCATGGCGAGCTCACAATTTTCCGCACTGTTTTTGAATCCTGCAGACGGAGGGACAACCCCCTCCTGCAGCGCTGCGCAGGCAGCTGCAAGCTCAACGGCGCCCGAAGCTGACATCAAATGCCCTGCCACCGATTTCAAAACAGTGACACAATCCGGAGCCCCAAGAGCTCGAATCGCCCGCGCCTCAAGGGCGTCATGCGATGGAATACCGGATCCACAGGCAATCATAAGGTCTATTTTCGGCAATTCGAGCTGGGCATCCTTCAAAGCCATCTTCATCGCCCTGAGCCGGCCTGAAAAATCTCCAGGCTTTAAAGGGTCGTAATCCGCATCACCGGCAGCCCCGTAGCCTGCAAGCTCTGCGTAAATATTTGCGCTTCGAGCCTTTGCAAACTCAAAGCTTTCCAGAATATGAACCCCTGCGCCCTCCCCCAAAAACATGCCATCGGAATCTACGTCAAACGCGGATGTCAGTTCTGTTCTTCGGGACAAAAGTCCCAGCATTTCAAACCGGGAAAGGCCGAGGGGATTAACCTCTGAATCAGCACCTCCAGCGAGCATGCATTCCGCATCTTCACGTTCAATCACCCGAGCAGCTTCTCCCAACGCCTGTAACCCTGCGGCGACAGAAGTCGTCAGTGTGTTGTTGGGGCCCCGGAACCCATGTGCAATAGAAACATGACAGGCCGGCATATTCGGAATATATTTAAGAAACCACAACGGGAATAAGGCAGGGATCCCTTCCTGACCAAAACGGCGCATATCGAGACGCCCCTCTTCAAACCCTTTAAAAATGCCGGCGCCAATTTCATCAAGGTCGTTGTTGATCGGCGCCGCCGCCCCAAGAGAAACTCCGGCACGGTCAAGATCGAGTTTATCCAAGGAAAGACCTGCATCCTGGATCGCAAGAGAACTGGCGGCCACGGCAAACTGTATGTCACGGGACATCACCTTGACCGATTTTCGGGCCTTGATTAATTCACCCGGCGAAAATCCTGCAATCTCACCCATAAGTCGTGAGGGGTACTGTCCCGGAAATTTTTCGCGGTAAGGAGACAGCACGCTTTGTCCTTGTTTGGCCATTTCCCAAAAAGACCGCCAGCCCTGTCCACAGGCCGTGACAACCCCAAGCCCTGTGATCACAACCCGCCTGCGTCTCACGGGGCACCTTGGGAGAAACTGTCAGAAGACTTCACTTTTTCACGGACATGAAAATGGTTAAGGAAGGGCTCGGGAAAAGTAACGGAAGACTTTCTCTCAGGAAGCAGAAGCCCTGCATTCGCAAGAAAAAAACGGCTTTCCGCCAAGAGCTTCCCTGAAGAATGGATCGAGGCTTCAAACCATGCGCCTTCAGCCCGGCTTTCCGTGGAAACAGCTTTGATCTCAAGAGCTGCGCCTTTGGGGAAAGGGCCGTGAAAAAGCGACTTTTCGACTTTTCCGAACACAATATCATTTTGAAAATCATGCGAGGAGCCCAGCAGGAGGCCGCCAGTCTGAGCCATCATTTCAAGGAGAATCATCTCAACGCTAAAGGGGCCTTCTGGAACATGCGAACGAGTCAGGGCAAAAGCACCTTTGCAGATTTCCACAACTTCATCGAGCAGAATCCAGCGCATTCGGAATCAATCAGGTATGAGGGGCGGTAGACCGCCGGGTTAGCGGGATCCCGAAGAGGGTTCCCAGAGAATGACTTGAGCGCCCACATAATCAGAGGTGACAAAATGACACCCGCTGACTTTCGGGGCTTTTTTCAGGCCGGAAGACCGCAGCCATTTTATCTCAAAATGCTCATGAGGCAAGAGCTTTACCTCAAGCTCCGAAAACGCATAGAGGCCAGCCATCGGAGTCTGGGAGGCCTTGTAAAAGGCTTCTTTGGCGGTGAATATTTTTGCAAATTGAAGGGGTGAAAGCCTGGGGAAACACTTTCGTTCGGAAGGACAAAGAACTCTTGAAAGAGAAACGGAAGTTTGGCGCGTTAGAAACTTCTTGGCCCGGGAAATCGACAGGACATCGATGCCGAGACCTGCCAGCTTCATGTCAGGCCTTAGGAGTTTCCTTGGCAAGACGATCCCGGATGTAATTCATCACCATTTGAACAGTGAAAGCTTCGGCCAGCTTGGAAATCTGGGGATCCTTGGAAAAAGTTTCAATATCAAGATAAGGCATCCTGACTTTCAGCTCCTGAATCCCCGCTTCGGTCACGCGGCCAGCCTGGACAAACCGCTCGTCGTTTAAAATGTTTCCGGGGAAAAGCTCACCGCTCGGGATCTTAATATCGAATGTCTTTTCGAGGCGGAAAATAATATCAATAAAATCAATCGATTCGGCACCGAGATCACGTGTCAGTGACGCTTCGGGAGTCACCTCTGACTTATCCACACCAAGTGCGCCGGCCAGTGTTTCTTGAATTTTTTCAAAAATGGCTTTGTCCATGAGGTCTATCACCCTCCTTAGTCTTAGGCTGCCGGCGCAGAAACGCCGAATACCAGTTCACAAGCCGCTGAAAGGCGGCCCCCGGAAGAAAGACGGCCCTTCCAGACCTTCTCTCCGCCCGGCCCGGTTTTTACTTCACCCTGAAAATCCCAGAGGTCACCGGGTTTCAAAAAAGACGCGAATTTAACATTTCTTACTTCAACGAGATTTTCCTTAACTCCAGGAAGATCCCCTGCATGAATAAAAAAATTAAAAAGCTGCCGTTGTACTTCTATCGCCAGCACTCCGGGAAGCACAGGGAATCCCGGAAAATGATCCTGAAAACACTCCAGCTCTGCGGGAATTCTCCCGGAGGCCTTTAAGCTTTTCCCGCCGGCCAGCCGCTGTGCTTGAACAACACCCCACAAACCAAAATTCACGGACTGAGAAAGCTCTTCCACAAAACAGCCTTCTTTTTAACAGCTAAGCGTGCTGCAAAACACCCTGAGCAGTTCTGCACCCGGAAACGTCAAAAACAAAAACACCATTCAGAATCTGAAAACCAGAAAGCCAGGTAGAAACATTTGTATGTGACTTCAAAGGACATCCCAGATTCTCAAAAAGGCTTATCCACTCCCGGCCGGTCTTGAATTTCTTGGGATGGCCAAAAAACTCAACATTAAGAATCTGATCGCGCAAAACGGTCCACCAGCGGCCAAGTGCATGATGGTAGACATCTTCAACAACAATAACTCGCTCACGAGTCACCCGAAGGGCTTCACGAATTACGGCTTCAGGATCAGGGATGTGGTGAAGTACTGTAATAAAAAGACTTACATCGAAACTTTGGTCCGGAAACGGAAGCCGCTGGCCGTCGTAAATCACAACAGGACACTTTTGAATTCCCGGCTTTATAACATCCACCACAAGGTGATGATGTCCCCGGTCACGAAGAGGCTTATGGTAAAAACCCCATCCTCCGCCGATGTCGAGAATCCGGCTCTCTTTCGGCAATGCGTTTTCAAAAAGCTGAACAAAACCTTCCGCACGCTCCTCCAAACCGAGCGCGGGATGGTAGCGAACCAGAAAATCCAGGATTTTTCTTTGCCACTGACGAATCATTACGCCTCAGCACGCCTGAAAGGTCTGGGTTTTGAGTCGGGGATTATAACACACGGCATAGCAGCTGAATATTTTTTTGTTTGCTTTTTACCCACTCCGTTACTAAGCTTTCGGCCATGGACAAGCCTTTAAACAACAAAACGGCCCTCATTACAGGGGCTTCGCGCGGTATTGGCAGGGCCATTGCCCTGGAGCTTGCGGCCGCTGGCGCCAGCATTATCCTCAATTATGTCCGGGATGAGGATGCTGCTAAAAAAACCGCGTCGGATCTTGAAAAGCTGGGGGCACGGGTCGTGACCGTGCAGGCTAACGTGGGCGATCCAGACGCTTTGGGCCCCTTGGTCGATCAGGGCCTCCAGGCTTTAGGCGGCATTGATATCCTCATTCACAATGCGGCGATGGGCGCCTTCAAACCCACCCATAAACTCAAAGCCAACCAGTGGGATCTCTCTCTTGATATTAACGCCAAGGCCTTTCTGCTTCTGGTCCAGAAAGTCCTCCCCTCCATGGAAAGCCGCGGAGGCGGTTCCGTCATCGCTCTCTCCAGTCTCGGAGCGCGTCAATTTATCCCGAATTACGGCGCTATCGGCGTTTCTAAAGCCGCAGTGGAAAGTCTTGTGCGTTATCTTGCCGTAGAGCTTGCCGCAAAAAAAATTCGCGTCAATGGCGTTTCAGGCGGGCTTGTGGAAACCGACGCTCTCAAATTTTTCCCAGACTATGCTTCTTTCCGCCAGAAGGTCATTGACCGGACTCCGGCCGGCAGGATTGCCCAGCCGGAAGATCTCGCGAGGATTGTGAAATTTCTGGTGCTTCCGGAATCAGCCTGGATCGTGGGGCAGACCATCATTGCAGACGGCGGACTGTCACTTATTTAGTTTCGTTTGAGGACTCGTCGTGAAGCGGTGCAAAACCGTGGCGTGAAACGTTCTCAGAAACAGTTCTCAAAAAATAAAACTCCCTCAGATAGTCAGCCCCGCCCGCTTTGGTTCCCCCGCCGGAAAGCTTAAAGCCACCGAAAGGCTGCCTTCCGACAACCGCCCCCGTTTGTCCACGGTTAAGATAAAGATTTCCAGCAAACTGCGTTTTACGGGCCATTTCAAGGTGAGACGGTGTGCGGCTATAGACAGCCGCAGTTAGCGCATATTCACTGTCCCCGGCCATTTTTAAAGCTTCCGTAAAATTGCTGGCGCGGATGATGCACAAAACAGGACCGAAAATCTCCTCGCTTAGGAGCCGGGATGTCTGAGGAAGCTCCGAAAAAATGATGGGCGGGATGTAGGGACCTTGGACTCCGTCGGGAACAACTCCCTCAAATAAAATTTTTCCTTCTTTTTTACCCAATTCGATAAAGCCCTGGATTTTGTCCTGAGCCTCCCGGTCAATGACGGGACCGAGCGAGCTTGCAGAAAGAAGCGGCGATCCCAGGCAAAACTCCCGCGCTGCTCCAGCCAGACGTTTCAAAAATTCGTCATAAGCCTCGTCCACAACGTAAAGACGCGACAGGGCTGAACACTTCTGTCCTGCATACCCAAAAGCGGATTGAAGGACGGCCGGGACAGCCAGATCAAAGTCCGCTGATGCATCCACAATGGCCGGGTTTTTTCCTCCCATTTCAACAACGAATCTTTTCACAAGCTTTTGACCGATTTTCTTTTCATTTCCAACGGACAGGATTGAAAGCCCCGTTTCCCGGGAACCTGTAAAAGCAATAACAGCGACATCCGGATGGCGCACAAGCGCATCCCCTGCGGATTCACCGCGTCCGGGTAAAAAATGGACTGCATACTCAGGGATGCCCGCTTCACGATAAATTTTATAAACCTCCCAAGCCACACGTGTCGATTGTTCGGCCGGCTTTAAAATAACGGGATTTCCTGCAACCAAGGCTGCGGAACTCATTCCTGTCAAGATTGCTGCGGGAAAATTCCACGGAGAAATGACAGCCGTCACGCCTCGCGGGCAGGCTGCCAGACGATTGGTTTCCTGATCGAGGTCTTCGGCAACCGCCTCCGTCATCATCCGCTCTGCACAATGCGCATAAAACCGGAGAAAATCAACAGCCTCCACAATTTCGGCATCGGCCTCGCGCCATGTTTTTCCTGCTTCCCAGACCGTCAAGGCCGCAAGCTCATAACGCCTCAGAGTCATAAGATCCGCAGCCCTCCGAAGGCACTCAGCTCTTTGGCTGACAGGCAAATCTGCCCACTTAGCCGCCAGTTGAACGGCACTCGCTACCGCTGTCTGAACCTCCGCACTTCCCGCACAGGAGAAGACCGCCGCCGGAGTGTGTCCATCAACGGGCGAAACGGTTTTGATTTTTTCCGGAGTGCTGCGCTCCTTCCCGCCGATCACAAGAGGAAGAGTTTCCCCAAGACTCCGGCGGACCTTATCTAAAGCTTTCTGAAAATTCTGACGCACATATCGGTCATGAAAAGCCAGCGGCGCAAGCGGGTCAAAATCAGGCGCAGCCGGCATCTGGGGTTCGTTTGCATCCAAAAGCTCAGCCGGAGCCGAAAGAAGCTGCTCCGCTTGTTCTGGTTTATAAAAACCCCGGCGGACAAAAGATTGCGAGGAAACATTTTCCAGAAGCCGCCGAACAAGATAGGCCATGCCGATAACCGGGTCACCAATCGGCATGTAAAAGCGAACCGGATAGCCGGATGGCTTGAGAGCCGGGATAAACGGTTCCCCCATTCCGTATAGGCATTGAAATTCGAATCTGTCCGCCGGGATCTCCTTCTCTTCGGCCAAAGCCCACGCCGCGGCCAGCGAGCGGACATTATGCGTCGCCACAGCGAGACGCACCTGCGGACCGCTGCTCAGAATCCTTTCAAGCAGTTGTTCAAAAGTAGCATCTGTTTCTTCTTTGGAAGTCCAAACAGGAATGGGCCAATGCAGTTCCCGTGATTTCATGATCTCGCTGTCCCAGTAAGCACCTCTTACAAGGCGTATGGTCAAGGGAATCGCGCTGAGCCGCGAAAGCGCAATCATCCGGTCGCAGCATTCCGATGCGTCCCGCAGGTAGGCCTGAAGCACAACTCCGATCGAGACCCCGGAGCGGAATTCTTCATCAAGAACCACAGAATCCACAACGTCCAAAGTCAAATCGCGGGTTTCATAATCTTCCATGTCCACATGTACAAACACATCGTTTTCTTTCGCGAGCCGTAAAAGCCGTTTCAAACGTTCGCCTGTACGAGCGATGACTTTCTCACGCGCCAAGGGAGAAAACTGAGGTTCCAATGCCGAGAGTTTCACAGAAATATTCTGAAAATCGCGCCCTTTCTTTTCTCTGCCAAGCGCCAGAATCAAGCCTCGGTAACGGGCTTCATAGGCATCAGCCTCTTCTTCATGCGTTGTCTTCTCCCCGAGCAGATCGATTGAAAGACGCACATCCTGGCGCGCATAAAGCCGGAATTTTTCAAGCGCCTCCTCTTCATTCCGCGCTCCAATAAAAAGGTTCGCCATACGAAGGTAGAGTTCCCGGGTCACACGGTTCAGCAAGGGGCGCGTCAGAAAAGAGGGCTGGGTCAGCGCAAGACCGGCGCGAAGAACAGGCGGGAGACGGTGCTCGGCCTTTGGAAAATATTCCTGGATGTGCTGGAAGACAGCTTGGGGTGTTTTAAGTGAGGGGAAGACATCAATGAAGCGGAAAGCCCGGTTGCGGAGCTCCTCATTTTCCATGCACCACTCAAGCAGCGCCATCTCCCATTTGTGATGGGCTTCTTTTTTCTTTTCCTCGTCACGTGCGGTGGCAAGAATGGCGCGGCCCAATTCCTGAATCCGCGCTTCCCTTGAGGGAGAAGCCATAAGACACCCCCTTCCTAAAAACGTCGTTTAAGCGTTGCGCTGAAACATGAGGATTAACTCCTCTTCTGTGAGCGGTGGAACTTCTGCTGTCTTCAGATTTTCTTCAACGTGCTCTTTCTGTTTCATGCCTGCAAGGGCTGTTGTCACGCCCGGAACCGACCGGGTAAATTGCAAAGCTTTTTGGGAAGAACACGTCAGGCCTTTGGCGTAGCGTCCCATGAAATCCGGAAGACTCCCGGCGAGTTTCCCCTGGAGAAGCGAAGCGCTGGCCATCACCGAAAGTCCGAGGCGCGAGGCCAGCTGAAGAAAAGGAACCGTGCCTGCGCCAAACCGCTGATTCGCAAAGATCCAGGCCTCAGGCATGGCAAGATTAACAGGAAGCTGGACCGCCTTAAAGTGATGACCTGTACCGCCCGCTTCACGCGCCAGAAGGTGCAGATCCTCAAGCGAAAGATAGTCGGGCTGATCCTGCCTTAGCCGGTAACCATTCCATGTCGCGGTTCCATACATCCGGATTTTTCCTTCTTTGACTTTTTCTTCCATCCAGGCGAAGGCAGCTTTAAGCCGCTGCCTGAAAACAGAGGGCTCGACATCTGCAAGCTGCGTTTCAGGATTGTGCAGATAATAGATATCCAGGGTTTCGAGACCAAGATTTTGCAAACTCTTGGCAAGCTGGTCTTCGAGAAATGCCGGCGTCATTGCATGGCAGCCCTGTGCAATTTCTTCAGCTTTGAGGAGCCCCTGTTTCAGATAGGTTTCCTGAAAATAAATCTCCGCATCTTTCGGGTACTCCGAATCAAAAGGAAGGAATCCGCCTTTGGTGCAAACAATAAGCTCTTCACGGTTCACGGTGCCTTCGTTAATTAAACTCCGAATCGCCCGCCCGAACGCACGCTCGCTTCTTTGGGCTCTGTAATTGACAGCAGAATCAATCACATTCACCCCGGAAAGCACCGCGCCGCGCAGAGACTCTTCATAAAGAGCGTCAGAGTCATCATCAAGGCCGCCGAGATAACTCCCAATTCCCAGGGACGAAAAGAAAAGCCCTTGGGAGAGCCGAAAGTGCCCGGCATCCCGTTTACCCGGAAAACGATCCCGGTATACCGCTGTTCCTTCCTGCGTTGCAAATCCTTTGACCATAACTCCTCTTTTTAAACCGTAATGTCTCCCGGCGGCTGTTTCCCTTGAACCAGCTGCTGGGTATCCAGGCTTACCTGATGAACCTTTGGTGCCTCATCACCCGCACCTTGATGCCAGGTTTCTGCTTGAAGCCTTATGCAGCCAGCAAAAGACGCCGTGAGCAGAATCAGGCTTCCCATTCTTACTGCTTTTATCCAAAACAGTCTACTGAGAACCATTTCTTCCCCTCATGAAAGCCTAATCGGCTTTACGGCTTTCCTGCAACCAGCGAAACAAAAAAAAGGCAGTGCCCAGCAGCGCTAAAGCATAAGGCACAATCCATCCGCCCTTACGATAAACAGTCACATGGTCATCGAGCGGTACAGATAGGGTTTTAAACCCTGTTTTGAAGATATCTTTCCCGTCTTTCTCGACGCGCCCCAAAACCTCGCCACGGCTTGAAACCACAGCAGAGACCCCCGTGTTCGCAGCCCTCACCACAGGCAGCCCCGTTTCAAGAGCCCTGAAAATGGAAGCTTGAAGGTGTTGATACGGAGCGCCGCTCCTTCCAAACCAGGCATCATTTGTGATGACCGCCAAAAAGCGGGCGCCCTTCTCGGCGAAACGGCGGGCCAGCCGAGGGAACACGTCTTCAAAACAAATCAAAACAGAGAAAGGAATACGCGGTTTCTCAAGCTCAAAAACTGTGAGCTCTTTACCTGCCGTAAAATCACTGACACCGAGTGCTTCAGCAACAGGTTCAAGCCAGGAAAGCAAAAAACCAAACGGGACATATTCTCCAAACGGAACAAGTTTCACTTTATCGTAACGCCCTTTGAGCTCTCCGTCCGCCCCCAGCAAAAATGCGCTGTTAAAAACCCTGACCTGTGACTCAAAATAGGGCGCCCCTACAACGACAGGCGTTTGCAGGGTTCGGACAAGCGTTTCAAGCTGAGCCGCTTGTCCGTCCAAATTAAAAAATCCCGGGAATGAGGCCTCTGGCCATACGATCAAATGAGGTTCATCGTAAGAGGCCAGCTCTGTCATTTTAAAATAAATCTGAATGATTTTATCCCGGGCTTCAGCCTCCCATTTAAGGGATTGAGGAATATTCCCCTGAAGCAAAGAAATCCGGATGCTGTCGGCCGTTTTTTCTTCCTCGGGTTTGAGCTGAGTAGTTCCATATGCCCACAAACCGCCAATCAAAAGCCCAGCCGCCAGCGCCGGCAGTGCAGCTTTGCCAATTTTGTCAAAAATCGGAAACCCAAGTGAGCTGTCTCTTTCCTTGATAACGTGAAAAGCTTCAAAAAAAAGCGCATTCACAAGAGCCATCATAAAACCGAGTCCGTAAGAACCGCCCAGATTTGCAAACTGAACAAGGGGGAGGAAATCGGTTTGAGAAAAGGCTAGCTGGTTCCATCCAAGACCCAGTATGGGGATTTCAGAGCGAAGCATTTCCACCATCATCCAGGAAAGCGCAACTCCGAAAACACGGGCGGGAAGAAGGCGGAACTTCAGACACTCCTGCCAAAGAAAACCCAGGATAAGAAAAAAAGATGCCTCTAGCGCCGCAACAAAAAGCCAGCCAAAAAAAGTAACGAAACGGAGCCAGGAAAGCGAAACGAGGAAGAAAACCGAGGCGCCGCTGGCGGCGAGAACCATGGCCTCCTTACGGCTTGAAGCACGGAGAAGACCTGCAAGCATCGGAACAAGAGCAATCCAGGCAAGATAACCTAAAGAAGCTCGCGGATACGAAACAGCTAGAAGAACCCCCGTCAGCCAGCAAAGCAAAAAATTCCGCCGTGAGGCTGTCATAGGAGGGACCTGATCAAGACTCCTGAGAACCGCAGCATTTTTTGTGTTTCTTGCCGCTGCCGCAGGGACAAGGGTCATTGCGGCCCACACGGGGCTCCGAATGATGAACCGCCGGTTCTGAGGGTGCCTTTGGGGCATTCTTGCCGGAAAACAATGATCCGGGCCCAGCCGCACCGGCAGAATGCGCAGGTGCTTGGGACGAGGGCGGCGGCTCAAGAGCGGCGGAAAGGCCTTCGGATTCAGGGTGAAGGTAGGTCGCCTGAGAAAGCGGCATCGCGCTGACCATTTTTTCTTCCTTGACGGCTTGCACCCGAAAGAGAAACTCCACGGATTCCTGCTTAATCAGATCCACCATATCCTGGAAAAGAGCAAAAGCTTCTCTCTTATACTCGATTTTTGGATCCCGCTGCCCATAGGCGCGAAGCCCAATCCCCTCTTTAAGATCATCCAGGCTGTGCAGATGCTCCTTCCATTTCGCATCAATCATTTGAAGAAGGATATACGACTCCAAAAACCGCATCCGGTCAGTGCCAAAATCTTTTTCACGGGCTTCATACTGCTCATGAATCTTTTTGATAAGGTCATCGCGAAGCCATTCAATATCATTCTTGCACTCTTCAATCAACGCCTTTGCATCAATTCCGAACTTCTCCCGAAGTGCGTCCGCCAGCCCTTCAGGATTTTTATCCTCATCTTTCATATCTGGATGGACAAAGTGCCCGAGCATTTCTTCCAAAACATCTTCAATAAATTCAAAAAGATGCTCTTTAAGTTTGTCCCTGTTAAGGGCCCGGTCGCGCTCCGCATAAATAAGTTCTCTCTGCCGGTTCATCACGTCATCATATTCAAGAAGATGTTTGCGGATTTCAAAGTTCCGGTCTTCCACACGCTTTTGGGCGGTTTCAATAGCCCGGTTCACCATGGGGTGCTGGATCTCTTCCCCCTCTTCCATCCCCATTTTCTGCATCAGCGAGGAAATGCGGTCGGAACCAAAAATTCGCATCAAATCATCTTCAAGCGAAATAAAAAACTTTGAGGATCCAGGATCCCCCTGACGTCCGCATCGGCCGCGCAGCTGGTTGTCAATTCGGCGGGATTCATGCCTCTCCGTACCGATAACCGCAAGCCCGCCGATCTCTTTTACGCCTTCTCCGAGCACAATGTCCGTTCCGCGGCCCGCCATATTGGTTGCAATCGTGATAACGCCATACTGCCCCGCACGAGCCACAATCTCAGCTTCACGCTCATGGTATTTGGCGTTAAGAACCGTATGCGGGAGATTGACACGCTGAAGCTGCCGGCTGAGTTTTTCAGACTTTTCAATTGAGATAGTTCCTACGAGAACAGGGCGTCCTTTTTTGTGCTCTTCGACAATCTCATTAACAACGGCGTCAAATTTTTCGCGTTCCGTCCGGTAAATACAGTCATTGGTGTCTTTACGGATGCATGGACGGTTGGGCGGAATCACGACCACATCAAGTTTGTAGATCTTGTCGAATTCGACCGCTTCTGTCGCTGCCGTTCCTGTCATACCGCCAAGTTTTTCATACATGCGGAAATAGTTCTGGAACGTAATGGTCGCAAGAGTCTGGTTCTCGCGTTCAATCCGGACCCCTTCTTTCGCTTCAAGGGCCTGATGAAGGCCGTCGGAAAACCTGCGTCCCGGCATAAGCCGGCCCGTGAACTCGTCCACAATAATGATTTTGCCGTCGTTAATGACATACTCCACATCAAGGCGGAAAAACTCTTTCGCACGAAGCGCTGTCATCAGCTGATGACGGTCGTCAATCGTCGAGGAATCATGAAGGTTTTCAACCCCCATGGCGCGGGCCCCCTTCATTTCTCCGGACTCAGTCAGAGAAATAGTCTTCGATTTTTCGTAAGCAACATAATCATGCTCGCGTTTGATTTTCTCGAGCTCATCCTTCCAGGCCTGATCGACCTGTTCCTTTTCAATCCTGTACCCTTTCAGCTGAAGCGCCGCCTTCCGGGCCTTGAAATACTTATCCGTCGATTCTTCAGCTGGGCCGGAAATAATCAGCGGGGTACGCGCTTCATCGATAAGAATGGAGTCCACTTCGTCAACAATCGCAAAATGAAGCTTCCGCTGAACCCGCTGGTCGAGCGAGGTCACCATATTGTCGCGAAGATAATCAAATCCAAATTCATTATTCGTGCCATAGGTGATGTCGCTGGCATAGGCGGCACGGCGAAGGTCGTTCGGCATGTCATGCTGAATGACGCCGACCGTAAGCCCCAGGAATTCATAAATGGGCCCCATCCAATCCCGGTCGCGCCGGGCGAGGTAGTCGTTTACTGTAATCAGGTGAACGCCTTTTCCCGTCAAAGCATTCAGGTAAACAGGAAGAGTGGCGACAAGCGTTTTACCTTCACCGGTCGACATTTCGGCAATTTTACCCTTATGAAGCGCAATACCTCCAAGAAGCTGAACATCAAAATGGCGCATCTTGTTGGTTCGCCGCGAGGCTTCGCGAACGGCAGCGTAAGCTTCGGGCAGAATGTCATCCAGCGTCTGGCCGCCGGCTAAGCGTTTTTTAAATTCTTCTGTCTTTGCACGAAGGTCCCCGTCGGAAAGAGCCTGCATCGCGGGTTCGAAGGAATTGATCTTTTCAACGATGGGCCAGAGAAATTTCAAGGTGCGCGTATTTTGCGTACCGAAAACTTTTTCAAGTATGGTTTTAATCATTTTTTTCTGGAAGGTGTCAAGCCTTCCACCTTAATTTTATTTTTACTTATCTTTGTCTCCGGAAGCCGATTTCTGCTTCACGGATTTTTTCAAATAGGCGTGTATGAATTCGTCGAGGTCCCCATCCATGACGGCCTGGCCGTTGGAAGTTTCGACAAGGGTCCTGTGATCCTTCACCAAGGTATAAGGGTGGAACACGTAAGACCGGATCTGAGAACCCCACGCGATATCTTTTTTCTCTCCGTAAAAATTTTTAAACTCTTCTTCCCTCTGCCTGCGGTAAACTTCATAAAGGCGGGCTTTGAGAACCTTCATGGCAACTTCTTTGTTCTGGTGCTGAGAGCGCTCATTCTGGCACTGCACCACAATACCGGTCGGTAAATGGGTCAACCGGACCGCGCTCGATGTTTTATTGACATGCTGTCCGCCCGCGCCGCCGGCACGGTAGGTGTCAATCCGAAGCTCCGCTTCGTTGATGACGACTTCCGGAACATCATCTACTTCCGCAATGGCATCCACCGACGCAAAAGAGGTATGCCTGCGCTTGTTTGAGTCGAAGGGCGAAATACGAACCAGCCGGTGAACGCCGGATTCGGCCTTTAAATGGCCGTACGCATAGGGGCCTTGAATCAAAAGGGTCGTACTTTTAACCCCGGCTTCTTCTCCCTGGAGGTAATCAATCGTCTGAACCGTAAAGCCATGCTGTTCAGACCAGCGGAGGTACATCCGAAGGAGCATTTCGGCCCAATCGCAGGACTCTGTCCCGCCCGCGCCCGCGTTGATGCTTAAGATCGCGTTATGGCTGTCCAGCGGATCGGAAAGCAGGCGCTGAAACTCCAGATTATCAACGTCACGCTCAAGCTTGAGAACTTCGGTCTGCATTTCTTTCAGAGCATCTTCCTGATGCTCATCCAGCAGTCCTAAAAGTTCATGAATATCATTCGCCGATCGAAACGCCGCCTGCCACGGGTCGACCAGTTTTTTGACGACTTTTAAACGTTCTACCGTTTGCTGAGCTTCCTGAGGACGGTCCCAAAAATTCGGCAGGGACATTTTGTGGTTCAGATCGAGGATTTCTTTTTCGCGGGTATCGAGGTCAAAGATACCCCCTTATCTCCCGTAGTTTGACCAGGAGATCTGAAACCTTTTTTTCAATTTGGACAATTTGTTCACGCATAATGCGGCACAGTGTAGCAAGCTTTCAGGGGGGTTGCAAGAAAGGCTGACGGTTTTGACTAAAAAATACCGTGGAGAGGGCCTGAAGGGCCCGCTAAGGCTTCGACCTTCCGCGAAACGGCGGGGTCCTCTTCGACTGCCGGCGCATGATGCGGCTTGATACGGGCGTCGATAATCAAGGGCCCGCGGCAGCCCCAGTGTTTAAAAAGCGTAAAACTTCCAACACCATACATATCATGTGAGGGATTCGAACGCGTAAAAGTCACCCAGAGAAAGGTATTCACGCTCCCCGATGCAAATGAGCTGTCATCAACGAGTACGATGCAGCCCAAGCCCTCATAAGCCCCCGAACGCTCAATGGCTTTCGCAAAAAGTTCAATCTCTACCGGAGCCGACGTATAGTTTTGAAACTTGGGCGCCTTGAGCACCAAAACTCCGGGCATGAAAAACACCGGTTTTTCAAATCCTTCTGAGAGAGGAAAGTTTTCATGAATTTTTGCTGAAAGGTCCCGCTTCTTAGGGCCTGCAGCGGCCATCACAACCTTGGACCCTTGATGAAGCCCTGTCCCCGAATAGTCGAGGGTGTCGATTGTCGTCGAGGTGTCAAAATGCAAATCACGGGTCCAATCGATCCTTTCGAGAAGGTGGCGAAAAAAGGTTTTGAAGTCATGCAGATCCAGGCCTGGATTGTCCTCGTCGGCAATGATCATTAAATATTTTGCCAAAGAACAGGGGCCATACCCCAAAAGCGCGTGCGCCTGCATGAGCAGTTCTTGCGGCTGTCTTTCGCGGTAAGGGACATACCGTTCACTGCCTGCCGCAAGCATCAAAGGATGAACCCCGGCGGCATCCACCGCAAGCACTCGTTTAACCCCCGGGATTTCGTTGGGCAAAATGGGGCTGGCAATTTCCTGAACAAGCTCTCCCAAAACGCTGTCTTCCTGAGGCGGACGTCCCACGACTGTAAACGGCCAAACGGCGTCACGCCTGTGATAAACCGCCTCCACTTTCATATAAGGAAAGTCATGCTTAAGACTGTAATACCCCAAATGATCCCCAAACGGGCCTTCTGGTTTCAGTTTGCCCGGCTCAACAACTCCGGTAATGCAAAAGTCCGCATCCGTCGAAATAGCATAACCTTCGCGGCGCGCATAACGGAATCCCCGCCCGGCCAAAACACCGGCAAAGGCGACCTCGGGAATTCGTTCCGGAAGATACATGACGGAAGCAAAAGCATGCGCCGGCGGGCCACCGACAAAAATACTGACCCGAAGCGGTTCTCCGCGTTTCAGCGCGGCATGGTGGTGAATGCCGATGTCGCGCCGGATTTGATAGTGCAGCCCCGCTTCAAAGCCAGGGTCATAGTTGTTGCCGGAAATTTGAATCCGGTACATGCCTAGATTGGAGCGGAGAATGCCGGGGTGTTCCTGGTTCTCGGTATATACCTGCGGAAGCAAAATGAAGGCTCCCCCATCTTGAGGCCAGGACTTTATCTGGGGAAGTTCTCCAAGTGAAGTTTTACTTTCCAGAACGGGCCCGGTCCAGACTTTGACAGGCAATGCGTTCAAAGCAAACCCAGAGGCAGATAAACTTTTCAAAGGCTGCTTGAAGAAAAGGCCTGGGTCCGCCTTCAGACGAACCAGTTGTTTGACCTGTTCCAGAGTGTCGCGAAAAAGAAAACGAACTCTTTCTTTGGTTCCATAAAGATTGGAAACTGCGGGGAAGGGACTGCCTTTTACATTTTCATAAAACACAACCGGACCGCCGGCTTGGTTCACACGCCGATGGATCGCAGCCATTTCAAGATTGGGATCGACCTCTTCCCGAATCCGGACCAGCTGACGGGTTCGCTCCAAATCAAGAAGACATTCACGAAGACTGCGATAGGCCATGGGGCAGAATCAGGCTTTAGGTTGCTTTTGAAGTTTGAGAGCCGCGGAATTAATGCAGTAACGCAGGCCTGTGGGGGCTGGGCCATCTTCGAAAACATGCCCGAGATGCGCATCACAGCGGGCGCAAAGAACTTCAACACGCCGCATTGAAAAGCTGGTGTCTGCTTTTGTCGCAACATGTTCTTTTACCGCCGGCGCATAAAAGCTGGGCCAGCCGGTACCAGAATCAAACTTGGTCTCCGAGGAAAAAAGCTCCGCGCCGCAGCATATGCATTGGTACATTCCTTTTTCCTTACAGTCGTGATAGTCCCCGGTAAAGGCTCGTTCCGTACCTTTTTCGCGCGTGACATGATACTGTTCGGGAGTCAATGAGCACTTCCATTCCTGGTCGCTTTTACGAGTGGTCATGGCAGGAGTTAAACGTTTCTCTTCATCTCGCGCTTCATTTCATACATCTTTTTGTCGGCGCGCTGGAGAAGTTCTTCAACCGTACACGGATTGTCAGGGTCGTAGTGGGAAAGCCCGGTACTCATGGAAAGTTTAAATAGACCCGTAGACTGCTTGTTATAGGCCTCGACATTCGCCTGCAGCCGGGACATCATCACCTGGGCTCGTTCATCGTCTGTTTCAACCGCAAGAATGGCAAACTCATCACCGCCGAGACGGGCCACAATGTCCGCTTTGCGGAATGTGGCTTTAATCACATTCGCACTTTCGATCAGGGCCTGATCTCCGACTTGATGCCCCAGTTTATCGTTGATGCCTTTCATCCCGTTCAAGTCAACAAAGACAATGGCCACAGGGCGGCGGCTGCGTTCGGCAATACGAATCTGCTGCTCTGCGTGGGTAATAAAACCACGGCGGTTATAAAGCTGCGTCAGTTCATCCGTAAGGGAAAGGTTCTTGACCTTCTCAAGGGTTTCCTCGAGTTTGCGTTCCATCTCCTTGCGTTCGCTGATATCAAAAATAACGCCGTCAAGCCAAAGAAGCTTGCCATCCTCAACATACCCCTGCCCTTTTTCGTACACCCACCGAAGGGTTCCGTCCGCATGGCGAATCCGGTATTCCAGAATGAAGGACTCCCTCTTTTCAAGCGCTTGCTGAACCGCTTGGAGGACTTTGGGTTTATCTTCCGAATAAATAATGTCACCATAGGCTAGAACGCGGTTATCAATAAAGTCCCAAGCTTCATGACCTGCTATTTTTTGAATATGGTCCGAAAGGTGATGCATGGTCCAGCGATTGTCCGGAGCGCAGCGGTATACCGCACAGGGAATATTGGATATCAAAGTCCTGAACTTAACTTCACTCTGCTCCAATTGGCTTTCGACCCGCTTTCGAGCACTGACATCCATGCCGACCAAAACCATATCTTTGATTTTTCCAACTTCATCAAACCGGTTGATCGAGTGAAAGGTGATCGTGCACTTCTGGCCGCTTTTAGTCACAAGCGTCATGTCATAATCGCGGATATCGCCTTTTTCGACAGTCTTAAAAAGCTTAATCACCTGCTGATATTCATCCCCGGGGAAGAGAGTTCTCCACCAGTTTTTACCGATCATATCTTCCGCTTTATAGCCTGTGATGCGTTCAGAGAAGGGATTGATAAAACGCGTTGTCCCGTCCGGATCAAGCTGACACAAAACAACAGGCGAGGCATAAACCACCCAAGCCGCATAATCACGGATATTTTTTAGATGGGATTCCTCTTTTTCTTTTTTCGCGCTTTCGTAATCTTTTTTCGCGGCGTCAAACTGGAGGGTATTGACCTTGTTTCGGAGGAGAACCAGCTCTCTGAGCAGCTCTTCTTTTGATTTTTCCTGATCCCTCATGAATCCTCGGGCGGCTTATCCGGCCGTCGGCATAACAATCCGCTAGAACTGTGCGTTCTACGGATACTTCTATTAAGAGCACTAAGACGTTTTAATATCAACTGATGTAAGTATACACGCGGAAAATTCCAAAAACGAGTTTTAAAGCTCCTTTTTTATTTTCCCTGCTTTTCCTCTCGAAACCAGGCAGCTACCCGCTCCGCCGATGCCCTGTTCATACCCGGAATAGCGGCCAAACGATCCACCTCTGTACGGGAAAGCTCTTCAAGGGAATCAAACTGCTTAAGGAGAATTTTCTTGCGGGCCTCCCCAATGCCTTCAATCTCATCCAACTGGGACTTCCCGAGCTGCTTTTCTTTCAGAGAACGGTGATAAGTAATCGCAAACCGGTGGGCTTCATCACGTATTTTCTGCAGCAAATGATTCGACGGTGCGTTCTTGGGGATATTCAAATCCTCCACGGTTTCTGATTCTCCTGAAAACAGCTTTCTTGCGGAGTAAATGGTTTCAAATTTTTTGGCAATCGAAATAAGTTCCGTCCCTTCAAACCCCTCTTGCTTCATGATTTCAAAGGCAGCTCGAAGATGTCCCTTTCCCCCGTCAATCATAATGACGTCGGGAATAAATTCCTCTCGGCCCTCTTTGAGTCCCTGCAGCATGCGTCGCAAGGCCTCCTGAATCATGGCGTAATCGTCAATACCTTGAACCGTGCGGATTTTGTATCGGCGGTAGCCCATCTTGTCAGGAAGCTCCCGGTGAAAAGCCACCTTTGAGGCAACAGCCTCGTCCCCCTGAATATTTGAGACATCGAAGCAGACAATCCTTTCGGGAAGTTTTTCCATGCTCAGAATCCGCTTGAGCTCCAGCGTGGCAGCCAGCCCGATTCCAGCCTCCGGATTTTTGGGAATAAAACGTTTCTTTTTGAGAGTTCCCAGCGCCTGAATCTGCTCCTTAAAAAACTGAGCATCCTCAAAACGCAGCTCAGCCGCCGCTTCATGCATGCGCTCGGTTAAGTATTCCACAATACTTTTTTTACCTCCCCCAAGAAACCCCCGAACCTCGCTGACCCAGCGGTCATACTCGGGTTTAACATCGTTTTTAATGCACGGCGCCACGCATTGCCCAATGTGATAATACAAACACGCCGTCTTGGGAAGACGCCGGCACTTTCTGATAGGGAAAAGATTGTTAATCAGATTAACCGCCTCACGAAGAAGCCTGGCATCGGTATAGGGTCCATAATAAAAAGCTTTTTTATCGCTTTTGTTCCGGGTGATAACGATGCGCGGATATTCCTCCGAAGTAATTTTAAGGAGCGGGTAGCTCTTGTCGTCCTTCAACTCCTTGTTGTATTTCGGCTGGTATTTCCGTATCAGCTGCGCCTCCAAAAGGAGCGCATCCATTTCCGTCGTTGTTTCGATATAGTCGATGCGGCGGATTTGGCTCACCAATATCGCAATCTTAGGGAGCTGCATCTTGTTAATGAAGTAAGAGCGCACGCGGTTTTTGAGGATCCTGGCCTTTCCTATATATAGGATGACACCATCTGCATCTTTCATAAAATAAACTCCGGGCGTCATCGGAATCTGACTCACAATGTCCCGAAGATCAGCCGATGTTTCACGCCTGGGGACTAAAGGGACTTCTCTCATACCGTTCCTCTTCCCTGTTTTGAAAAACATCTTTTTAAAATCCAGCCCCAGGCATCGCGGATCTCCGTAACACCCAATAAATAGCAATAGCCAGGATAAAGCAAGGCTGCAAGCGAGATGCTCCCAAGAACACGGATTCCGTCCGCTGTCATCCCTGGCTGGGGAAAACGCCCTTCTAAAAAATGGTGGGCCCAAAAGGCTGTGATCGACATGGCAAACGTGGCGAGCAAAATTCTCACAAGAGACTCAAAAATCTCATTAAGCGGCAGCCGGAGAACTCCTCGATGGAGCGAAAAACAGAGGAGTGCAAACTGGATGATCCCTGACAATGTGGTCGAAAGCGCAAGCCCTGCCTCTTTCATGCTTCCCATAAAAAGAAGATTGAAAACAATATTGGAAACCATGCACACCAAAGAAATTTTAACTGGTGTTTTTGTGTTCTGGAGGGAGTGGAAGGCCGGAGTAAGAATCTTCTGGGCCGCATATGCAAAAAGCCCCAGAGCATAGAAGACTAGAACGGCTGCTGTTCTTTGCGTTGAAAGGCTGTCAAATTGACCTCTTTCGTAGAGAAGCCGAACGATGGGCTTCGCAAGCGTCATAAGACCAGCCGCACAGGGAAGCGTTATTAAGGCTACGCATCGCAAAGAAAAAGCGAGGTTTTTGCGCGCCTGCTCGAACTGCCCGGAAGAAACCTGATTAGAAATAGTCGGCAGAAGTGCCATCCCCATAGCCACGGCAAACACACCCAGCGGAAGCTGCATGAGCCGGTTTCCGTACCACAGCGTTGAATTGGCGCCCGGGCCTATCCAAAACGCAAAGGTGGCGTCAACCAGCATATTGACCTGCATCACGGAAAAACCGAGAATCACTGGAAGAATTAACCGGACGGCTTTTTTGATACCCGGATAAAAGGGCTCCCACAGCCACTCCATGCGAAAGCCTAGTTTGTGAAGCTGCGGCACCTGAACAAGATCCTGAAGCACTCCAGAAAAAAGAATGATAAGCGCAAGAAGCCTTAAACGGCCCGGCATATCACTCCCCGAGAGAAATAAAACCCAAACGGTCCCGCCTATCCAGCAAAGATTAAGAACCAGCGGCCCCAGGGAGGATGCAAAAAAATGACGATGACAGTTTAGGATTCCCATGCCAACCGCATAAAAGGACATCAGGGTCAAATAAGGGAAAAAAAATCGCAGGAAATCAAAAACAAGATGAATTCTTTCAGGGAAGGCCTCAACCTTCATAAGCACGGCAAGGGCCACTTCGACGATAATGAGAAAAAGAAGGAAACAAACAGAGAGAAGAGAAATCAAGACATTGGCAAACCGGAAAGCCTCTTTTTCCCCTTTGGTTTGAAGCAGTTCGCTGTAAACAGGTATGAAAGCGCTGGCTAAAGCCCCTTCCCCGACCAGTTTACGAAAAAAATTAGGCAGCGAAAAGGCATAAACAAAGGCGTCCCATTGCCAGCTGGTGCCAAAAACCTTGGCACAAACGATATCACGAACCATCCCTAGGACGCGGCTGGCCATTGTCATGAGCCCCATGACGCCGGCAGCCTTAACCAAATGCCGCTTTCCCTCAGGAGCATTCCGATTGACAGCCCCTGGCCCCTGTGCTAGATTCTCTGAACAATTTTGAAAGGAATATGGTTGATCCATGCCGAATATTAAATCCGCGATGAAAAGAATGCGCAGTGACGAAAAAAAGCGTCTGCGCAATCAGGCTGCAACGTCTGAACTGAAAACACTTTCCCAGAAACTTCTGACCCTTAAGTCGGAACCTGAAAAAGCCCGCGAGCTGGCTTTGCGAGTGATCTCCCGTTTTGACCGGGCGGTCAGCAAAGGTATTATCCCGAAAGGCCGTGCGGATCGTAAAAAATCCCGCGTTGCCAAATTCCTTGCGAGCCTGGAAAAGAAAAAAAAGAAATAACCGTTTGTAGTTTCATTTAAACCCCGCTCTGGAGTGTTCCTGAGCGGGGTTTTTTTATGCTGATAGTTCGACAAGCCAGCGTTCAAACCCCGAGCGCTCTTCCGCCCGCCCTGATTTTAATGCCCAATCCAGTTGAAAGAGGCCTTCAATGCCTTTTTCAAGACGAGCTCTTGAAAATGCACGCACCTGCTGAAGGAACATTCTGGACTGGTTAGGATTGTAAACCTTACATTTTTTAAGCACGGCCGACTCGGAAGCTCCTTCTTCGAGAAGTACACTTGCCTGCCAAAGGCGTCGAAATTGCCAGTGCAAAAGTCCCATAAAGGATAGAAACTCTTTCTCGTTTTCCTCAAGGTACCTGTTGAAGAGAGTGAGGGATTCCTGCAGCTTTCCCGCACTGATAGCGTCCATGAGCTTGTAGATATCCACGGAACTCAGGTTCTCTTCAAACTGCTCCAGCATCTCAAGTGAAATTTCCGCAGCATCGCCCGCGTAGCTGATCAGTTGTGTCAGCAGCGAATCCACAAAAGCGGGATACTCTCCTGCTTTATCCTCAACGCGTCGAATAGCCTCGGGACGCATCGTTTTCCCGGCTTGCTGAAGGCGTTCCTTAATCAAGCGCGATGACGCACTCAGCTTCTGCCCTTCTTCAATACGAATCACCTCACCGGTGTTTTGAAAAAAGGCCAAGAGAGCGCTTTTGGCATCAAGATCTTCCGCGAAAAAAATGAGGTCCGTGGAAGGAGCCGGGTGCGCGGCATACGCTTCAAGCGTTTCAACATCGTCTTTCTTAAGCTGCCCGGCTTCAAGAACCCGGAAAAGCTGTCGGGAAACGCCAAAAGGCAAAGTGCGTGCCTGCGAGAGAACGGATTTGAGCGGGGTTTCTTTTAAATAGAACGCTTGGCTGGAGAAACCGCCAGGAGATTTTTTTTCGTATTCCGAGGCAAGAGCTTTGAAACGCTCACTTGCCAGAAAAGAATCACCGACGATCAAGGTAAGAGGATGTTTCACGAGCTCATGGCCCAGCCTGTGAAATGCTGTTGGCTGTGGAAGGGTTTACCAATCTTCGACAATACGATCCACAACATTGCGGGCAAGACGGTCAATGGTCTTGCGGGAAGCCTCTTCACGAGCAATGGGGCGAACATCACTGACATAATACTCAGAATCCCCGGAAAGGTTCGGCTCCTCCCAAAGAATATTCTGCGTTTTACCATCAATAAGCTTGAGGGCAACGACAAGATACATACGATACTCTTCCACAGATTCAAGGCTCGTAAATCTCAGCCCTTCCTGTTCAAAGGCCGTTAGATCCGTTTCAAGAATGGCATCGGCCTCTTCCCGGCTTCCAACAACTTTCAAGTTTCCGTCCTTATGGAGACGCCGAATAATGGCGTTTGTAATATCAATTTCAAGACCTGGAACATAGGCATAAACTTTTTCGATCGGGATTTTATTTTTGACCGTATCAACATAAATGGTCTTGATGTCATTTGGGAGAACTGTCTTCTGGGTATACCCGCAGCCCGCCAGAGAGAATGCAACCCCGGCAAATGCGGCCATCAAAAATCGGGAAAATTTCATGATCAGGCGGCTTTCGTTTGAGATATTTGAAAACGTTCTAGTTCGCTGTTGAGAAAACTACGACGGGATTCGATCTGGGTCACGCGTTCTTCAAGGCGCTCTTTTTCCGTTAAAAGATCCTGGGCGGCAGCTTTCGAACTTGCATGCTGAATAAGCTGCTCAATTTTATTGATACGGTTCTCAAGAATTCCAGACTCTTCTTCTTCCAGCTTTCCTTCCTTGCGGATAAGCTCTGACAATTCCTTCTCAAGACCGCGCAATTCATCTCGCAGTTTTCCTTCCTGCCCCGTAAGATCCTTGGTCTTGCTGCCCCAGTTTTTGTTTTCCTGAGTCTTTGCCGCTTCAATTTTTAATGCCTGCGTTTCTTTTTCAAGAGCCGCTCGGTTTTGTTCATAATCCTGCTGGGCAGCCTGGAGACGGATCGACATTTCCTGAATAGAGTTCTTAAGTTCTTCCTGGTCAACGGGAGCCGAAGGCTCTGCGGAACCGCTCGCTGTCTCCGCTTCCACGCCAGTCTCTGCAGCTTCGGGAACAGAAGCCGCAGGGGAACCGGATTTCTCTGCGATTTGTTTTTCAACCTCAGCAAGCTGCTGTTTTGCAGTTTCCAAATCTTTGGTTTCTTTATCAAGACGATTGATCAACATGTCCTTGCGCTCTTTCTTGGGAACGACGCTGCGAGCGCTGTCTATAGCCTCTTCAAGAAACTCGTAGGGAACTTTAACAAAGGAAGATCGGAACTGGTAGCCGCCGGACAGAGAGGCCTTGGATCTCAAAATATCCAATTCCTGCTTATACTGATAGATTTCACGGTTCCGAGCTTCTATCAAAAGACTTTG
>CAYRBY010000003.1:0-57016 GCA_964422635.1 uncultured bacterium
CCTTTTAAATGTCTTCGAGAAAATTTTTAACCTCCTTTACAGACGTAAGATAGAACTCAGCGGAAGAGCTTTTCAATGGTTTTGCTGTGATTCGGATTCCAACTCCCGCTTTTTTTAACGCACGAAATGCATCCTCATCGGTTTCGTCATCCCCCAGATAGATGGGAAATGCATTTTTAACCCGGTTCTCTTTTCGGGAAATAATCCATAAAACACCATCTCCCTTGCTCCACGCCCCGGAGGCTCGAAACTCCCAGACCTTTTTCCCCTTCGTTAAAAGGATATCCTCTTTAAAGAGCTGCGTTTTCAAGTCCCCCTGGACAAACTTACGGATCAGCCGGACATCTTTTCTGGAAACCTTGTTGTAATTTATTGTCAAACCATAAGTCTTATGCTCAAAAATGATCCCCGGAATACCCCGGAGTTTTTTTTGTAAAAGCTTTTTCAGGTTTGGAATTTTTTTTTGGAAAGCCGCAGCCTCCGGGTTAATGACTTCCCGCGATGGGCCGCTAATATGGCAGCCGTGATCACCGGCGAGGAGAAGCGACTGAATTTTGAGAAACCTTCGAAGGGTCGTGACTGAACGCCCGCTGACTACAGCGACAGAGATCCCTGGAGTTTTGATAAGCCGCAGAAGCAGGCGGCGCATGGCACCCGGCAATCTGGCTTTCTCGGGGGATGGGACAATAGGCGTCAAAGTTCCATCATAGTCGAGAAACAGGAAAACCCCTCGCCTTTGGATCTCTGCAGAGTGTTCATGCCAAAACCTGCGGATGCTTTTCATCAATTGTCCTGAAAATCAAACTTTAACAATTCCGACATAACTTTGCCTGCCCACCTGTAAATATTGTTTTGCCCGACCGCTTCTCGCATTCTTCGCATACGCCGCTCCAGCTCTTTATCTGGCGCCTGAAATGACTCATACAAAATGTCGGCAAAAGCTTCTGCATCGTAAGGATTTACCAGAAAAGCGTCCGTAAGTTCGCGGGCCGCGCCTGTGAATTGTGACAGAATCAACCGTCCGCCAAGATCTGACCGCGCAGCGACAAACTCTTTAGCTACGAGATTCATTCCGTCATGGAGAGACCCCACCAAGCATGCGTCTGCCATGCGGTAAAGTGCCAGAATGTTTTCATAACTCATGTAAGAGCGCGTCAAGATTACCGGCGTCCAATCGTCCCGCGAATATTTCCAATTGATATTATTCACAAGTGCGTTGATTTCATCATTAACCTGCTTGTAACTTTGAATATGAATACGGCTGATCTGGCCAAGTTGAAAAAAAACAGCTTTCCCCTGAAACTCCGGATATTTTTCCAGAAACCTGTCAAAGGCCCTTATCTTGTCGGGAATTCCCTTGGTGTAATCAACTCTGTCCACGCTCACGATCAGCTTTTTTCCTTCAAACCTATGCTCCCCACGGAGATGCTGAATACCCTCAGCCGTTTGCGGAGAATCCACGGCCGCGCTGATGGCTTCGAAATCCACGGAGATGGGATAGGCCCTGACCAAAGTTTCATGACTTTGAAAAGTAACGGAATTTTTTTCACGATCAATGCGTGTTTCCATTTCCCGGTCAACAGCAGCCAGAAAATTGTCAGCATGATACCGAATCTGAAATCCCAAAAGATCATAGGCCAGGAGACCTTCCAGAATTTCTTTTTTCTGGGGGCATATACGAAACACTTCGGGATTAGGCCAGGGAATATGCCAGAAAAGAGAGGTCACGATATTGGAAGCGCCAGAGTCTTTAAGGTATTTTGCGACGAGGGCTAAATGAAAATCCTGAACCCAGATGAACGCCTTGCGGCCCTGAACCTCTTCGAGGATCTGGTCGGCAAAACGCCGGTTCACCTTTTGATAAGCTTCCCAGTCAGGAAAAGAAAAAAAGGGCCTTGTAAAAGTAACATGAGAAAGCGGCCACAGCCCTTCGTTACAGTACCCGTAGTAATAGGCATCCGCCTCTTCCTTTGAAAGAAAAACTCGTTTTAAAAAGTAACTGGGGGTATCGGAAGGGACAGCCACTTTGTTATCAGCGTCTAGGACGGCTCTATCCTCGACAGAACCGCCTGTGGCCACCCAAGTACCTCCGACAGCGCTCATAACCGGGTTGAGTGCTGTCACGAGCCCGCCAGGCTGGCGCTGACAAACCACTTTCCCCGATTTTTGTATGTGACTAAAGGGCTGACGATTAGAAACGGCCACAAGCAGATAGTCTGACATTTTGGTGCGGACAATTGTTTCAAGCCTCTCACGTGTCCACATAGAAATTCCTCCTTGCACCAAGGTGCTCTTTTATTTTTGCGCGGTCTCACGCTCCTGCGTTTGAAGTTTAAACCAATAAAAACCATGGGGACCGAGTGTCAGTAAATACGGCAGGTCCCCTATTTTTGGAAAAACAACGTTTCCAAAAAGCTCTACAGGAATTTTCCCTTTGTAACTTTTTAAATCCAGTTCGACAGGCTGGGGGTAACGCGACAAATTTGAGACAATAAGCAGCGTTTCTTTTTCATAACTTCTGATAAACGCAATAACCTTCAGATTAGCGGCCGGCAAAACGTTTAAGTCGCCCCGTCCGAAAGATTGATGCTTCTTACGGATTCCGATCAATCGCTTCATCCAGTGAAGAAACGAGGTCGGAACACGTGTCTGAGCCTCAACATTTACAGCCTGATAACCATATACTGGGTCTTGAATAACGGGCGAATAAAGCTGCGCCGGATCAGCCGCGGAAAACCCGCCGTTTTTGTCCCCGGACCACTGCATGGGTGTCCGAACCCCATTACGGTCCCCAAGGTAAATGTTGTCTCCCATCCCTAATTCATCGCCATAATAGATCACGGGACTCCCTGGCAGGCTGAAGAGAAGGCTGTTGATCAATTCCATCTGCCTTCTTCCTCCGCTCATCAAAGGCGCGAGTCTTCTGCGGATACCGAGATTAAGTTTTGCCTTTGGATCAGCGGCATATTCCTTATACATATAATCCCGCTCTTCCTGTGTCACCTTCTCCAGGGTTAATTCGTCGTGATTTCTAAGGAAAAGCGCCCATTGTGAGTTGTCGGGGATATTCGGGGTTTGCGCGAGAATATCCACCACCGGGGTTCTGTCCTCTTTCCGGATTGCCATAAAAATACGCGGCATAAGCGGAAAGTGGAATGCCATGTGACACTCATCGCCATCACCAAAATAAGGCCTGACATCCTCCGGCCATTGATTAGCTTCCGCAAGAAAGATCCTGTCTTTGTACTTTTCTTCCATCCTTTTTCGAAGTTCTTTCAAGAAGGCATGTGTTTCAGGCAGATTCTCGCAGGACGTTCCCTCTCGTTCGAAAAGATACGGAACTGCGTCCAGCCTGAAGCCGTCAACGCCTCTATCAAGCCAAAAAGAAAGGACATCAAACATCTCGCTGATAACTTTTGGGTTGTCATAATTCAGATCGGGCTGATGATTAAAAAAACGATGCCAGTAGTATTGATGCGCCTCGGAATCCCAGGTCCAATTTGATTTTTCTGTATCCGAAAAAATAATTCGGGCGTCACGATAACGCCTGGGGTCTTCGGTCCAGACATAGTAATCGCGTTTGCTTCCTCTTTTTGAAGCACGGGCTGATTTAAACCAAGGATGCTGGTCAGATGTGTGGTTCATAACCAACTCGATAAGGATCCTGATGCCGCGGGCATGCGCCTCACGAACTAGCCGCCGGAAATCGCCCATGGTTCCGTACTCAGGCAAAATACTCCGGTAGTCCGAAATATCGTAGCCGTCATCTTTCAATGGGGATTTAAAGAATGGAAGCATCCAAAGGCAGGTAATCCCGATATCCTGAAGGTAATCCAGTTTCTGAATCAGCCCTCGAAAATCCCCATACCCATCGCCGTTAGAATCGTAGAAAGACTTGACCGAAACTTCATAGATGATCGCATCTTTAAACCAAAGAGGGTCGGACATAATCCCCTTCACTTCGCTGGGGATACCTCTGTGCCTGGAGGCATCATGATGAAAAACGTGTGCTTCTTTCTTTAAACTGCTGGAGGAGGGAAAACGGAATTGCGGCCGCTGGCCGTGATTTTAAGAAAAATGGTGGGGAGTAATGGATTCGAACCATTGAAGGCATAAGCCAACAGATTTACAGTCTGTCCCCTTTGGCCGCTTGGGTAACTCCCCGGTAAAGCGAATTAGAAAAGACCAGGTATCATACAGCTAAAAACGAAAGCTGACTCTCTATTATTTCCTGGATGAGAAAAATATTCAAGCTGTCGGAGGCCGGAAGCCCATTGCTTCCGGCATTTCGCTCGGCCTTGACGGCCATCGCTTCAGGCCTCTTGTACCCGCCAGCCGGAGTACTGCCTTGAACCTCTTTATCAATTGGCGCAGTTTAATAAGCTGGCGGAGGGATTTGAACCCCCGACCGGCTGTTTACAAAACAGCTGCTCTACCCCTGAGCTACGCCAGCGCAAATGAATAGTTCCTGATCAAAAGGAGGCGCATTTTACCCGAAACCTTAAAAAAAATAAAGCTTTGAAATCAAACACTCTTTGGCGGGCAGCGTACAAGGCGGCAGCCTAAACTGTCATTAATGAGAATGGCGTATTGTTCAAAAAGGCTTCCCATGCGTACAGCTTCGGACTCAGGAATCTTTTCCACAGTAAAACTCTTCTCAAAATGCTCTCCCAGAACACCGATGGTCGGGTAAAAAACATAAGGGGTTTTCTGTAGTTCACTCTCAAGCTGTTCGTTTCGCACTTCGTTCTCATGATCGCTGAGACGCCGATTCATTGGATTCCAGGCGGTCACAACCGCAAATTGTTTTCGCCTCAACAGCGGCAATTCCTTCGCTGATTTGAGATTAAAAAAAACTTCCTGTCCCGATTCGTCACGCACTGTATATGTGGTTCTGGCATACAAATCGTAAATCACAGGATCAAAATTCTCATCGGACATTGAAGAAGCCTCATTTTTGAGTTTCAAATTTTCTTGTATCAAAAAACAGATAGACCCCGGTGAGGGCTGGCCTTATACTAACCGCTAAAGCTTTGGAACAACTGCAATCAAAGCTTATCATTTCAAACTTGATGGGAAAGGGAAAATCATGAAAAAAACAATCGCTATGGCAATGCTGGCTTTTGCTATGTTTGCCGCCGTTCCTTCTCACGCCTTTGCCGCAAATACGGCAAAACACGGAAAAATCACAGGGAAAACCGTAGTGGCCGGTGCAACATCCCTGCTTCTCTGGCCGGGTATCGGACAATATCTTAACGATAACGAGACCAAGAAAAATTGGACCCATGCCCTTCTCGGCATCACGCAGGTGTTCCGCTTCTGGTCGGGCTGGGACGCTCTCATTGACCGTCAAGGCGGCCGTTGGGACGGGAAAATTTAACCTTTCTTTTCCTTCAAAGAAAAACCCCATGGGATCATTCCCATGGGGTTTTTTTATGCCTTGATTTTGACGTTTGTTAAATTACTGGGGAGCTTCTTCCTTTTTACCAAAGGGCAGCTTAACATTATTTTTTAATGAAGAACCCAGAGCCCCCGCAAGTTCTTTGGACTTCTCTCCAACCACCCCTGTCGTTTTGCCCAGCGTCTCCTCGACGGTACCGACGGCCTTGTTTCCGAGATCGGTGACGGTTTTGTTGGCCACCGTACCGACATCAAAGACGTTCTGCTGGAGAAAATCCATATTGATGTTTGTCAAACGGGCAATCGTGGTGTTTCTGAGTGCCTTTGTAATAATGAGGCGAACCAGAACATCCGGGTTGGTGATATTCTCGTGGTGCTCGTCAATATTGACATCAAAGCTCTGGACAATCGGCTGCCCGGCTATTGAGTAATCTTTAAAAATAACCTTTTCGATCTTCAGATCCAGCGAATCAATCTGGATTTTTGCCGGAGGAGCAGGCTGTTTGCCTGTTTCCGCGGGCTTGGCGCCACCCTTGGGAGCTGCCGGAGGCTGGGTTCCTTTAAGAGCATCCAGATTCAGCTTTCCTTCCTTATTCCTTATAACCGTTACTTCTTTGAGGTGCAGCTTGAGAGCTTCCAGATGAATATTGCCTTTCAGAATATCCGCAAGTTTGTAATCAATATAAACAAGCGGAAGATCCACCATGGTTCTGTCTTCGAATCCAGCCGGGTTTTCAAGGCGAAGTCCGCCAACTTCGACAAAAGTCTTCTCGGTGTTCAGATCAAGCTTGGTGATCGTGAGGTTCAGCCCCGTCAGCTGCTTGGCGCCAAAAGTAACAGCCGCTTTGACAACCTGATTCCTGAAAACAAAGATTACTGCCACGAGGACTACAAGTCCCAGGATAAGACGCAAAAGCCATTTCATAACATACCCTTTCTGTTCTAAGGAGGATTGCTATTCTTCACAAGGAAGCGGTAGTGTAACGTTTGCCTCAAGTGTTTTCAACGGCGAATAAACGGCCGGCAATTAGACCCCTTTGGCGTGGGAAACCGCCTTTCCCGGCAGGATTTCCAATTTCCCGGATTTTTCAATAATTTTAACCTTTGTCCCATCAGGAATCTCGCCCTTCAAAAGCATACGGGCGAGGCGCGTCTCGATCTCCTTTTGAATATATCTTTTAAGCGGCCTCGCTCCATAAACCGCGTCATACCCCTCGCTTGCAATAAAGCTCTTGGCCGGATCTGAAAGCTCTATTTCAATCCCCCGCTCAGCCAGGCGATTCCCGAGGCCCGTAACCAGAAGGTCAACGATCATCTTGATTTCCTCCTGCCGGAGCGGCTTAAACAAAACAATTTCATCCAGACGATTCAGAAATTCCGGACGAAAATGGGAACGAAGAGCCCCCATCACCCGTGTGCGGGCTCCCTCGTCAATTTCCCCGTCCTCGCTGATGCCTTCCAGCAGATGGGAAGATCCGATGTTACTGGTTAAAATAACGACTGTATTTTTGAAGTCCACCGTCCGCCCCTGAGCATCGGTAAGACGGCCGTCATCCAAAAGCTGCAGAAGAATGTTGAAAACTTCTGCGTGTGCTTTCTCAACCTCATCGAAAAGAATAACCGAATACGGTTTGCGGCGGACAGCTTCTGTAAGCTGCCCCCCTTCTTCGTACCCCACATACCCGGGAGGTGCCCCGATCAAACGAGCTACAGCATGACGCTCCATGTATTCACTCATATCGATTCTGATCAAATTGTTTTCAGAATCAAAAAGCGCTTCAGCAAGCGTTTTGGCTGTTTCCGTTTTTCCTACTCCAGTCGGCCCCAGAAAAAGAAAGGAGCCGATGGGGCGCCGCGGATCTTTGATACCGGCCCGGGCACGAATAACCGCGTCTGAAACCGCCTGCACAGCCTCATTCTGACCAATCACTCTTTTATGAAGAAGATCTTCCAAGTGAAGAAGTTTCTCTTTTTCTCCTTCCAACAGCCGCGAAACAGGAATGCCCGTCCAACGGGAAACGATTTCTGAAATTTCCGACTCCGTGACTTCTTCGCGGAGCAGCCGGGTTCCGGAAACCTTATCCTGCGCGGCTTTCAGTTTTTTCTCCAGCTCCGGAAGCCTGCCGTGGCGCAGTTCAGCGGCCTTGTTCAAATCATATTCCCGCTCCGCTTTTTCAATATCGAGCTTGGTCTTTTCAATGGTCTCACGAAGGTTCCGCAGCCCCTGAATTTCTTTCTTCTCGCTCTCCCACTGAAATTTCAGAGTATTCATTTTTTCACGCAGCGTGGAGATTTCTTTTTTGATGACCGCAAGCCGATCCTGGCTGGGTTTGTCATTTTCTTTTTTCAGAGCAGCCTCTTCAATTTCAAGCTGCATCACTCGGCGGGACACTTCATCAAGTTCTGACGGAAGGGAGTCTATCTCTGTCCTGATCATCGCGCAGGCCTCATCGACAAGGTCAATGGCCTTGTCTGGGAGAAACCGGTCTGAAATGTAACGGTTTGAAAGCACCGCACTGGCGACCAATGCATTGTCCTGAATTCTTACGCCGTGATGAAGCTCGTAGCGTTCCTTAAGCCCGCGCAAAATCGAAATCGAATCTTCGACGGTCGGAGCATCAACAATGACGGGCTGAAAGCGCCGTTCTAAAGCAGCGTCTTTTTCAATGTATTTCCGGTATTCATCAAGCGTAGTGGCTCCAATGCAATGAAGCTCCCCCCTCGCCAGCATGGGCTTAAGCATGTTCCCTGCGTCCATGGCACCTTCTGTTTTCCCGGCGCCAACAAGCGTGTGAAGCTCATCGATAAAAAGCAGAATTCTGCCTTCGCTCTTCCGGATCTCCTGAAGAACCGCCTTGAGCCGCTCTTCAAACTCACCCCGGTACTTGGCTCCAGCAATAAGGGATCCGAGGTCCAAAGCAAAAACCAGCTTGTCTTTCAGCCCTTCAGGAACATCGCCTCGGACCATACGCTGGGCAAGCCCTTCTACAATTGCAGTTTTGCCAACTCCAGGTTCTCCGATAAGAACCGGATTATTCTTTGTTTTTCTTGAAAGGATCCTGATGACACGACGGATTTCTTCATCGCGGCCAATGACGGGGTCTAGTTTTCCTTTTCTTGCTTCAGCCACAAGTTCGCGGCCATATTTTTCAAGCGCCTCATAACTGGCTTCGGGATCGGCACTCGTTACTCGCTGGTTTCCCCGGATTTGTGTTAACGCTGAAAGAATTTTGTCGCGGGTCAATCCGAAGGTTTTAAAGATCTTTCCGGCAGGCGAGGCATTTCCCTCATCAGAAAGGGCAAGCGCAAGATGCTCAACAGAAACATAGTCATCCTTCATGCGCTCAGCTTCTTTAGCGGCTTTCACAAGAAGCTGGTTTAAGCGCTGCGTTACGTACACTTTTCCCGCTTCAGCTCCGGGTCCGGAAACCTTGGGCCGTGCGGCGAGTTCCTTTTCAACAGAGCCTTGAAGGCTTTGAGAGCTGATTTCCAGTTTTTGAAGCAGCCGCGGGAAAAGACCTTCAGCCTGCTCCAGAAGTGCCAGTAAAAGATGTTCTCCGTCCACTTCCATGTGCCCGTACTCAACGGCTTTTTTCTGGGCTAAAGCAAAGGCTTCCTGGGACTTCATCGTTAATTTATTGAGATCCATAAGTCCTCCTCAAAAGAGTTATCCGCTTTAAACTCTCAAGGAACGTGCCAGGATCTTGATGGCTTTTATGAAGAAGCTTTGGGGAAGAATGCCTTTTTTGAGTCAAAAGGAGCCACATTAAAGGCTCACTATTGACACATCAAAAATGCATTAGATTAAGAGAAGATCAGCGGGCAGCTGGGATTTGTTCTACGGAAAGCTGAGCCGGAGGAGCCGGCATTTCAGTCTTAAGAGAAGTCAGCTTTTCATCGATCCGTTTGCGGACGCTGGCAAGCTCCAGCTTGGCATTACGAAGCTGCCTTGAAAACTGGTCTTTAAGGGCCTCAATGTGTTCGCGTTCCGCTTCCGTAAGATCAAAAAAGGAAACGCAGAGAAGATACCGCTGATTGTCTTTATCTAGCTTTCGGTAAATCTGATCCGCCTTCTTGTAACGCTCTTCGACTTTGCGAAGATCCATTTCGGAAGGTTTACCTTGCGTCACAGCAGCCAGAGCTTCATGAGTATAAGTGGCAACTTCATGTGCAAGTGAGGCCACCCGGTGAGACAAGTGCTTAACCCAGGCCGCAAGACGGCGGGACACAAAGGCTTCTTTATAACGGACAAGAATATCTTCGTTTCTTTCCAGGCGGCCCGAGGCCACTTCAAACTCAAGGTTTGAAAGTCCAGGAACAGAGGATTCCTTGAGGACATTCCCGACAAAAAACAGCAGCGCTCCTAACGCTATCGAAAAAACACCTGCGATACGGAACTGCTCAAAAAAGGTCTGTGATCCAAGGCCCACCGCTTCGCTATAGCCAATCCCAAGAAGAAGGGCAAGAGAGGCATGAACCCCCAGAAGAACATAAGCAGTCCGGGATCCCTTTTCGATCAGCCGGATCATCGCCTGCGGGAAAAAGAAGAGACTTGCGAAGTAAAAAACCCCTCCAGCAAGATACGCGGCAGAAAGCACAAAGTTAATCCAGGCCACAAGGCTGAAAAAACTCGAAGCGGAAGCCCGGCCGAGAGCAGAAACGACCTGAAAACTCAGCATGGTTAAAACAACTGCCAGAAAAGTCATCGTAACGGCATTCAAAATAAGACTGGTCAAGTTCCGAACCCCCAGAAGACGCGCCACAGGGTGGTCCCCCTTTTCAAGAACGGCCGGGAAATAAAAGCAAAAAAGAATGAACAGGTGGGAAATGATCAGAAAGAGAATTTTGGTATTGTTAAGAAAATTCTCCCCAGCAGGCTGACTCACCGCATGAAACCCCATGCCGAGCGCCATGACAGCGACAATTGCAAAGGCCCAAGTTTGAACCTTTGCAGCTGTTTCAAGAGAAATTTGGGATCTGAGTTTATTCGTAAGGAAGGTAAGCCAGTTTTTGTTTTCCATAAGATTTCTCAGGTTTTGATTTCGGTTAATTCCTGAATAACACGGGGACCAGATTTTAAAATTTTAATGTGTAAACGATGTCTGAATCAGGCAAAGGAGAACCCGCCGCATTTTTACTTGTCGGCACCCTTCGGAGGATGCTGGGGGTACAGCCGGGTTCGAAATAGTAAATGGTGGACCGGACGGGGATTGAACCCATGACCTCCACAATGCCATTGTGGCGCTCTCCCAGCTGAGCTACCGGCCCTCTATCAAAATAAAAGAATGATATCTATTACCGCAAGCGGTCCAAAGGAAGACCCTTGAGAAGGTTCATGATCATACTTAAATCCCCGCTTTTTTCAAGTAATTTGATAGGGAGGCCTGCGGGGGTTTAAGCGGCGCTGGCAACAGCCTGACGGGCAGCTTCGGTCGTCATAAGGTCTTCAAGCAATCCGAAAATGGCTTGTAGAACATCTGCGGTCAGTTCCGGAAACAAGGAGCCCGGCTCATCCTTAAGCTGTTTGCGCAAGGATTCAACACTCAATGCGAGCTGAACAGCCCCCTCAAATTCAGGCGTATTCAGACCAGCTCCCAAATAAACCTGCCTTGAAACAAAAACACCCGGCGCAGCTCGAATCTCCCCCTTAGCTTCGACGAGGGTGCCACTCACAAGGATGTGTGTTGTTTGGCTCGCCTCGTCCGGTTTAATGAGAAGCGGAGTATCCACGGTATAAAAATGTCTTTCCAACCCCGGAAGTCGGAACACCTCCGCCAGCCCCGGCGATGTTTCCGTCGATTTCAAATAGGCCAACGCCACTTTTCCCAAAGCTAGTTTCTGCTCCACAAAACCCCGCGCAGTCAAAAACGGCGTCCCCTCAAAAAGCGAGAGGTCGATCATGAGCCGTTTGCCTTCCTGAAGTTTCACTTCGCGGCCAAAATGCTGCGCCAGGGCTTGCAGCAAAACAGTTCTCCTGGATGGGTTAAGAAAGAAGTCTGCGGCAGTACGCTGCGCCGCTGAAACTTTAAAATGAGCTGACGTTCCGGGAGAGCTTTCTCTGCGGCCCTCTGCAAGAAGTGAGGCTCGGGAAATCAACCGGTCCCTCAAATTGTAAACGTTTACAGGCCCTTTAATGCCGGACAACTGCCCTGCCAAATATTCGGGAGCAAAAACGTCTTCGTCAAAAATGATGTTGAAGTCCCCGCTTCCGGCTTCATTCCCGCGTTCAAGCTGCCCCAGCACAGCTTCTTCCAGTGCATGGCCAAGCTTCTGCCCTTCTGCATCAATATTTTCTTCCCCCTCTTTTTTCCACACTTGATCCGCAGCTTTTTCAACGCCTCCAGTCTCCGCAATGTCGTGAAGGGCATTGGCCGCATTCAAACGAGGAAGCCATGGCAGAACATTCCGCATGCTGCCCGAGCCAGGCTGTAAAGTTTCCTGGGCGGGCTCTTCTGGGCTTCGAAGCTCTGAACGGTCCACCGGCCCGCCGTAAAGGCGTTCAGCCTCCGCCTGCACCCACTCCCAGGCCCCGTTTCTTCCAACCTGCGAAAAAATCCCCTGAAGCTGGCGCCTCGACTGGGGAACCGTCTGACCCCGGTCAGCATTTCCCTGAAAATAAACCCAAAGAACATTTTCAACATATCCAGCATCCTGATCTGTAAGCGGCGGGTTGACGTCCTCATGATGCACAAAGCTGCTCACCCATCCATGAGCTTCCCTTACCGCAGGCTCCACTTTGGGTTTAGGCTGAGGACGGGATGATGGCGTTTGCGGTTTTTGAACTTTAGCGGCCTTGGGTTCCGCCTGCTGGGATTTCTGAAACTGCTCTTTCAGCCACGTCCAGGCATGCTCCCTGCTGAAAGATGCTGCAGAGGTAATCTGTAATTCATGCACATCCTGAGCTTCGTCGGTCGAGGATGCTTCCCGGATGGGCAGCGTAAGAGTTTCGGGCGATTGCTTGGGCGCATAAGAAGCCAGATGCAAATCGTTTCTCAAAATCTCAAGCGGGATACTCCTGCGGTTAAAATACCAGCTCAAAACTGTTTTCAACAGTAAGGGCTCCGCTTTGATTTCCGGGTCAGCAAGGGTTTCAAAGGCGTCCCCCCACCCCTCGATTTCACGAGCTCGACGCTCCAGCTCATGATACAAGGCCTCCCTTTCCTTTTTCTTGCGCTGAATGTTCCTCCTCGCAATGTCCCGCTGAATCTTTTCGCGCCGCTCCAATTCCCGAAGCGCTGCGTTACGCCGTTCGCCCTCAGCTCCCATCACCAGCGGTGAAAGACCAAAAGCCGGCAGAAGGACTTTATAAAAAAAAGCTTCGATAAAGAGACGCTGATCGTTCCAGGCCTCGAGCTGCTGCCGCGAGGGCGCAGGCACCTGAACAGATGCTTTATTATTTTCAATAGAAAAGGCATCTGTCACAAAAGAATAAACAGGGACCGGTGAATCATCGGGTTTTTCTTCTTCCTTCAGGTTTGTCCGCTGGCTGCGTTCTCCGCCAGCGCCCACAATAGCTCCCCGAAATGGAAGCCCTGCCCTGGCCAAAAACTGCGTGTTGCGGATCTGAGCAGAAACCTGCGATTTGATGGTGTTGTTGATTAACCCCTGCAGCTGAACGCCGTCATCTTCTTTAGCTTCCAAAATATACAGTCCGCCTTCGAGAACAGGTCCCGGGATCTCGACGCCTGGCTTAGGCGTCACTTTTAGAAAACCATCAATTTCCCTGAATCCCGCATAAAGACCGAGCCCCAAAACCTGCACATCATAAAAAGGGGCAAGCTGCTCCACTAGGCGGTCCACGATAAACAACTCCCCGGCAACCTCATTGAAGGAAGCCCTGTTTGAGTTAAGGTAGCTGCTGGCCAGGCGGCTCACCATGCTGCGCATGCCTTTGACATCCTTATATTTCTCAATAAGCGCCTTCATTTCTCCAAATTTAAAAGCGTTTTCTCCTTCCCAAAAAAGCCGGATGCGGCTTAGCTTTTCAAGCCATTCGCGGGGCTGAAACCCGAACTCATCCGGAATTTCCTCCGGACGAGGTGTATCAATTTCCTCAGCCCGGAGTTCAGACCTCTTGGGTAATTGCAAAGACTTTTCAATCCCATCAAAATCTGGGATGTCCTGAGCAAAACGGCTGTAGGCAAAATCCAAAGAGGCTTCAAGCCTGCCCTGGTAGCTCAGAACGGCCACCGCGCTTTCTTTTGTTAAATCCGTCGTAATTCCAATACTCGGGTATTTTGTTTCCGGAGAAACGGTTTGAATGGGCGGCAAGTCTTCATCGTAACCGGAAAGCCGCCACCTCATAATCGCCTGAACGCTGGGTAAAGGGTAGCCCAGCAAAAATCCAAAGATCGCATCCTGATTGGTTTGTCTTTTAGGAATGTAACCGCCGGGCCGAAGCAATTCTTCGATCAATGCCGACAGAATCGGCTCAACGGCCCTTCGTATGCTCTGGGGATCATTTGCCTGCAGCGCGTTCCGGACTTCGTCAAGCAGTGCTTTATCGCTTTCTTTTAAAATGCCTTGCTCAAAAAGAAACTGCCCTTCGCGGACAAGTCTCTCAGCAACACCACGGGAATCAAGAATCATCCCCGGATCCATAACCGAAAAATAATCGACCGGGAAATCGGGCTGGTCCTCAAGTTCGGCAATGAGCTCCAAAGGATCCGGGTCTTTTCCTGAATAAGACAAAAACCCCGGTCGAAGTCCGAGAAAAACGGAGAGAATTCCGGGATAAAAAAACTGTTCGCGGGCTTCCTGACTCATGGGATGCTGCTTGTAAAAAGCACTGAGTTCCTTAACCCGTTTTTCAAGCACGGCTGTCTCTTCCGGGCCCAAACTTACAGCTAATGGATTTGAATCGCTTCTCAGTTCGGAGCGTCGGGGCTCATTCGGGCGGGTTGCGGCGTCCCCTCCTCGGGTCTTACTGATCGACAGGGCAAGCTGACGCAGGAGCGTGTCCACAAGCGGCTCTTCATCCATGGCTGTGAGAATCGCCTGTTTCACCTGCCTGACCTTTTCGAGCGGTGGATTTTCAATCTCCTCAGGACTCAGGTTAAGCGCACGATAAGCTGCCCGGGCCTTGCCATAAATCAAAGAAAAAGCGGCGCGTGCAGTTTCGGGATCTTGCTCCGGGAAAACAATCCTTCTAAGAAAACTAAGCCGGGCGACATCACGCTTTTTGGCCTTCTCTTCCTCATCGGAGCTGTTTTCATAATAAAAAAAATTGCTGACGAAATGTTCTCCTGCTGAAAAATGAAGCCTGTCACTTTCTTTCAAATCACGTTTTTTCAGCCACTGGTAGATAACTTCCGGATCACTGCTGTCGGGAAGCTTATAAACAAAATCGAAATCGATAAGCCCCGCGCCCCTGGTGTCGTCACGCCGCGTGTAGATACCAAGGTTTCCCATCTTGAAATCGGCGTCAAAATAACCGGCTTTCCATAAGCCTTTCAGATTTTCCAAAACAGCTTTTGCCAAAGCCGGACGCTTCTCAGGGTTGGGGTCCCAAGCGTTATCAACCGGAATAACCTTCTTTTGCCATGACATATTGGAAGTAACTGTCCGGCCCGGTTCACTCTTCAAATCTTTTATTACGATAGGCTTTTCCGCAACAGCTAGATCCAGATTCGAAAGTTCTGCAGAAATTTGAGCCCGCTCGTTATCTGTGTTCCAGGGAGCTTCGATCCGAAAAACTTCCCCATCCGGAATTTCTTTTTTCTTCAAAAGGTGTTGAGGATAAACAGAAGACTTGTAAATTTTTGCTGTTCCTCCGGTGGTAATTTTTTCAAGACCCAGCTGGCGGACGATCTCTGCCCAGTACTGTTCACGGGGAACATCCATTTCCAGAATCTGCGGGGGCTCTTCCTCTCGCAGCTCCGACCGGGGCAGCTCCGGAGCTGCAGTGCGGCCGGAACTCCGGATCACGAATCCATAAGCCTGGACTTCTTCGGTGGGCTTAAGATACTGAACTTCCCAGGAATCAAAAGACTGAAGCAGGTAGTCGCGGAAGGCAAGAAGCCTCGGCTCCAGTTCCTTGGATACGGCAAACGGCGTCATAAGGACAAGCACGGCGCCATCATCTTCTTTATCTGCAACACGAAGGTGCCGGATATCAATGTCCGGTAAAAACCTTGTTAAGAGATGCGTTACAAAAACAGCGTTTGGGGCAGTTTTTCTAACATCCATGCGGCGCCCCTCACGGAACTCCACCTGCGGGTCGAGCTCCGTCAAACTGTCGAGGTAATTGAACGGGTGGTCGCGGACAAACTCGATGACCTGATTATGCCGCTGCCGGGTCTCACTTGGGTTCCCGGGGAGTAAAAGGTCTGCCGAAACAGCAACTCTTTTGCCGCTTTGAATCTCTTCCGTCGAGATATAAACATGAACCGCATTTTTCTCTTCATCGTAGACTGAGTACACAAGAACTTCTGAAATACCGCCAGGAACACGAAAGCGGCTGGACTCGACGTTGACAGGCGCTCCAACAGATAAAGGCTGACGCTTTAAGTTCTTTTTAGGAAGACTGAGAGTGATTTTAATTCCCCGCCGCGGCATGAGGTCGCTTGCACCTAAATCTTTTTTCCCTATTCCCGAACGGAAAAACCACAACGACAAATAGAACCATGCCGCGCGCCACAAAGGCGTCCACGCATGCAGCCAATTCCAGGCCGCCCAGTTTCTCGGATAAAACTCCTGAACTTTCCCATCGAACTCCAGCTGAATGGTTCCCCCGAGCTGAAAAACTGCCGGCGCAATCGTATTAAAAAAGGCATGTTCCCGCTGCCCCCCGTACCCGCTCGTAAAAGACCCTCCATACATAGACTCTTCGATTCGGGAAGCATCATGGGTGTTGTAATTGCCATAGTAGTAGATAAGCTGCAGATCTTTTTCGTTCTCGTGCTTCAGTGCGAGGATGGTGCTGTTCGGCTTCATGTGAAGCTGATTGTTCTGCACAAGTTCGACGAACACTTGATGAAAATCGGAAAAATCGTAGCCGTCAAAGCGATAGAAGTTCGGCGTGGAGGGCATCTCGTCGCCATAGTCACGGGAGGCTTTATTTCCGCCCTCTTTGACAGCGGTCATAGACCGGTTGAAAGCATCATAGATCGACCCATGGAAGAAAAAGATTCTCGGATCAACCCCAGGCATCTGCGAAATCTCAGAAAGCAGACGCCGAGCTTCCGGATGGTTGTAACTGCGTTCAAGAATCTTATAAACCTCGGCCTGATAAGCTCGGTTCGCTTCGGGGTCTAATTCTGCTTTGATATCCGGAAAGGCCTTGGCCCGGGCGTCTTCAATCAGCCGGTACAAGTTGTTCTCGTGAGGCTGCCCCTTCTCATCCGCTCCGTACCAGAGCCACTGCAGCTGAACGAGCCTGCGGTTTAATTCTTTGTCAAAGTCCGGCCCCTCTAAATAGTCATGCCGAAGCTCTGAACGCGATGAAGGTGCTAACGGGCGAAGTTCATAAATACTAACCCTGCGGGATCCTTCCTTTGTTTTTTTCCATCCATAGGAATCCGCAACTGACACCTCATATTTATTTTGCGCAAGCTGTTCCCAAATCACCGCAGAAAATTCCTCCGGAAAGATAAGGTAAACTTTTCCTCCGGGTTTGAGATACCTCGGGGCTTCAAGCAAAAACTGTCTTAGCAATGCATGGTCTTTGTCCATGCGGGCGATATCGTTTCGTTTACCGGGCCGTTCCGCGGAATACCATGGAGGGTTCCAAAAAATCACATCAAAAAGTTCCCCTTTTCGCAGCGGTGAGAAAAAATTTCCCTGCCTGATTTCAACCTGGGGATATTTTTCGAGATTCTTTTTCGCATCTCTCACAGCTTCGGGATTAATATCGATCCCCATGAAACGGGTTTCCTTTTTCCTCTGTGCTCCCTCGGCCAGAGCACCTGTCAAAACCCCGCTGCCGATTCCCATTTCAAGAATATCCGGGTTTGCAATGTTTAGAATATCCGCACCAATGACTCTATTAACCAAATGCGCCATCATGGCATCCGTGGGGTAGAGCGTCGAATCGCCTACCTGAAGCTCGCTTTCAAGTTCCCGAAGCTCCGAACGCATTCTCTTGGAAATTTCTTCATTGCCCGCTATACGCTCTCCGCCCTGTTTCAAAATTTCACGGGCCATTTCCGGAACAGGCGCAGGCAGATCTTGAAGTGCACTGCGAAGACCTTCTTTGGCTGCTCCGACATCACGCACGACAGGCGTTTCACTTCCTGGCATTGCGGATTCTGCCTGCCTGGCAATGTTTTCAAGCGTTGCCACGGATCTTCGAGCAGACTCAGTCACCGCTTCCGCTGGGGCACCTTCACGAGCGAGCTCCTGCAAGGCGCTCGTCATGACATTTCCTGGTGAAAACGGGACTTTTTCAGACGCAACGCCAGAAGTTTTTGGGAAGGAAAGAGCATGCGGTTTCTGCCAGGAAAGAACTGAACTTTGCGTCATGGCCCTCGGAATTGACAAGGCATCAGGCCGGGACCCTGAAGATGGAAAAAAAGAACTCACACTTTCAACATTCAGAGCCCCTTTTTGTTCAAGCGGCAGGAGAGCCTTTGTAAATTCTCCGAGCCCAGAAGTAAAAGCATCCTTCCATTGCTTCACTGTATCCTTTTGAAAATTGCCAGCCTCATCCTGCAGCGCTCTCCTGACAGCTTCCTTCGTCAGCCCCGGGGATTGACCGCGAAATTTCTGCTGATACACCTTGAAAAGCAAATCAATATATCGCGTGTAATCACTGACCTGATCGATTCGGCCGTCAGCCGAAAGCCTCCGAATCACATCGTCTCGCCAAAGCTTGAGATCCTTTTTAAACTCCGGCTCTTCCACTTCTTGCATTAGCTGAATCCCCGCATGGCGGACGAACGCATCGTAATAAGTCGTTTCCAGATAACTCTTGTAAGAAAAATTTCCCTCCATCAGGCCCGCATACGTCTCATAGCCCTCCAAAGAATCGACACGGGGTGAAATCACCGCATAAGAATACCCGCGCTTTAAAAGCTCTTCCTCAAATCCTTGTGTATGAAATCCTCCAGCGACGACCACAGCGGCTGCGGGCTTCTGCTGACGAATCAAATTTTCAAGGTTACGGTGAAAAACGCGATCTCGCTCCAAGGCGAGCCGGTAGAATTCGAGCGCCGGCATCATGCCTGCCCTCGAATCTCCCAAAAGAACCAGATGTTTTTCGGGATCCTGACGGTACCTTTCGAGTTCTTGAGGTGTCATTTCAAGCGCCGCAAGATGCTTCAAGCGCCGGAGAGCCGCACAAGCCTCCAGAATCTCCCGCTGAGGTTCGGTTGGCTTCAGTGACTTTTCCACGAGATCCAAAGCGCTTTCCAGCTCGGAAAAAACCGAAGTGCCTTTCAACATTGAAAAGCTCTCAGTATTCAGCAAGAGACTCTGCATACCTTGGGTCAAGCGGGGCTTGAATCCGAATTTCGAGCCTTCTCGTATGAGAATACGCAGAAAATTCCCGGGGTCCAGCTGCCCGGTAAGAAAGCTTTGGTACGCAGAGGAAAACTCCGGCGTTTCCTTCTGTGGGAAATCGCGGGCTATCTTTGCCCGAAAACTTTCCGCCATTTTCCGCACATCGGCCTCAACAGCCGCCGGCAGATTTCTGCCGTCAGCCTCGATGAGAAGGCTTAACTGCGGATAATCTTTATGAAAGAGATCTTCATGCAGTAACCCGGAGGATAGCCTTGCTTTAAAATCCTGGATCAGCTCAAACAGATTCGACTTTTCACTGTAAAAAGATTCACGAAGATCATAAAACCGGTTGAGTTCCGGACTGAAAGCAGAATGACGTTGTTCCCCCAGCGCCAATGTGATCGACAGAAAAACCTTTTCAAGCTCAGGCTGCTGCGCGAGAGCTTCAAGGTATGCCTTTTGGTTATCTTGATACAGATTCCAATCTTCTAGTCCTGCATATTGGGATATCGAGGTTTCTGAAACTGCAGCAAGCTCTGCACCGCTCAATTCACCTCTCTCAAGATAGGCCTCTAAAACTTTTTTCTTAATAAACTTATCCGGAAAGGTTTGAAAAAAAACGGGGTCGATCTTTCCTTCACTGCCTTCGAGGGTAACAAGCCGCACCCCCTGATTCGCTTCGAGGTAGGCGATGACATTTTGGATGCTGCGCTGAGCATCTTTGACGGCATGAGCATCCTGAAGAAAAAAGATAACGGGTTTATCTTTATCTTCCCCCTGATGGAAACTCTCAACCCGTCCCAAACTTTCTGGAAAATCCTGCGGATTAAAAGCTTGAATACCCGTCTTTACCTCTAGGGGGATTTGAGCAAATGCACGGGGAATACTGAAATCCTTCCCGCACGAGACTGTAAAGACACAGAGAATAAGCCATGTGATAAAGGCGCGGACAGAGAACTTCCCTTTCCGGGGATGCGCAAACATAGCTTTCCTTCTGTTTGCCGGATCAGGCAAACCAATATCTAAATTATTGATATGACGAGCACTTAAAGACTTTAAAAATCTTATACGGAAAGTTTAGCACGTGGATATCGGAGATTGAAGGGTGTAAAGGAGAAATAACGATATTAATGCTACTTTTTGAGCTTTAAAGAGTGCAAAAGAGTCTTGAGGGGATTAAAACAGGGTTTCAGGCTTTACAGGGATCCCATCCTGCATGCCGGGGAGAAAAGCTGCAAACAAATCAACCAAGCCGCTGGCGGCGCGTTCCACCATTTGGCAGGTTCCATCAACAAACCCTGCGCTCTGGCGGACAAAGGGGCGGCCGGCCTTTTCGTGGTACTCCTGCATGGTGACGGGAATTTCCAACGGTGACGTTAAAACATTCGTGAACCCGCGCTTCCAGGTACGCACAAAATTCTTGCCATAGGAATCGCCTTCCGCCGCAAAGACAGCCGGAGAAACAAGCGCAAGGCAAAGGAGTATTAAAGCGAATCTTTTTGTCTTCATTTAGAGGTTATCTTATCGGCCGTCCAAGATAAATATCAAGCAAAAAGAACCTGGGCTTTCCTTTTTTTAAAAAATTCCCAAGAGAGTTTCCTCGGTTTTGGAATTGACCGTTAAGTTTTGTTTTTAGCAGGCCGATTTTTGTAGACACACTAGACCCGGAAACAGAGCCAAGACGGCTTGAGACAGGATGAAACCTATGGAAGACAATGAAATCCCTTTAAAACCTCTCTATACCTGCTCGAGCTGCAGCTGGTCCGGCAATGAATCCAGCTTTGTCACCAAGATCCTCTCCATAATGTATCGCCCCAAACATGACAACATCCAGGCCTTCAAGCAGATCAAATGCCCGAAGTGCCACAATCTTGTCACGATTATTTTTGAAACTCTGGATGGTTCAGTAGCAAAATAGTCGAGCTGCTGAAAAAAATAAATCCCGGCACCTTAGCTCAGCTTGCGAAAAACCCCTTCAAGCATTTCAAGCGCAGTATCGACCTCCCGCGGCTTCAAAACCAAGGGTGGAGAAAACCGGATAGAACTGTCTCCGCAAGGCAGAAGAAGAAGTCCCCGGCGAAAGGCCTCGTCAATAATACGGTCCCGCAGCTGAGGCGCAATCTCCCGGGTTTCACGATCTTTAACGATTTCAATTCCTACCATAAGTCCAATCCCGCGAACATCCCCAATGACAAGAAATTGCCTGGATAAGGCTTCCAGGCCTTTGAGAAGGTATTCTCCTGCTTTGGCGGCATTCTGAAGAAGCCCTTCCTCAAGGAGCCGGATCGTTTCAAGAGCCGCGGCGCAGGCGATTGGATTACCGCCAAAAGTGTTGGCATGCGCCCCTGGTTCCCAATCCATCACATCGGCTCTCGCCACCAAAGCACCCAAAGGAAGCCCTGACGCAATCCCCTTTGCAATCGTAATCATATCGGGCTCCACGTCCCAGTTTTGAATCGCAAACATTTTTCCTGTGCGCCCCATCCCCGCCTGAACTTCATCAACAATCAAAAGGATTCCGTGTTTTTTTGTCAGCGCACGCAAACGTGCATGGAAATTAGGCGGCGGCACAACATACCCGCCCTCCCCCTGAATAGGTTCTACAATTACGGCCGCGACTTCATCCGGCGGAACCGTCCGCTTGAACAAAGTGTTTTCAATATAATCCACACACTCTTCGCCGTACTTCAACAAATCATCATGCTTGCAAAGGCGGTAAAAATAAGGGTATTCAATATGGGACACGCCCGGAACGAGCGGGCCGAATTTTTTCTTCTGCCTGATCTTGCTTCCGGTAAGGGAAAGCGAGCCCATCGAGCGCCCGTGAAAGGCTCCAAAAAAAGCGATCATTCTTTCGCGTCCGGTTTTGTAGCGGGCGAGTTTAAATGCGGCCTCCACAGACTCCGTGCCTGAATTGGTAAAGAAAACTCTTTTTTTGAAATTTCCAGGCGCAAGTGAGGCAAGCTTTTCTGCGAGTTTGACCTGAAGTTCGTAATAAAAGTCGGTCCCGGACATGTGAATGAGTTCGCCCGCCTGATGCTGAATAGCGTGAACGACTTTCGGATGACAATGCCCCGTGGCGGTAACTGCAATTCCCGCAGTAAAATCAAGGAACTGATTTCCATCCACATCTTCAATCCACACGCCGCGGCCTCTCTTGGCCACAAGCGGATAAGAGCGAGTGTAGGATGGCGACATGACTTTGTCATCCCGCTTGAGAATGGCTCGTGCTTTGGGACCCGGAAGAGGATAACGGATCATCGGTTTCTGGCTTTTGGGAGGGTGCTTCTTGGTTTTCTTTTTCATAGTGCCCCCTGTCCTCGCTGATTAATGTTTCGATCGCTGCAGCATCTTAAGTGTGGCCGGCTCTTCAAAGCTGTCTTACTCAAGATCAATCTGTGCTTTTTGAAGTTTGCCGCTGCACCTTAGTTTAGGATGGCTCCGTGGGAGCCATCGAAAAGCGTCAGGGACCGGCACTGCATCAAACTCAATCCAGATCAATCTGTGCTTTTTGAAGTTTGCCGCTGTAATCCACGTACACGCTTTTCCACTCACTAAAAATATCGAGGCCTGCTTCACCCGCTTCCCGGTGTCCATTCCCTGTCTGTTTAATACCGCCGAACGGCATGTGCACTTCCGCTCCGATGGTCGGCCCATTCACATAAGTAATTCCGGCCTGGATATCGCGGATCGCTTTCATCGCGCGGTTCACATCGCGCGTATAGATGGAGGAAGACAGTCCGTATTTCGTGTTATTGAGGTATTCAACAGCCTCCTCAAAACTATTGACCGCCATGATGCAAACGACGGGGCCAAAAATCTCTTCCTGCATAATACGCATTTTCGGGTGCACGCCTGAAAAAACGGTCGGCTCAAAAAAAGAACCTCGCTTCAGCGCCCCTTTAGTCATACGCTTTCCCCCGCATTCAAGACTGGCCCCTTCTTCAATCCCAAGCGCTACGTATTCCTTCACACGAGCGAGCTGTTTTTCATTCACAAGGGGTCCCATTTCGATCCCCGCATCAAGACCGTTGCCTGTGCGGATCTTTTGGGCACGCATCACGAAGTTTTTGAGGAATATTTTAAATACTTTTTTGTGAACGAAGATCCGGCTAGTGGCCGTGCAGCGCTGTCCCGTGGTTCCGAATGCCCCCCAAAGAGCGCCCTCCATCGCCAAAGCCAGATCAGCATCCTCCATCACAATCTGCGCATTTTTTCCGCCCATCTCAAGCGAGCATCTCTTGAGCGAGCGTCCGCAATGGCCGGCCACTTCCCGCCCCACCTCCGAGGAACCTGTAAAAGAAATCAAATCCACTCCAGGGTGATGAACCAGCGCGGCGCCCGCAGAACCGTCACCATGCACAAGACTTACAACACCTCGGGGCACGCCCGCCTTTTCCAAGATTTCAACGAAGCGGGATGCGCACGCGGGTGTGTCTTCAGAAGGTTTCAAAATAACCGTGTTTCCACACATCAATGCAGGGAAGGTTTTCCACGAAGGTATTGCAACCGGAAAATTCCAAGGGGTAATCAATCCGCAAACCCCCACGGGCCTGCGCATGGACATCACGAACTTGTTGCGGAGTTCACTTGTTGATGTTTTCCCAAAAAGCCTGCGCCCTTCCCCCGCTGTATAAACCGCCATATCAATAGCTTCCTGAACATCGCCCCGAGCCTCCTTGAGAACTTTGCCCATTTCCCGCGTCATAAGACGGGCTATTTCTTCTTTCTGATCTTCCAGAAGTTTAGCGGCCCTCATCAAGATGCCGCCCTTTTTAGGCGGCGGGACAAGACTCCAGGAGGGAAAAGCTTCACGGGCTGCGAGAACGGCCGCGTTAATGTCTGCGGACGTGGACTCAGGAAAAATCCCGATAACATCGGAAGGGTCTGCAGGGTTCGTACTTTGAAAGGTTCCGCGGCTCTTTGTTTTCAGCCAGCCTCGGATATAGTTGCGGTAAATCTTCGCCATAAGCTCCTCCCGGCAAAGAACGCCTTGCGGAAATTCATTCAGCGCAGACGGGTCTTTTTACCCGCGCTTCAACCAATCTTCAAAAATCCGAATGGCCTGGTAATCTGTAACATCAAGCTTGAGGGGGGTAATCGACACATATCCATTCATGACAGCTTCTTCGTCGCTCGTGCCGTCGGTGTCATAAACCTCAATTTCACCGGCCAAAGAGTAGACGCGTTTCCCATCATGCTCTTTTTCTTTCACGAATTCTTCCACGAAACGGGAGGATGCCTGTTTGGTAATTTTTACGCCTCGCATCTTTTCAAAAGGGATAGGAGGAATGTTAACGCTGACCAGAGTCTCGGGAGGAAAGGCGTTGGCGGCATAGCCCTCAATCACGCGCGCGGCAATCTGGATGCTGGCCGAGAAGTCATCAAACACGCGGCTGCAAAGAGAAAAAGCGGCTGCAGGAATATGATTTATGACCGCTTCGCGCGCAGCGGAAATTGTTCCCGAGTAATAAACACTGACGCCCGTGTTGGCCCCCTGATTCACACCTGAAACTACAAGATTCGGCATAAAATATTTGAGCTCTGAGATTGCAAACTTGATGCAGTCCGCCGGCGTACCGTGAACCTTGTAATGATCAATTCCATGATCGCGGTACTCTTCAATGCGAAGTTTTTGACCAAGGGAAATGGAATGACTGCAAGCTGAACGCTCACTGGCGGGTGCCACTACAATCGCATTCACGCCCTGCGGGACATTCCGGATCAGAGCCTGAATGCCTGGCGCATCAATACCATCATCATTTGTATAGATTACGTTCATAAAAGCCTCACATCCTTAAAAGCACTTATCATTTTTTATCAAAATGTAGTGATATTATAAAAGCCTTACCAATTATAGCACATGCCATAATGAGTTAGCCTGATCCTCTGTACGGCGACCCAGCGCCTTAGAAGCGGGGAGCGGAACAGGCGGAATTCATGTGCCCGGCCCGTCGTAAAAGACGTAATTTTTCTTAAATCCGAGTCGACTATTCCCGGGTGGCACATCACCTCACTTATGCCGGGTGCAAGGCTGCGAAGCACAGAAAGAAGAGCGTTTTTTCTCCAGTAACCTTCCGGGTTCAGATCCCCCAAAAGCCGCGCTGCGCATGCAGGCATCGCGTGCTTCATTTTCCCGCTAAGCAGGGAGCGTCTCACGGGAAGCCTGAAGTACTTTGCGGTTTTGATGAGCGCGTCCCAATACAAAGGATGATCGTGGACCTGATGGTGCGTGTCCATATGTGTGGGCAGACGTCCAAAATGCTTTTTAAAAAGAAGAATCTGGTTTTTATATTCGAGGGCGACCTCTTTCTTCTCAGGCGGATGGTGCAGCTGACTATCTCGCTTCCGGAACATCCCGTCTCCGGAGATAAGCGAATTTAGTTTTTGAGGAGAAGAAACCGGGGCGCCCAGGGTGACATTCAAATGGATACCGACCCCCAAGGATTTGGCCGCTTTAAAGGCCCTGACGGTTGTTGCTTCCAGGGGAAGATTTACAAGAAGGGTCGTACTGGTAACAATACCTGTGGCATGCGCCTCAAGAATTGCTTGGCTGACGCCGGGAGTGAGGTTGGCATCATCCGCATTAACGATGAGTAAACGTGGTGCGCTGACCTGTTCTTTCATTCCCGCCTTCCGGGGATTCACGGGATGGCGATGACCACAGAGGCCATGGCGATTTCACGTTCGTGGGCGAGGGAAAGTTGAATTTGAGCTGCCGGGGGAAAGCGTAGTTTTTTTTTCAGCGCCGGGGACAAATGGATGTACGGCTTTCCACTCGGCTCTTTCCGCACTTCAATATCTTTTAGATTTTTTATTTTGAAAACCGGGGAGACGGCCTTGCAGAAGGCTTCTTTTGCGGCAAAGCGGACGGCATAATGTTCGTCTCGCATACGCTTGGGCTGGCAGTACAACTTCTCATCTTCCGTGAAAATCCGGGATACGAAACGCTTTCCCTGCAGCTTCAGGACTTCCCGGATCCGGCTGACACTGGTGATATCAATCCCGTGGAGAACCTTCACGGTTTCTATCCGCGCATGACAAAATAAATAGCCGCGCCGACAATGAGCAGCGAAAGAATATAAAAATTATTGAACCGCCAGAAATCAGCGATTTTCGAGAAAACACCAGGGCCATTCTTCTGTTTTGCGCTGGCAGGCTGAATCTGGAAACGCAGGTTCAAAACTTCTTCTTTTCTGAACCTTAAAAAGGTTCCCCCGATTTTATATGCCTGCAGTTTTCCCTGCGCGATGTACTGCTCCAGCTGCTGCTGCTCAATCGAAAGGTAATTCTTAACTTCTTCAACGGTGAGCATGTTATTCATGTGACAAAAACCATCCTTTAATTCGGAATTTCATACCGGGACAACAGGTGTTTGGCAGCAAAACCCCTGGCCCCTAGAACCAGCTGCGGGTTAAGAACGGACTTTTTCTTCCTGAATCCAGCGATCAACCGCAGACTTGCTGAAAAACCAGCCGTTACCTTCCTGCTTTGCGGGAATCTTTCTCTTGTTGGCCCACTCTTCAACAATGCGCGACTCGACTTCCAGGTATTGGGCAACATCTTTCAGCGTCATGGTAACATCCGAGGCTTCTCCGCCTGTCGGATTTCCATTCAACATCGAAATCTGCCCTTCCAAAATGGCGCCTTCGGTCACACTGAGGCGAGGTGTACGAATATTGCCGCGGATCACGGCAGGAGCAATTACAGAAACACTTTGAGTGGCATCCACATCACCTGTCACTTTACCGGCAATGATAATGCGGTCACCGTTGATATTGGCTTTAACTTTCGCGTTTTCACCAATCGTCAAATTGCCGCGGGCATCGAGCTTCCCTTCAAAACTACCGTTGATACGGAGGTTGACAGGGTCCTTGAATGAAATGGTGCCCTGCATACTGGCATCAACATCGAGGATTTTTTCTTCCACCTGTTCGTTTTTCTTGGCCATGTGCGGGTTCTCCTTGTGCTAGGGGTTTTTGCGGCGTGAGAATTATCCTTTTTTGACGCGTCCCTGTAAAGGGAAAAGACGCTTTAACAGCGGGGCTTTGACCTTTTTCTAACTTCTTGTAAAAACTTGGGATAGCCTTTCTCTGTTTGGCAGCACCGCCTTCAAAACATTCCCCCAAATGCCGATAATAAAAGCTCCTTAACTCCGGAGCTTTTGATGATTCGACCCCTTCTCGTATCGGGCATTACCCTTTTTTGGCTTTCCTCTATGGGGCAGCTTGTTTCCCGGGAGTTCTTTTCCATGACCCCGGTGAGATCACCCTATGAGGTTTTGACGGTTCAGGGGACCTCTCTTCGCGAAGAGTACCGCGGAATATACCTTGGCGGGAACCTGATTGGTTTCACCAACACAGCATTGGAGCAAGCATCTTCGGACAAGGAGGATACTTCTGCAAAATCATCTCCAATAAAAGCTTCTCAGCCGCTTGAGAAAACAAAAGAAACCGCCAAGACGCCTGACGGCTTCGATCTTACGGAGGATTCCGCCGGGGCCGGGAAACAAAACCCGGTCGAAACAGGAGGTTTCGAACTCCGCCAGAATACGTATATGACTTTTCTCTTTCTCGGAACAGAACGGGAGATGCTGGTTCGCAGTAAGGCTCTTCTGAACGACCGCCTTGAGCTGAAGGCTTTTGAGGTGAAAATGACCAGCGGCGGCTATTCCACTGACATCAAAGGGCGCACCCGGTCCAGTCAAATAGAACTGATCATAGAAAGCAAAGGCTCCGCACCGATCAAGAAAACCCTCGACATCCAACAACCGCTTTTCTTTTCTGAATCTTTGCCCATGCTCTGGACACCGGAGAACTTGAAACCCGGAAAGCGCGGATCGCTCCGCGTCTGGAACCCGCTGCTTCTGAGCGTGAGCGCGATCGAATTTCGTGTCAGTTCAAAACAGCGGATTGATTTCGGCTCAGAGAATATAGAAGCCTATGTCGTCACTTTAAGTGAAAATGGTGTTGAGACCCGCTACTGGTGTACCCCCGAAGGCGTAGTGCTGAAATATGAAAGCCCAACCGGACTCCTGATGGTCAAACAGGATGCCTGGAAAATTTTTGATGCGCTTCGCGAGAAAAGAAAAGCACTGACGGATCTACCCAATCTTTATTCCATCCCTTCAAACATCACCCTGCAGAATCCGGAAAAGATCACAGAGCTTTCCGTGCGGGTTAAAACCCCTGAAAAAGAAGAGGAGATGACCTTACGGCGCGAGAGCCTGGATGATCTCCTTCAAGCACAGCGAGGAAGTTTCACATCCCCCGACTTTCAGCCTTATTTGGGGTCCACGGAATACATCCAGTCCGATGCCGCGGGAATCAAGCGCCTGGCGGAAGAGTGGGCCGGCCCGGACAATACAGTTTTAGGTTCTGCTCAGCGTCTTCTTGAAGGCGTCCATCAATGGATGACTCCAACGCCGACCGTCAGCATTCCTTCCGCCCTTCAAGTACTGGAAATGAAAAAAGGCGACTGCAATGAATACACCGTTCTCTTTACCGCCCTGGCAAGAGCCTTGGGGATCCCCACAAAAACAGTAGCGGGTCTCGTCTACCGGGACGGGCGATTCTTTTATCACGCCTGGCCGGAAATATATGCGGGCCGGTGGATAGGCGTGGATCCCACCTTTCTTCAAATACCCGTAGATGCAACCCATGTGCCGCTTGTCGAGGGAAGTCTTGAAGAGCAGACCAATCTCATTCAGAAAATCGGTAAAATCAGCATAGAAATTCTGCGTGCAAAAGGATCTGAAAAGAAGGAGCCTCAAGAACAATGAGCACGATGGTGGAACTCAAAGAAGTACGGAAAGATTACGGAAAAAAAACGGCGGTTGCGGGGCTTGACCTCGTAGTCCCCAAAGGAGAACTTTTTGTCCTGCTCGGGCCCAACGGCGCGGGGAAAACATCCACGCTTAAAATGCTTGTCGGTCTGCTCCGCATGACTGCCGGCTCGATCAAAATCGGCAGCTTTGACATTGCCAAGGAATCTGACAAAGCAAAAAGTCTGATCAGCTTTGTTCCGGACATCCCCTATGTTTACGAAAAGCTCACGCCCCGCGAGCTTCTCCGCTTCACGGGCCAGCTCCGCAGCCTCGACAGGCAGACCCTTGAAGAACGAAGCGATGAACTTCTCCGTTTTTTCTCCCTCGACCATGTCCGGGACGTTCTTCTCGAAGAGTTTTCACACGGGATGCGCCAAAAGGCCATTCTTGCGTCCGCTCTTCTGCATAATCCCGAGCTGTTGATTCTTGATGAACCCATGGTCGGACTGGATCCCATGAGCATCAAAAGCTTCAAGGATCTTTTAAAAAGAAAATGCGCTGAAGGCATGACGATCATTTTTTCAACACACACCCTTCCCCTTGCTCAGGAACTCGCCGACCGGATCGCCATAATGCATCAAGGCCAGCTCGTGGCCCTTGGAACGCTCGAAGACCTTCAAAAGAAATTCGGCACACGGGAGAATCTGGAAGCCATGTTTCTTAGGCTGGTCGAAAAGGAAGAGGCCCCGGGTGCCGCTAAACAAAAACTCATCCGGTCATGAACTCGATTTCCGCACTCTTATATCTGAAGTCCGCCTTGTTCAAGAATGGCCTGCTGCGGCTTGCCAGAAAATCGCGCGTTGAGTTTTTGACACTGCTCGTGTTTTTTACGGCAACAGCAGCGGGCTTGTATTTTTTCTTTTCCTGGAGCCTCGGTTTCTTTCAGTCCCAGGAGCCTTTTGGGGCCATCCTTATTGACGAAACGCTATACCTTTTTACTCTGGCCCTGATGTCCATGCTTTTCGTTTCCTCTGCAGTATCTGCCTACGCCTCACTGTTCCGCTCCGGAGAAGTCTCGTTTTTGGCTGTTCAGCCTCTTGCCTGGAACCGCATCTTCTTTCTAAAACTGGGCGAAGGGGTCTGGCTAAGCTCCTGGTCACTTCTCTGGGTCGCACTGCCTTTTGTTATTGCCTATGGTCAAACCAAACATTCTGCTCCATGGTTTCCTTTGCTGTGCTTCTCCTACTTTATTCCTTTCATTCTTTTAACAGGAACTTTGGGAACATTGACCACGGTCCTCCTGATGGGCCTCCTGCCGAACCGGAAACGCCGCAGGATCGCATTGGGCTTGGGCCTGTTCACGGGCATTGCCCTCCTCGCTCATATTCAGCCGGAAATCATTAAAGAGCAAGGTTCCTTGGCAGGCGTTTTAAGCGGGTATTTACCGCATGTAGCGATGGCAAAAAATGGGTTTCTTCCTTCCAGCTGGGTGGCCCGCGGCATCATCGAATCCGCACAAATAAGGACTTTAAGTATTCTTCCCGTCAGCGATTCTTTTTTCTACTTTCAGCTGTTGTTATCGAACGCTCTTTTCCTGTTACTGCCCGCAGCCTGGATCGGAAGCCGCCTCTACCCTGCCATTTTCTTCCGTGTTCAAGATCATGGCGAGGGCGAAAAACTGCGCAGGGCTTCAGGAAGCTCCGCCTTTGAAAAATTCATCGATTCCCTGCCTGGAGTTTCCCGCCCGGCACTGGCTCTTTTCGAAAAAGATGTTAAAACTTTTTTTCGTGATCCTTCCGAATGGTCCCAGATGCTTATCTTTTTCGGTCTGCTGGTTCTATACTTTGCAAACCTGAGAAACCTGGAATTTCACATCCTGAAAGACATGTGGAAAAACCTGGTGTTCGTTTTAAACACGCTGGGAACCTATATTGTTCTTTCAAGTTTCAGCATGCGTTTTATTTTCCCCATGCTGTCACTGGAAGGAAACCGCTTCTGGCTGATCAGCCTCTCGCCCCTGCGTTTTTCTGAAATTTTAATGGAAAAACTGGTGTTGGGCGTTTTGCTTTCGGGGGCTTTAACGCTTCCTCTTGTTGTTTTGTCCGGAGTCATGCTTGAAATGCCGGGGGAAAGAATTATCTTCACGGCCGGGCTCGGCTTTTTCGTGTGTATTGCGCTTACCGGACTATCCGTGGGCTTCGGGGCACTGTTCCCCAATTTTAAATCCACAAATCCCTCTGAAATAATTTCAGGGGCCGGCGGCTCCCTTCTTCTGACGGCTCATCTTTCCTACCTTGCCCTCGTCGGATTTTTTCTTGCCTTTTCCCAGGAACCGCGCATGCTGACTTTTGTACTTGCGGCCTTGGGAAGCTTGATCACAGGCTTTGTGCCGATGCAGGCCGGCATTCATCAGCTGAAAAGAAGGGATTTCTAATTCCATTTTTTGGGGATCCATTATGATTCGAATCCGATCGATTTCCGGATTTTTTTTCATTTTCTTGTCAGGACTCATTCTGGCCGCGGCGCTGGCTTCCTCCGCTGCCGCATCACCTCTCCAGCCTTATCATCATGAAATCCTGATGTCCTCAGGGCTCCGGCTTGGGGCGCTCTGCCTGGGTTGCCTGCTGCCGCTTCTTTGTCGAGGGTTCTTTCTGAAAGTTTCCGTTTTTTTCTCTGAGAGGAAGAACAAAAATCTCATCCTGGCTGTGTCCGTAATAGGAATCGATTTTCTAGCTCGTTTAACAACACCGCAAATCGCATTTGGAAAAGGCTTGCTGGGGCTTGGCTATGGCCACGACGGCACCGTATACGGCTGGATGACGGAACATTTCGCCTGGTTCAAGCACTCCGTTCAGCCCCCCTTCAACGGCCGCATCCTGATGCCCTGGCTTGTTCACGTTTCAGGTCTTTCAACCTTTTCAGGGTACGGTCTCTTCAACGGTCTTTTTTATTTTGCAAACGCATGGCTTGTCTTTCAACTGATGCGCTTTTATAAAGCAAGTGAAGGCGTCTGCTCCGCGGCTGTCATTTTGTTTTGCCTGGTTCGTTTCTATGAAAAATTTTCCGTCTATTACCCTGTTTTGACCGATATGGCCGGCGTGTTCTTTCTTCTTGCAGGTATTAACGCTGCTCTCCGGGGAAAACCATTTCTCTTCGCCCTCACTTTAACCCTGGGTGTTTTGTGCCGGGAAAATATTCTAGTGCTGATTCCTTTTTTCCTGATCTGCGTCTGCAAAGCAGACGCTTGCAAAATCACCCGGCTGAAAGCAGCAGGATTTACCCTGATTCCGTTGTTACTCTTTGGGGTTCTCCGGATGCACCCGGTTTTTCAACCGTCAGGATCCAGCTCCGAGACGGACCCCCTGTCCTTTCTTGCGGGTTATTTCCAGGAGCCCAGACGCTTCCTTGCCTTTGGGCTCGCACATGCAAATACGCTGGGCCTTATTTTCTTTTTGCCGCTTTTTCGATTCCGCCAAAGCCTGGAATTTTTGCGAAAACATCCTGAATGGCTTTATTATGGAACCGCCACGGTTTTTCTGTCCCTGGCTGGCGGCATGGATTATGACCGCTTTGCCGTGTGGCAGGCTCCTCTGGGCCTGGTCCTCATGGCTTCGATGGCACAGAGTTTTTCTTCAGTCTTTTGGGTCATGGCGGTTTGGATTCAGTTTTTGATAACGGAGCTCTGGAACCCTTGGTTCCCGGATGAAATGTTTTACCTTTCCCGGTACAGCTGGTTCCCTCACAGCCAAATGCTTGAAAGGATTTTCTCCTTGCCGCACTCTTTTGATTATCAGGCCGCAGCCGGTCTTTTTTTCCTTTTTGCGCTTGCCGCAAGCATCCTGCCGATGTGGACTGTTTTCCAATCTAAAAACGAAGGCAATGCGGGATGAAACCGGCCCCAGCCTCCTTTCAACGAATGAAAATTCCCGGCTGGAATGCGGATACTCTGTTCCTGATCCTGGTGCTGTTACAAACCTCAGTGTTCTGGCTTTTTCCAATGATCCCAACCAGCGATGGCCCTGTCCATCTCTACAATGCCTTGATTCTGAAAAATTATTTTCTTCCCGAAAGTGCCCCACTAAGAGAATTTTTCATTTTAAACCTTCTTCCCAACCCCAACTGGCTGATCCAGCCGATTCTCTCTTTGCTGCTTTTTGTTTTTTCACCCAACACAGCAGAAAAGATTCTGGCAACGGGTTACCTCATCGGATTCCCTTATGCGTTCCGCTTTGCCCTCCGTCAAATGCGCCCGTCTTCAGAGTTTTTGGCTTTCCTAGCACTGCCGCTGACGACTCAGTGGCTTTTCTTTCTCGGTCTTTATAATTTCTTTTACGGAACCCTTTTGTATTTGATGATCCTTGGCTATTCGGAAAAATACTGCCGTTCGCCCGCCAGGCATCACACTTTCATTCTTTCATGCCTGATGGCGCTTCTAAGCCTGACCCATCTGGTACCCTGCATTCTGGCGGCCGTCACGCTGATCGTGCTGGAGGTTTGGCGGTTTCTGGCAGCACGCATTCCCGCGGCAAGCGGCGGAAGCACCCGACAAGAGCCCCCTCCGCCCCAAACCGGAAGGATTCTGACATCGCTTGTAATTCCCGCACTTGTGATTGGCTTTTTTCTGATCCGCAAAGGAACGGGTGAGGTTTTCGGGTTTCCTGATTACCCAGAAATGATGAAAAGACTTCAAATCATTCTTTCTCCGAAATGGCTTTCGGCTTTCACGCAAAGCGAATTTGTTCCTTACGGAATTCTGCTGACCGCATTTCTCTCTCTCTTCTTTTACGTCTTCCTCCAGCGCAGGTTTCATTCGAGCGTAAGACTTTGGGGAGGTTTTTTTCTGGTTTTTTTCCTGCTTCTTGCACTCACCCTGGCCGTTCCATCGGCTGCTTCCGGAGGAACCGTCATTTACCCCAGAACGGCGCTCTACATGCTTTACATGGTTTTGTTCATGGCCTCCTTTGCTGCATATTCTCAGGAGGGGCGGAACTTTATTGTGCTTTTATCCGCCTTTCTGGTTTTGATACTCGCGGGCCTTCACATCCATAGTTTCCGGAGCCTGAATCAGCTTCTGAAAAATTATCATTCCTGCGATGCATCGATCTCACCGGGAAGCCTTTTAGTTCAGGTGAATTTTCCATCAGACACCCGATCAGCAAAGAAAAGAGCCTGGGCAGAGCGGCTGGATCCGTTTTATCATCAGGTGATGGCTTCCGCCCACAAAAGCGCCGCGATCCCGCTTACTCATTTCACAGCACATTGGGATCACCACACTGTTTCATACCGGAAGCAATGGGATCTGTATTCAATCGTGGGGAAATCCCTGGATGAAATGGAGCTAAAACCCTTGGAAGCCGACCTGTCCTTGTTTGAACTTAAAACCGGCCGGGCGATTGACAACATTCTTGTGTGGGACATTGCTCCTGAAAATCTGCGATCCGTAGAAAACACATCGCTTTTTCAATGGATCGGAAACAATTATACGGCAGTCTGCAGCTCTGATACTCCCGGCGCCCTGCGGCTCTATCAAAGGAAGAGCGAAAAAACGGCTTAGCTCCGCGCTCCTGAAAAATGTTACACTCTTGTTTTCAAACAAACGAAAGTGTGCGAAAAACATGCCCAACTCAAATCCTTTCATCTCCCCGCTGGCCCACGTAATCAATACTTCTCTGGGAGAAAACTCCAAGGTCTGGCATTTCTGTAATCTTTATGACTGCACAGTAGGCCGGGATACTCAGATTGGAAGTTTTTCTGAAATCCGCAAGGGGGCAACGGTCGGTGATCATTGCCGCATTCAGTCGTATGTCCACATCCCGGAATCCTGCCGCGTCGGAAATTTTGTCTTTCTCGGACCTGGGGTTATCCTGACTAACGACGCCTCTCCCTCTGCGCTCAAAGCAAAATCCGGCCAGTGGAAACTTGAACCCGTTATCATCGAAGATCACGCGGTCGTAGGCGCGGGTTGTGTCATTGCTCCCGGTGTTGTGATTGGGACTAAAAGTTTTATTGGTGCCGGAAGTCTTGTACTTCAAAACACAGAACCTTATGGCGTTTATTATGGCCACCCGGCTGTTAAAAAAGGGGATCTTCGGGACAAGAAATTTGCCGGTCGATTTCCTGAGATCGTCAACAGGGAACCCGCACCGCCCTCGCCATGAGAACCCTCGTAGCACCCATAGTTTTTAATGAAATGCCACGGGCGCTCACGCTCTGGGATAAATTCCGCCTCTCCCCTGCGCATGAAACCTGTGATTTTGTAATGATGAATGATGGCTCTGAGGATGGCTTTGAAAAAGCCTGCCGGGAAAAAGGAATTCCTATTTTGAGTCACTCGAAAAGACAAGGCGTGGGGGCCGCAATCCGGACAGTTCTCAAAGAAGGGCTGTCGAAGGGCTATGACTCGGTTGTGATTATGGCCGGAAACACAAAGGATGATCCCGCTCAAATTCCTCTGCTTCTGGAACCTCTTCTCAAAGACAAGGCTGACTTTGTTCAAGGCTCCCGATTCCTCAAAGGCGGCCGTTATGACGGGCTGCCTTTCCATCGGCTTCTTGCAACACGCTGGCTTCATCCGGCGCTTATGTCTTTTTTTTCGGGAAAAAAAGTTACTGACAGCACCAACGGCTTTCGGGCCCTCAAGCTCGCTTTGCTGCGGGATCCCCGCATCCAAATAGATCAACCCTGGCTTGACCGTTACGAACTGGAGCCTTATCTATTATTTAAAACTCTGACCTGCGGCTTCCGCTATCAAGAAATTCCCGTGAGCAAAATCTATCCTCTCAGTGATAAGATGCCTTATTCTAAAATGAAGCCATGGAGCGATTGGTGGTCGATCCTCCGCCCTGTGTTTCTGCTGGGGCTCGGACTCAGGAAATAAATCATGAAAATTCCTCTTGTCGATTTAAAAGCGCAGTATGGGCAGATAAAACGGGAAATAGAACAAACCGTTCTCACGGTCCTTTCCGATCCGCACTATGTTTTGGGGCCTTCGGTCGCAGCATTCGAAAAAGCCTTTGCCCGCTACACCGCGACACGACATGCCGTTGGAACAGCATGCGGCCTTGATGCGCTTTATCTGGCGCTGACAGCCTCTGGCATTGGCCGGGGCGATGAGGTGATTGCGCCTGCCCACACTTTTGCCGCCACCACCCTGGCAATTCTCCGAACGGGTGCCCGCCCTGTTCTTGCGGACTGCGACCCCGTTACTTTTAATATCCAAACACAGGGGCTTGAAAAGAAAATCACGCGGCGGACAAAAGCCATCATCCCCGTTCACCTTTATGGCCAAATGGCCGACATGCCCGCCATCCTTAAAATTTCAAGGAAGCACAATCTCAGGGTGATCGAAGATGCCTCACAGGCGCACGGTGCTGAGTGTCACGGGGAAAAGGCTGGAAGCTTGGGGGATTTTGGCTGTTTCAGTTTCTACCCCAGCAAAAATCTAGGCGCTTACGGAGATGCGGGCTGCCTGGTCACAAACTCCAAAAAGATGGCGGATCTTGTTAAAGCACTCGGAAACTACGGATCATTTGTGAAGTACCGGCACGACCTTAAAGGGGTAAATTCGCGGCTTGATTCCGTGCAGGCCGCGGTTCTCAGTATCAAATTAAAATATTTGGACCGGTGGAATGCAGCAAGAAGAAAAGCGGCAGCGCTCTACAACGAATCTTTCAAAAAAATTTCAGGGGTGCAGATCCCTGAAATTATGCCGGGCATGACGCCGGTTTACCATGTCTATGTCATCCGGGTTCCCAAACGCGACAAAGTTCTGAAGTCCCTTCTCAATAAAGGCATTGGCGCGGGCGTCCATTACCCTCAGCCGGTTCATCTGCTAAAGTGCCACAAGGATCTGGGCTATCGCCCGGGGGATTTTCCTCACGCAGAAATGGCCGCGAGATCGATCCTTTCTCTTCCATTGTTCCCGGAAATCACGCCTCGGCAGATCCGGCAAGTGGTTCAAGCTGTAGGCTCAGCCCTCCAGTAACTGTCCCGGTCTGTGGCGGTATCAGGCGGGCGGTTTGTTCAGAGGCGGGACTGGAACATCCTGATAATGCGTCGATGAAGGCGCCAGTTTAAGGAAGAGCATAAGCAGCACACTTGCGGTTGCCGCCAATACGGCTCCCATCAAAAATGCCGCATGAGATCCATAGAACTGCCAGACAAACCCAAAAATAAGACTCGCAGGAAGTGCCGCTGCACCAACAATAAAATAGTACCAGCCAAAAGCCCGACCTTTCCCCGATTGCCCGGCGTAATCCGCCAAAATGGCCCGTTCTCCGCCCTCAGTAAATCCGTAGAAAAGACCGTACACGGCAAAGAGAACCCACGCATGAAGGGGTGTTGAGGCAAAGGCAAAGCCCGTATACACGAGCGTGTAAACCACCCACCCCATCAGGATCACACGTCTTCTTCCGAGACGGTCTGACAATGCGCCTAAAGGTAGCGTCGTGAGGGCTTTCACTAAATTTAAAACCAGCCAAAGCATTGGCATCAGAGAACTCGGAACACCCAGCTGCGCTGCTCGTAATAGCAGAAAAGCATCGGATGAACTACCCAGAATGAAAAGGAAAAGAATGGCGAGATAGATCCCAAGCTTTCCTGAAGGCGGTTTTAAAGAAACGGCTTGAGCCTGTGTGCGGGGACGGTCCATAGCGACTTCGCGGACTTTCCACATAATCAGAAGAACCCCCAGTATTCCAGGAATTGCCGCAATCAGAAAAAGGTGCCGGAGATCCTTGATCCAGAAAGAAAGCAGGAGCGTTGCCAAAATAGGTCCCGTGACGGCTCCTGCGTGGTCAAGAGATCTCTGAAGTCCATACGCTTTTCCCCGGTGATGAGCGCTTACGGAATCCGCAATCAGCGCATCCCGGGGAGAGGTCCGGACGCCCTTGCCAATCCGGTCCGCAAACCGGACAAATAAAACCACCCAAGGGGTCCATGCGAAGGCCATCAAGGGCTTGGAAAATGCGGAAAAACTGTACCCCGCCAAAACCAGCTTGCTGCGGTCCTTTACGCGATCCGCCCATAAGCCCGACAGAAGCATAAAAAAAGCAGCTGTCGACTCCGCAAGCCCCTCGACGAGCCCCAGAAATCCCTGCCCCGCACCAAGGACTTGGGTTAGAAAAACAGGAAGAAGCGGAAAAATCATATCGCTTGAAACGTCGGTCAGAAAACTGACGACGCCAAAAATAAAAACATTCCGGGGGACTCCGTGGAGAGGATTTTTCTTTTTATCCATGAAGAGACAAACTACATGAAAAGGCGTTTGAAGGGAAGCTCATCTCTCTGACCAGGACACGCCTTGGGGCCATCACATGCTTTGACGGGAGTGAGAAGCTCTTTTGAGGCGGTCCATAATCGCAAGACCTAAACCGGTTTCCGGAACCGGCTCTGCAAGAATGATCTCTGCCCCGCTCGCATCAAGGCGGTGGAGCGCGGCAAAAAGGTTCTGAGCCGCTTCACTCAAGGATCCCTGAGCGGACAAAACCTCGCAGGCCTTTGCCGGAATTTTTTCCGGGGCGGTTTTCAAAAGAAGAACGCCTGCCTTTGAAAGTCCGGGATATGTCAAAATCTGCGCCAAGGGTAGAATTTTGAGCGCCGTCCTCGGCGCATAATGCTGAAGAAGCTGTCCGGGCGCTGTAGGCTTTGCGCTTACAGCTGCGGCACTGAGCGGGCCTATCTTACTTTCAATTTCTTCCGCGGCAAGGCCGCCGGGTCTAAGAATCGCGGGGTTTTCACCGGATAAATCCACGATCGTAGATTCCACCCCCGTTTCGCAGGGGCCTCCGTCAAGAATCATGTCAACTTTTGAACCCAGAGATTCCTCGACATGGACAGCCGTTGTCGGACTTAGAAAACCGAACGGATTAGCGCTCGGAGCGGCTATCGGAAAACCGCATTCCCGGATCAGAGCCAGCGCTACAGGGTGGGCAGGAACGCGGATGGCAACAGTGGGAAGACCTGATGTCACCAGATCTGCAATGGCGTCTTTGCGGGGCAAAACAAGTGTCAGGGGCCCTGGCCAGAACGCTTGCATCAAAAGCTCTGCCTTTTCCGAAACAACCGCATATTTTTCAACCTCGCTGCGGTTTGCGACGTGCACGATGAGGGGGTCAAAAAAGGGTCGATTTTTAGCTTCGAAAATCCGGACAACTGCGGCGGAATTCAAGGCATCGGCCCCTAAACCATAGACCGTCTCGGTCGGGAAGGCCACCAGACCTCCTTGCCGCAATATTGACGCTGCCCTGCGAACAGCTTCCGGGTTTGCTTTTTGAAGAATCATGGGACACTGTGGAATAAAAAAGGCTGGCGGCATGCCAGCCTTTTTTAACATTGGCTCAGCTTCGTTTGTCCAAAGCTGAGATAAAAACGTCCCCAAGGGGATTTGAACCCCTGTCGCTAGAATGAAAATCTAGTGTCCTAGGCCGAGCTAGACGATGGGGACATAAAGGAGGTCTAATAGGCCCGAATAAGAGGGGGTATTATACTGATTTCGCTCCGGGAAGCAAAGGCCATTTTTGATGCTTGTTTAAGCCGCGGCTGCGATACGCGCCTGAGCCGCAAGATAGGTCGAAACAGCCTGTACCACAGCCTGGAAATTCTGCGGGAAAAGGCTCCTGGGATTCAACACATGGAAATAATCCTCAGGCTGCTTTCCAAGCGCCATCGCCTGAAGAACCGTGATGACAGTTGATGCAAAAAGCCCTGGATCCGACATCGCCGCCGGATCAAGGCTGAAAAGGTTCAAGCCCCTGCGCTTCGGGAAACTGCTAAAGACATCTTCTTCGCCAAGCAGCGCATGATGCTCAGCGGCTGCAAGTTTCGAATGCGGCACAGTCGCAAAAACAGATGCCCCCATTCCCCCTCTTACCTGAAGTTGTCCTCTTTTTAATTGAATCCCTTTTCCAGCGGCTAAACTCAAAATTTGTTTTTCGAATTTTCCAGCACCTTCCTCGTTCAGTGACGCCATATTCAAATGCAAAGCGCCGTTCACAGAAGCAACGACAGCGAGTACAGGAAGAAAACCAGCAAGATTTTCTGGCACTTTCGGCATTTGAACATGAACCACGGCCGAAAGCCCCGCAGCACCCTGATCTTCGGGACTGCGCACAGGCAAACCTGAAATTTCTGACATCATTTTCTGAAGAGCCGGATCAGAAACCCCCGCCCGTTCAAAAAGTCCTGCATCATCCATCACTTGCCGCTCCACCCATCTTTGAGCCGCTTGTTCCCGAGGAAGTTCGGCAGCCCCTTCTCGATCATCGTCTACAGCAACTTGCGCCGGCAGGCGGTCTGCAATTTGTTTAGAGGCATACACCCCTCCAAGGTCACGAGAAACATTGACCACAGAAGCCTGAACATCCGGCCCAAAAAGGCCGGGCGAGCGGAGCGCAAACCGCGGGCTCACAGTTTCAGAAAGAGTCCGCTTCCATTCTTGAGTTGAAGAAATATCAGGGGTTGCGGCCAAGCGAAGCTCCGAACGCCCAACAAGCTCCTGTCTTTCCTTCAGTGTCCGGAACCTTTGAAAATCAGCACTTGCCACAATCTTGGCTTCGATTCGGTCCTGCAGCATGGTGGCTACAAGATTCATCTCATCGAGCTCCGGCAGATCCCCTGCTTCCATCCGGTCGATCAGCATTTTCATAGATGCCGGTTTATAGCTGGTTCCCAGATCAAAAACGTGCTCAAGATCCTGACTATCTGTCATTCGAATCATTTCAAGCAGCTCAGGAATTTTATTGGTGGGTGCCACTAGCTGCATCTTACGGCCATGATAAATTTCAAGCGCCATCGCAGCAAAAAGCATACGGGCCGATCCGCCCCACTGACCTTCAACGGTTAGATGAAGTCCCAGTTCACGGGCTGAACCTTCAAGATCCGCTATCGCTTTCACAAGCCCCGGGTGGAGCTTGTTCATCTCATCGCTTCCTTCATCCCGGGATTCAAGCACAGACTTTTGAAGGTCATTGGTCCCGATTCCAAAAAAAGGCTTGGCCTCAGAATCCTGATGCTGTTCAAGTACGGCTTTCATAATATCCATTCGCTGCTCAACGGCCGAAACCTCTTCAAACATATAGCCAAACCGGATTTTGCTCAGCCTCTGCGTGATTTTATCTCCAAAATCAGAACCGGCCACCTTAGAGAAATCCGCGTCAGACTCCTTTCCGAACAGCTCTTCATGCGGCTTCATTTCAGCCTTGCTTAAAAGTTGCTTTCTGAACCAGTCCAACCCCTTTTCAAGCCCTTCCGCTTCCAGGGCATCGATGTCTGTGACCCACCCGTGTCGGCGCACAACAGCGGCCTCGGTTTGGACAAGTGCTTCTTCTTCAAGTTCACGGATAAGTTCCTTCCGAGCCTCTTCAAAAAGCTTCTTCAGCGCCCCCACCTCTTCTACTTTGAGCAGGTTCGGGAGCAAAATTTGGAGGTTGTCTTTCCGTGCACGGAGATAAGCACGGTAGATCGCCTTGATCTGCATTTTTCCAAACTCACGTTGATTGCGGAACTCCCCGCGTTCATCCAGATAAAAACGGATATTGGAATGCGTTTTAAGAATGCTCTCAATCTGTTCTTCCGTTTTTCCCTGCACAAAAAACTTTGGGCGTTTATCTCCTTGAACGTCATAAAGGCGCACGGTCAACGGTGCTTCAGGATCAGAAAACGGCAGCAGCATTTCTTCGATGGCAAGGCTCAAGCGCATCTCGTCGAACTCAATACCCGCACGGTCCATTTCCCCCATCAATTGCTCCAGCCGGAGCAGGCCAATGCCGCGGGCCCCAAACTTTTGAAATCGCGGCTGATCGCCGTCGCGTTTCAGATAATCCAAACGCGATTCATCCGCCCAAAAATAAAAAGGCCGTCCATTAACAAGGGCCGGCAGCGACACTCGAGGAAGAAAATACGCATCCAGATACTTATAAACTTTGCCGCGCTCGATCATATCCCGCTGCGCTTCCGCGCTCGGGTTCACAACAGCAATTCCTTTCTTGCCGTCCACGAGCACAAAATCACCTTCTTTAAGTTCCCTGAAATCCATTTTGCGGTCTTCAAAATCCAGAGCTTCAATGGGAACGATACCCTGATCTTTTGAAAAAATAAACCAGTGCGGAACACGCCCCGCCGCATCGTCCGGAGCAAAGCGTTTCAGCGTTGCGATGGAAACAACCTTTCCGCGTCCCTTATTTCTCATCATAAGCTCCGAAAAATCGGCTTCATGCCGGATCTTTTCGGCGAACACGATGAGATTCTTGTCGCCCCCGCGTTTCACGATGCCGTACTGGCTGACGTTGTAAAAACGCATGAGAAAATCGAGCTGCTCGTCGGGGAGATCGCGATACTGTTCTGATCCCTTCTGACTGAAAAATTTTGCAGTGCCATAATCCAGTGTCCGGCCGCGCTCCCTGATTTCATACATCACCTGGGTTCTGAATTCTGCAATAAATGTTCTCAGTCTTTCAGATGGGGCTGGGAAGAAGTTCAGGGTGTCTTTGTAAACAGCTTCAAACCTTTCAAGCTCAGCCTGCTTTTTGCGATCGCGCTCTGCCTGCAGGTCTGACGAGTCATAAATAAAATCATACGTATCAAACTCATCGCGTATTCCTTCCAAAAGGGACCTTTGCTCTTCAAAAACCTTGATCAGTCTTGAGCCAACAAGGGTATCTCCGCCCCGTTTTCTGCTGTCTTCCACCATTTTCTTCAGACGATCCAAGCCGGGCTCGATTTTATTTTTGATAACCTGATTGATGGCGAATTGGGCGCGCTTTCCCTGCTCAACGATTTTCAGAATATCCGGAAGCAAATCGCTAATCAGCATGACGCGTCGGCCCGTCGCAATCTTCCGCTCCAAATCAATAAGCTGCTTGACCCTGTCCTTTTCGTCTTCGCCGTAATCCTCCGGTGAAATGTGCAGGCCATAAGGGAGCCTGAGAATGATTTCAAAAACTTTCACCAGAACTTGATCTCTCTCCCGGTTAATAAAAAGTTTTTTCCGCTCCTCTTCATCAAGACCGCTTTCGACATAAACAAGCTCTTCACGGTTTTCCAAGGCTGGAAGAAGTCTTTTGTCAACAATCCCAGAAGCCATGGTTAAATCCAGATCATCCCCGGATTCTTCTTTGGCGGCAGCCAGCATCTCATCTTTCACGGTCCGCAGCGCTATCTCCGCCTTGATCTCCTGGGTCCTGATCAAGTCCATAGCCCGGCGGATCATAAGCTCTACAACATCCAGGGCTTGCGGGAGATACCCTTTCTCCTGAAGCTCACCCATGACCTGCATCCAAAGAGTGTCGAGGGTTTCAAGCTCATTGTGTATTTTTTGGACAACAACCTTGTCATCATCATAAGGTCTCTTCAGAGAAGTATTCATTTGCCGCTGGGAAGGACGCCAAAAAACCAATTCACCAGCCTCTACTTTCAGCATTTCCGGAGAAACGCCGTTAAGGCGGACATTCTGAGGGGACTTCGTTTCCTCCGATCGCAGCTCGGAGCGAACTGTATAGGCTTTTGAACTCTTTGTGGGATTCAACGGGATTTCAGGAAGGCCTTCCGCGCGGCGCGTAAACCGCAGCCCTGCAAAAAAGCTGTGCGGAACCTGCTTACCATTAATCGTAATACCGTAAATTTCGTAATCCGGGCTGAGAGATTCAAAAAACGACTTTATATCGACCTTCTTCTGCTGTTCATCCTTAATGGACATGATGTCCAGGTCCGTGATCAGTTCCCCGCCGACTTTAAGATGTCTCGAAAGCATGCCCACCGTGCCCGGAATGTTGCGCATATATTCCATGACGGCCTGCGTCATCACGATCACGTCAAAAGATTCGTTTTCAAAAGCTCCCAGGTTTTGCTCTAAATCCATAAGGGCAAATCTCTGCCGAACGCTGACCATAATCGTTCCGGCTTCACCCGTGTCGATGCCAAGAATCTGTGAAAGCCCCTCGTTTGAAAACAACAGGTCCTCAAACGCGCCGGAATAAATCTCTGCCTGATCGCCATACGTTCTTATCAGTTCGGCAGGAACCACGCCGCGGCCCACGCCAAGAAGGAGCACTCGAGGTTTCTGGCCGCTGGCAATACGATCCGTAATGGCCTTGGTCACGCGGCCTCCATGCATTTCATCCAGAAAGGCAAAGTTGCGGATGACATTCTCTTCAAGGCCATATGGATTAGGCTGTTCTTCGGCCCGCAATTCAGAACGGCGCGAGTGATAAACGTTGGAATTGGCCGTAGCATCAAGAGGTATTTCATTGATCTGCTCGAAGGAACGCGTAAAGTGCAAACCCGCAAGAAGGCTCGTGGGGGCCTGTTTGCCTTCCAGCGTAATCCCGTAAATCTCATAATTGGGTCCAAGGGATTCAAAGAAACTTTTCACATCGACGCTTTTGCCTGTCACAGAATCCTTGATTGAGAAAATGTCGAAGTCCGTCATGAATTCGCCTTTCAAGGCGAGCTTGGCGGAAAGCCGGTCCACAAGCCGTGGCTTGTTCTCTATGTACTGCATCACAGTCTGAGTGATGATAATGACGTCAAAGGACTGAGAATCAAAAGCTCCGAGATCCTTCTCTGCGTTCGAGATGACATAGCGGTCACGTATTGTTTTTATGATGGCCTCTGTTTCCGCCGCGCTTACCTTGCCCTCCCAGAACGATGCCAACTGTTCGGGTGAAAAAAGAAGATCCTCTTTGGCGGTTGAGTAAAGCTCAATTTTATCTCCGTATTCACGCAGCATGTCCGCAGGTGCCACGCCGCGTCCGATACCAATCAAGAGCACGCGGGGTTTATCCCCAGCAGCGATCCGGCGGTTAAGGGACGCCCGGATACGGCCTCCGTGCATTTCATCAACCTGAGCAAAACCACGCGTTACGTTTTCTTCGGATTTATAAGGATTGTCTTCTTCGGATCTCAATTCCGAGCGGTTCCGGGGGCGAAGATTGTTGAGCGTATCTATCCGGTCAGTGAGATAAGCATAATCTGTTGTAAAGGCCGCTTCCGAGGGACGAATCACCCCAGCTCCAAGCTGAAGCAAAGAAAGGTATTGGGGAATCCTGTCATGCCAGTCGTTTTGTGCATTCGCGGCACGATTCGATAATGTCTTAAGAAGACTGGGGTCACGCGCAGCCGCATCAAAAGCAGCCGCGAGGGTTCCTCTGAGAGCCGCTCCGGTAAAATCGGTAAACAGAAAGCCGTTGCCATGGTCAGGGTGATCAAAGTAATTGATCAGCGTTGCGGCAATGCCTCCCACATTTCTTGCCACCACAGGCGTTCCTGAAGCCAATGATTCCAGTTGCGTAATACCGCCCGGCTCATAACGGGAAGGCATTAGAAAGAACCGGCTTGCCAGCATGACCTGCAGGGTTGTGGCGCCAGGGATAAAGGTATACTCACCGCGGATTCTGCCGGGGTATCTCCCCTCAAGTTCACGGGTCAAATCCCTCAGACGTTCTGCCGTCCCATCCCCCTCAGCAACAGGTCCACCCAGGAATATCTGCACTTCCGGGTTCATTTTGAGAAGACTTTCCAACACAGTCACTCCATCTTCCGTTTCCGTCAGGAGCTGGATTCCCTTCTGCTCCGCAACGCGTCCAATCATTGAGAGAAAAATCGCATTGGGGTTCTCGGTGAAACCAAAATCTTTTTGGGTTTTAACAAGTGCCGAATTTTTATAGTCCCAAAGGTTTTTGAGGAACTCTTCGTCTGAATAGGCATCCATCAAGGGAGGCAATTCGAGCGCCTTACGGGCCTCTTCACCTTTTTTCCAGAACGTCTTTCTCGCCGAGGCTTCATCAATGCCGTTGCTGATTCCAAACAAAATGTCTTTCAGCGGATTCAGGATATTATCAAGACCCTCCCCCGCCTCCCGCGTCAGCATTTGCTCGGCGTAGGGGCGGCTGACAGTAAGAATCGAACGGTTTACGTGTTCCATGGCGCTTGAAGTAATGTTGAGGAACCGGTCATCGTTGGGATCGGCAACATCTTTATAAAAATCGTGGTTGAGTCCCAGAAGCGGCCAAAGATCCAACCCATACTGATTCGTAAAGATTCGGCCCTGATAATCGCGTCCGTAATTGTGAATCATGTGAACCGTCCCCACATCCTTGAGCAGCGGATCTTGCGAGTATCGGGGGTCCCGCTGAAGAAATGTCGGAATTAAACCGGTAACCCAGTCATTGGAGATGATGAGCTGCGGATCGACACCGAGCGCCCTGTTTTGAACTACTTCAAGAGCGGCACGGGATAGGAAGACAGCGCGCCGTAATTCTTCCGAAGACGGCACTTTCGCATACAGTTTGTCGGCAAGCCGGGGATGTCTCAGAAAGAGGTATCGGACCCCTTCAGCTTTGGCCTCATACACACGGCTTTGGACCGTTCTTTGAAAGGTGCGGATTTTTTCATCCGTCAAGCCGGTCATGTGTGTACCCGAATCATACATCGGGCCAAATGTCATTCCGATCTCGGCGACAGGATCAGCTTTAATGGGCACCCTTTCACCGCTCTCGGTCATGAACCCCTTTTCAATCAAAGCAGACGCGGATTCATGTTTCTTGCCCTGATTATCTTCATACAGCGGCGTAATGACCGTAACGGATACGCCGCTCTCTGACAAAGCCTTGGCAAGGCCTTCTATAACTTTGGCCAGCCCTCCGGCAATCGCATGAGGACCTTCCGGAGCTACAAAAACAATTTCTCCAATACCGAGAGTTTCCAGGGCGTGCAAAGCGGGCAGCGCTCTTTCTTTGAAGAACGGATTCCACACTTTGCTGTCTTCCTTAAGACGGGTATGAATCTTTGAGAGCGCCTCGCGGAAACGGGGAACATCCTTAACTGCCTCGTAAACAATCTTTCCCATCCCTCGCATTTCCTCTTCGGTGACAAGGCGGTGAATCGTTGAGAGAAAACTATCGTAGGGATTCGCATCAATAAGGCTCTGGCGGATTTCCTGAATGGCTTCCTGCTTTTTAAGATTACGCCGGAGGTCTTCAAGGACTGTTTTTGGCGGGAGATCGATCCTCATGACAGCATCATCACTCCGATTTTTTCCCTGCCACACCCGTTCACCTGTTTCGCGGTTTTGGGCATAGGCCGTCACGCCAAACTCACCGATCCGTCCGGGTTGAATCACTTTGCTTGCCTTGTAAATTCCTCCTCCGAGATCCTCAATGTCCCAATTAAGGATTTCGTGGTCCGTCCAATCCAACGGACCTTGCGTATATTCTCCCCAATGAAAAAACATCTCTGATTTTTCAAGCGTTGCGGCGTCTGTCCTGAAAGTAATTTCAACCTTGGCGGAATCTCCGGACACAGTCACAACAGGACGGGATGTAAATTGAATCGCTTCGGAATACGGTTTCTCGGACGAGCGCAGCTCTGAGCGTATTCCCATCTCTTTGTCAAAAACTTCAATGAGAATACGCCACCGCTCAAACTCACGGACCGAACTCTGTTTCAGACTCGTCCGGACCTCCTCTGCAAATCCCAGATCCACTTGCCGGAGAAGTTTCGTCATCGCCCCCTGAACATCAACATAGCTGCCCGTTTCAAAAGTGCGGAGCGCGTCATCAATATCAGACTGTACGGCCAATGCGTATCCGGGTGTATAGCTCAAGGTTTGGGCAGCCGGATCAAAGCGAATGTCGCCCGAATCATCTAAAGAAACAGCCTCTCTGAAAGTCGACAGAATCTCAGGGTCGCCAAGAACGTTTTGAAAAGTGTCCAGCAGCTCACTGTTTTCAGTTATCTCTGCCAAACCGGCCACTTTTGCCCGTTTCTCGGCCGGCAGCTTCCAGGTAAAGTCCCCCTCCGAGATCCGGCGGACAAGGAGCTTTAAAGTCTTAACATCTTCAGAGGTTTCGATATCCAATTTTCCAATCGCATTCAGAAACGCACGATCAAGACTCTCTGTCTCTGTGCTTGTTCTGAGCTCCGAACGCTGAGCTGGTTTCACGTTTGCAGAGCCGGCAAGGGCAAGACTGCTGTAGAATGTATCCCGGCTCTTTTCAACAGCCTGAATGACATATTCATCTTTCGGATCCAGGTAGGCGGAACCTCTCAAATAACTGACAATAGAAGCATTCGCTTTCGTAAGGCTCAAAATCTCGGCGTCCGCAGGGCCGCGCAAATCAACATATACGGGCTTCATCCATTTTTTCAGCAAATCAATGGCTGAAAATTTCAAACCAACCTTTTGTCCTGGCCTTAACACCTCTCTGAGCCTTGAACGAAACGGGAAAGAAACTCCGTTTTCCGTTTCCGGAGATTTCCTCCATGTTTCGGCAGGCTCAAGATCGCCCGTTCTTGAATCTTTAGAATAAAGCCAGGGTTCGGTGAGATAAGAATCTTCGTCGCCATAACCAAAAGTACCGCTGGGATTGTCATAAAGGAAATCAAAAAAGCCATTTTGAACAAGCACTAAATTCGCCAGATCATAATCATAAGCCTCAATGGAAACATTCCAGCTCTCTGCCCAGACCTGAAAAGATCCAATTCCTTCTTTTGACAGAATTTCCTGATGGTGCGATTCGTAATATTTTTTTAGCCCATAATAAACAATCATTCCGAGCGTATAAGGCTCTTCACCGCTTGAAACACCGATGCTTTTTAAGGTAACGGCTTTGTCCCCTGCCCGCATTTTCTCTTCAATGAGCTGGTCCAGAAACTTTATAGTTGCAATCTGATCAAATCGGAAAAAAGCGGTTGTTGCCCTTCCAAAATCAGCAGTTTTCGAAAAAGCCCGGAGGACGTCAGCTGCGAAGGCGCTGATTTCGGCAGGTTTAGCGGACAGATTTTCTTCCAGGTAGGCTCTGAAAGAGGATTGTCCGGAAGCCTGGATACGTGCCTGGATCATACCTTCAAAGAACTGTGCATACTCATAAGGAAGTTTATCCGCGCGGATTGCCTGAAAAACACTGGCGGCCTGCGCACTTTTCTCCGGCGAAAGCTTTTCATACACGAGCTTCAGAAATTGCTGTTTTAGCGCCGTCTCATCGAAAACCCCCGTCAGCAGAGTTTGGAGCTCGGACCGGAAAGAATCGGTCTCAACACTCCGGAGTTCCGAACGTGCCGCATAGGTAAGGAGAAGAATCTCTCGGGAACTGTCATAAAGTTTCCCGGAAAAGATTGCGCCTTCGATCCCCGGAGAAAGGATGGCCTCATGAAGTTCTGCATCTGTTATCTGATCAATAGAAGATACATGCAGGACTGCGATAACCGGTTGATCTGAAGCATCACGGCCTGCGATCACGGCATGCTGCATACCCTGATGCTCAAAGAAGCCACGGTACTGAAGGTCTGAAATACTAACGCCTGCGATTTGTGCGCTGCGGTTATCTTCCGCCAGACGGATAAGGTAGGCCGCAGATCCAAACGCTAATAAATTTTCGTACATGGCCCGGCGCCACAAAAGCTTGGCATCTGAAGATTCCGTTGTTCTCAAAACAACGTCTTCTCCCAGAACCGGCACGCCTGCAAGAATATGCCCGGAGGATATAACCAGCGGCGCAGAGAGTTTCAGCTGATAAGCAATCCCATGTTCGGATTTCACCATAAGCGGTGCCTGCGGCGAAGTGCTTTCATTTGTAATTCCGTAAAGAAAACTATCTGAGACCTCAAGATTGAAAGCTCCACGCATGCCCGAAACAACGGAATTCTTAATAACACCTGTCGAACCGGGCAAAACTTCAGAAGCTGTAATGATGGAATTCTGGACCTCAACCTGCGTCCCGGGCAATGTTCCTGTAAATAGTTCCGGCACTCCCCAGAACTGCCGCGCCAAACGACCTTCGGCTGTATCCTGAAGAAGAACAAGGATGTTCCGTCTGAAGATTCCTTCCGTCGTACCTTCCTCAATTCCTACATTCCCGAAATCCCACCAAAGAGACTTGGCTCCAGCATTAATGACCTTCATGAAGGGCTGAGAAGAGTTTTTCCGTGAGCTCAGATAAAGGCTGAGTACGCGCTCCGTAAACTCCGGCTGATCAAGCCTTTCTTTCGCAAGAAATTTTTTCAAAGATTCTGCATTCTTGAATTGCGAAACATCAGCGGCAGCATTCTTAAGAACAAACTCCAAGCGAGTGAGAGGGATCCACCAATCCCCGTCGGTATCAGCCCGGTTCTTTGACTGTTCCAGGGGATTTTCCTCACTCAGCTCCTGCCGGTAAGAACGCATCATGCTGTCCCAGAAACGGCGGTCCACCGTAAAAGATCCCAGGCTTTTGCCCATTCCGGAAACCTGGCTGTGCGCAGCTATGAACTCCTGGGCTTCCTGCACTGTTTTTGGTTTCTGCATGAGCCGTGCAGCCGTCCACACCCCCGGCCCCTGCGCTTCAAGTGCAATCAACCCGTATTTATTGATAATGTCTTCGTACGGAAACTGCCCCACCAATGCCAAAATCTCGACAGGAGAATCGCTCGGACTTTGAAGCTCCTGGAGCGGCACCGTCGGCACAAACACCTGATCTCCCCAAAACACCATGACGCGGCCAGGACGGTTCTTGGCAAAAATAGCGCTTTGAAAAATGGTCGACTCAAGAAGCGTCATCGGCACTTGACTTCCTTCTTTGTTCAGATAGCGGGGCATTGTGATACGGCTTTTAGAACCGTATTCGGAACCCGTAATCGGCCAAACACGGCTTCCAAAACCTGCCGTATGATAAATCGCGATGGTGGCTTCCCTTCCCTTTTCACGCCTAACTTTGTCCATCAGTGATTTCCAGCTGATCCCAGCCTGTTCTTTACTTTCCTGCCGGGCGCTTTGGTAGGCCAGAAGACTGCCCAGTCCGTTTCCGGGAGGAGAACCAGCACCGTAACTTTCCAGGACTGAAAACACCGTCGTATCTTTTCCGATAACCTGTCCGCGCATGCTTTCAAGTCTCTGCTTCCAATAACGCCGTTCGCTTTCCTGCGCCGAAACGACGATCACAATGTCGGGACCTTCGGAGTTTTCAACAGCGTTGTACATGGCCTGAATGTTTTGCTGTGCAAACGCCTGCTCCTCCAAACTCAGTCCGGCAGAGTCCGTGGCTCTCAGCTCTGAACGCGGCAACGCACCAGCTTGCGTTTGCTGAGGGACTTTTGCGCTGTCAGGAAGTGACACGGCCGAAGGCTTCCATTTAAACTCTGAAGAGGCGGAATCCGGCCGCCGGCCTTCCACCGCCCGGCTAAAACCAATATCTGACGAGGACAAAACCGCGCTGATGGTAGAGTTATTCGGAAGCAAGGCTTCAAGGTTCGGTTTTGCAGAAAATGTAAGAGCCGGCGATGAGGCGGTTTCAGGAACCTCGACATCCAAGACCTGGGATAACACGGGATGGCTTTTAAACGCTGCTCTGACACCATTCAAAGAGTCGGAAGTCAGTCCCTTTTCCTTCATCCACAAAGGCAGTGCGACCTCGACAGCTTCTTTAAAAAGAAGCGCTTCCTGTTTGGTCAGAAAAGGGTTGGCATTTTTGAAATAGATTTTAAGGTCTGCGTTTTCTCCTCCCATGACCCGGGCATATCTTTCGCCGCGGTCAATCTCTCCAACGCGGGGCATCACAGAGGCAAAGGACAACTTTCTTTCTCTCAGGACATCCTGAATTCCCTGAGAGTGAAACCCTCCGCTGACAATCACAAGAACAGGCCGCGAATCCGGGGTTTCTTTTTTCGAAAACACTTCGCGGCCAGGCTTGTTCATTTCCTCCCGCACAAAGCTCAGGGCATTTGAAACCAAAGCTTCGTCACGCTCCCGGGCCTGCTGGTAAAAGAAAAATGCACGCCGGGTCAGCTCGGTCAATTTCGCAAGATCATCTTGATCTAAAACACCTTTGAGCAGCACCTCAAGATCCGGCTTTTGAGAATCCAGGAGCTCAAACTCCTGACGCGTCATCTCAAGATACAAAAGTTTCTGGAGGCGCTCATAATTGCGCACCCTCTCGACCCATTCCTTTTCTGCCGGGCCTGCAGCCAAGCTGTTGAGAATACCGTTTTCAAGCCGGTCCATTTCATCGAACAACCCTTGGACATCCAGTTCAGACTGAAAAACAACAGCCTTCATGGCAGACTTAAAAGACTGGGCTGTCTTTTCGTCTGCGGCTTTAAAGATCCCCTTGATCTCAAGTTCTTCGAGAATCCGTCTTGGAGAAAGTTCCTGCTTTTCAGCAGCTGGGTATCTCGATAGATCTTCTGCACTTAAAAAACCCTGGCGGTTCGCCAGATCTACCAGCGCAGAAAGAATTTCTTTGTTCTGAGATGAGCTCGAAAGAATATTCAGGATCTGCTTCCAGCTTTGAACAACTGCTTCGCTGCGAAGATTCGCTTTTACTTTCTTGAGTTGAAGCAATCTTGCAAAGTTGGGGAATCGCAGCTGCTCTATAGTGTCATCCAGATCGACATGCAAAGTCTGAAGGCTTTGGGCCTTGAGAGCATCTGCGTAAACGCTCAAATCGCCGCTGCCTGCGTCTTTCCGGCGTATTCCAAATTGCCCATGCCTGCGCTTTTCCCGCTCCTTATAGAATCGCACCAGTTCAGGATTCAGTGTCTGCGTCATCGCGCTTTGCAGAGCCTCTTTGCCCTTTTCAAGGACCTCGGATACCCAGGGACGGACATTAAGCAAAGTCCGGTATGATTCTAAATTCTCGCGGTAAAGCGGTGTTGTCTCCACCCCTTGAATTTTTACAGCTCGTAAGGTTCCAGTCTCCCGTGTCTCTGTTTGCTTCTGATACTGAGACCACGCAAAAAGTTCAACCCCGGAGACTTCCCCCTTTTCGAACAAATCCTGGACAACTGCTTCGCCGGCGGCGGAAAGCTCCGGGAAAAAGTCAAAATACTCAGGATGCAAATTGCCGCGGGCACCTTCTACAGCGATATAAAGATCAGAGTTGCGGGCTGCTTGGTTTTCAGCGAGAAACGTAAGGATTTCCTGAATGTGTTTTTGAGCATCGGGGTTAGCGTGAGCATCTTGGAGATGAATGACCCTGGGAGTTTCCGCACTTCCAGCTCCCTCTTCAATACTCTGAACAGCGCCCGCTGTTTCAGGCAGATTCTTGAGAAGTGCTGACAAAGCCCCTTTTTCTTCATAGGCAGGGCTGCGCGAAACCGCTGCGGGCATATCACCGGCATACGCTTGACGGACAGTCCCCGGCCCCGTTGTCTCAGAACAGAGAAAGACAATGAGCAAAGGCCAAGCAATGAGCCGGGCCCACCCGGTTTTGATTTTGAACAAATTCATATCGCTCCGCGATGGTTTTACGCGTGTTGGGGCCTTTTTAAAAGTCTTACAGAAAGATACCCTACGAAACGGCTTGGGTCAAACCAGGGGGGAAACTTTATCTGCTTAAAACATAAGGGGTTGTAAAAAACTTTGCAATCCGGAAAAGACGTCTTTTAAGCTTGGGTCGCCAGATGGTTGATCACCTGAATCATCCGGGAAACATTCTCAACAAGTTCATCCAGATTAATATCGAATTTTTTAAGAAGATCGTCCATTCGAACAACATCATATTGATCACTCAGCTGCCGCAAAAGCGCTGAGGCCACAAGAATAGCCGTATTTCGATCCAGGCGCTCGTTAAAAATTCTCTGCATACGCGGAATATAGCCGAGCTTGTCCAGCCAATCCATGCGTTCGCCTACAACAGCCGAATCCAGCTCCTTGTTTTCAGAGTAGAGCTGCTTCACGGCCCGGACGTAACTGGCAGGGCTTCCATCTGTAGATACGAACTTGAATTGTTCGATCACCCTGGAAGCAGAAATCTTGAGCTCGTCCTGACGGGCAGCGACGCGTGAGGCCTGAGACCTGGCCTGCTGAGGCGAACCATTCACAAGAAAAGCAAAAAGGTTTCCTCTGTCTGCTGCCGCCAAAACAACAGCTACGCGGAAAAGTTCATCACTGGATTGATCCTGCTCTAAAGGCAGGACAATCTGGCCCGGAGTTTTTGCGTGATCCAGGAGCCAGCTATATTTTCCCAAAGCAGCGCGGGCCTCTTTGAGAACGACGGGTTCCTCTTCAGCAGTCTCTGGCGGAGAGGAAAGCCTCAGGCGAACGTATTCCAAAGAAGCAGGATCTTCCGAACGGATCAGTTCATCGGAGACAAACGCTGCAGCAACCGCTCCAGCCACCTGATCTTTAGGGATAAAATCAGGGTGATGTTCCAAGAATTGCCCCACATCAACCGACTCAGGAGCCGGAAGAGATAAGACTTTTGCGTGGAAATCTGCAGTCGTTGCCGGATTGACTCCATCGGCCTGAACAAGACTTTCAAAGACAGAACTTGTTTCTGCGAGCCGAAGCTCCGAACGGATCGAACCCAAAGGAGGTGTCCGGCGTCCGGGGCCGATAAGATTAATATTTAAATCTGCTGTCAGCTTGGGCGCCCGGGAATAGAGCGTGTTCCGGGTATCAATCAAGAGCTGCCCTGAAAATTTTGCATAATCCAGCTTTTTGTATTCATCCCAATCCGTAATCAGAAGGGCGGCATCTGCAGGCTTGCTGCCGGCAGGAGTTTCATAAGACAGAGCCTCTTCAGCTTGATTGACAAACACAACTCTGTTTGTCGCTTCATATCTTTCCTTGAAAAATATTTCACGGAAGTAAAACTCTTTGATAACCGAAAGATCCAGACGCTTATCTCTGAGCAGATTTTGAAAAGATTGAATCAGGGGGCGGGTCAAAAACTGCGCACTCTGGTCATCCTCCCACGGATCCTTCGGGCTGCGCGCATCAAAATAGTTTCCGTAGCTTTTCCGAAAAGCCTCTTCACTAAGAGTCAGTTTATGGTCCGCAACCATTCTTTCCCTTAATTGCCTTTGAAAAACCGGATTAAAACGAAGGCGGGCAAATAGCTGCCGCTGCGCCGATTGGTCCTCTAAAGCACCCGATTTCAGATAGCCATCAAAGGCCTTTTCAAAATCGCCGTCATACTTGAAGTGCTTATAAAGTTCGCCAAGATAATTTGAGATAATCGCCTCTTTGCGCGGCGCGTCGGGTGTTCTGAAAATAGGGTCATCAATTCTGACCTGCTGGACTTCAAGTTTTAGAAGTTCATAAAGTACATGCGCACTCGGCGCTTCTCTCATATCGTCTGTTTCAGCTTTAAAGGCCATTCCAAGAAGCGCGATCACCTTGCCCTGGAGAATCGCTTTGGTTCCAATCGCCTTGGCGCCGCGGAGCTGCTCAATAAGCCTCTTAACATCCGCTGTTTTAAAATATTGATTCAATTGGTCCGCAAGAACAATCATGAGAAGCGAACGGCCTGCTTGTTCGTCTGAAAGATAATTCACGGCGCGGACGTCCTTAGGGAAACAGGAACCGCCGTAACCGCAGCCCTCATTCAGGAAGGCGTTGCCGCCGACCCGTTGATCTTTCCGCAGGCGGGGAGCAATCTCACGGAAGTTCGAGCCCTCGATTTCAAGAGCAGCATCCTGCGCCATCACATTTGCAGTTGTAATGGAAACAGCCAGAAAAGCGTTCGCAGCGTACTTGATCAATGTGGATGTGGCAGTATCAGTCAACAGAACCGTGTGCGGGGTGCGCAGCATGAGCGGGTACCAAAGCTCCAACAGGTCTTTCTCGACCCGTTTCCGGGCCTCCGGAGGCATAGACGAATAAAAGCCCAAAACGGTCCGGTCAAGATCGGTCGTAATATCTTTAATGGCCTGACCTTCTCTTAAAAATTCAGGGTTACTGACGAACCCGTAGTCAATCCCGGGCTTAAGCCCAAACTCTTGCTCCAGGATTTTAACAGCATCTTCAAAAACCCTCGGCGTAACCGTCGATTTAATTACGATTGTCTTGAAGGCCGCTTCCCTTCCGGACTCAGCGGCCTGCCGCTTGATAATCGCCGCGATATCACGCATGGCTCCGTTAATATAAGAGGGGTCTTGGGCACCGTTGTCTTGCTGGGGTGTCCCGACGGCCAGATAAACGATGCTCGCTTCGCGAACACCTTTTTCGTATTCTTCAGGCGATGCCTGAAACCGAATCCTTCCTGACTCCTTACCTTTGATAATCAGATCGCGCAATCCGGGCTCATGAATAGGGACTTCCGTCGCTTGCGAGTTAAGCGCATCCATGGCCCGCTTTCTCTGCGGAATGTCCAAAACAGTGACATCATTTCCAAGATCCGCAAGATTCGCGCCCGTAGTCAGACCCACATAGCCTCCGCCGATCACAGCAACCCTTTTCTGAGTGACTGGAACAGCCTTCGCCTCACGCTGATCCAGTTCAGGCGTTCCAAAGATGTCTTCCAGTTTCTTCTTGCGCGCGTCATCGGTTTCCAAAGATAAAAGATATGCCTCATATTCTCCAATGGCTTTTGCCGCAAGCTGCGGACTCCCTCGCTCATAATCATCCGCAATCACATGACTGTCGGCTAACGTATAATCGGCCTGCCCGTCCAGAACGGGCCGGCCGACACTGACGTAATGGATACCGGCGGTTTTCAAACTTTCAAGCGTGTAAAGAGTTTCACCGTTGGCACGAAGCCCAAAAAGGTTAATCCCATCAAACAGATACTTTGCTCCGAGACTCTGTTTAAGCTTGGGCAAATCGAGTTTCTTTAAATCCGTATTGGCGTCGGTAGGAATGACTACAAAATCCGCACTGGCTGAGGCCGTGTAAATATCAAGATCGGGTGTCCCCTCGTCGACTCCATAAAAACGAACTCGACGGTCTTTGAGAATTTTGGCCATAGAATCATGCTCATTAGCCTTAATTCTATCGAGCCACTCTTTTAACGATTGGCGGGCAAGCGGATCAGCGACATAAAACTCTGTAACACCTGAGGAAACCAGCTGGCGGATAATACGCTTGGCCGGCGATTTGGTCACCCGGGTGTCCCCTTCGCGATACCCCACACCAATGAGCGCTGCCTTGCGCCCTTTCAGGTCTCCGACATAGGCGGATATTTTGTCTGAAAAATCCTGCAGATTGCGCTTATTGATATCGGTAATTGTTTCCAACTCAAAAAGAAAGTGAAGAATAGGCGGGAGTTTATCAAGAATGTCTTTAACGGTTAGATCGCTTTCGGGATCCTCGGCGATTTCCCGGAGCATGGCAACGCTGTCAGAAAGCCGCCGCTCAATAATTTCAAGTTTCTTTTGCTTCGTGTCCTGCTTTTCGCGTTCCGTGAAAAAGTCAGGCCGGGCTTCAAGAGAAGCAAGAACCTCTTCCAGGCGCTCCTCCCTGACCCATTCCAAAAATTGAGCGAGACGTCCGCCAAACCCCAAAGAAGGATTCGTGAAAAGTTTCCGGATGCGTTTGTCTAGCCCCGCGCCGTAAGCCACAGCACTGAGATCTGCGCCATAGCGCTCAGATACTTTGGCCAAATCATTAAAGTGCGCGAGTTTTGCAGCCAGATAGAGAAACAAATCATTCTTGGTCTGCTCCGCGCTCGGAGCACTCATAAAGTCAGGGTTGTCAAAATTAGCCCTGAGCATTTGGAG
>CAYRBY010000003.1:57116-59992 GCA_964422635.1 uncultured bacterium
GGTTTTCAGCGCACGGCCAATCGCCGTAATGTAGGGTTCGAACTTCTTTATATACTCCGCATAAGTCAACGTATCCTGGATATCCGCTTTCACATAAACCAAATCATGGTTTTCAACAATCCTGCTGATTTCTTCCTGATTAGGCTGCATCTTATCGAGTGATATTTCGGCCGTTGTTTTCTTGTCCACTCCTTGCGGATTCACTCTAAGTTCTGACCGAACTCCAGCCTGCGGCAAGACCAAAGAATTCGGGCCCGCCTGAGTAGCCGACATGATTCCGCTCAGATTCTGCATTTGTGCGGCTGCGGACTTGAGAAGCTGTAAATTCGCCGCATCAATGGGGCCGGCAGTGACTTCAATATTTCCCAGCTTCTGCATCAGAGTTCCGCCCTTGGGCGGCGCTTTCTCAATCGCAGAATGGCCGCTCAGGCTCGGGGTCACTGTTACAGTCGTGGCGAGGCTTGGATCAAATTCCTGTCCGGCCAAGTACCCGTAAGAAGTGCTTCCTTTTCCAGCGGAAGTAAGAACATCAACTTCTCCAACACTTTGCGTCTCGGTCTGGGTATTTCTCTTCGCCATATCCGTAACACTGATGCGCATAAAGGGTTTGCCTTCTCCCGGGAAGACGGCTGTTTCAAGCTTTTCAGAAAGAACCGGGCTTCTGTGAATAGCCTGTTCAATCAGCCCGGGTATTTCCGAGCTGGGAATCTCATATTTTTGAGTCAATTCCGGGGCTGCTTTTTCAATCAATCCCCGCAAAAAAAGCGACTCCTGTTTATTGAGCGGATTTTTTTCGAAATAATTAGACATGTCTGCATTTTCGCGGCGCATGACTTTAAAATACAAATTCTCTGCTTCGATTTTTGAAATTCGGGGAACAACCACCAGGTGCGCAACACCGCGTTCTTTGAGATAGTGCGTCACTCCCTCGGAATGGAAGCCTCCGGTTACAAGTACGAGAACTCCCGGTTTTGCAGACTGCCCTTCCCGCTCTTCTTGGGCTTTTACCTGGGTGTTATAAAAATCCAGCGCATTCTCTAAAATCTCAAGGTCACGGTCACCCGCGCCCTCATAAAATCCCAGAGCTTGTTTGAATGCGCCCTGGAGAACTGTTTCATTTTTATGGGCACTTTTCCCAAGCTCTTCAAACTCGCGGTCACGCCCCAGAAGATCACCTAGGCGCTTGCTGAATTCACCCGCTTGAAGCCGGCCCCCTGTTTCAATCGCCTCAGCGTATTCGCTGCGCGTCACTTCAAGATGGAGCACTTTCTGGAACAATTCAAAATCGCTATGAACATTCAGGAAATCTTTCTCCTGTTTGCGCACAGCCAGTTTGCTCATAACAGCCTGCTTCAGGCGCTCAAGTTCAGCGACAAAATCGGAAGATTCAATTTCTTGACTCAGAATTTTGTAGGATATCCATTGGGACAAATGCGGGTAATCTCGGAAACGGGCCGCTGGGAAATGCGAACTCTGCAAAATCTCTTCGACGGTTTTCCGGAAGGAAACACCCGTTTCTTCCGAAGGCAAAAACAGCTGGTCAAACTTTTCGATCAAATCAGGGGAGATTCCGTCCTTTTCGAAAACTTTTTTCAGAGACTGCCAATCCATCCGTGAAAGCTCCGAATCAAGAAGCGGCTCAACGTCTCTCAGATAGGCGAACCGGGCAAGGTTAGGAAAACGTATTTGTTCGATCCGGTCAGACAGGTCAATCCCAAGCGTGGGCTTAGCATGCTTCAGAACGGCTAAAGCAAGCGTCTCGGGCTTGCCGCAGTCCTTCAAGAAATCTCGAAGCTGGGGGTTGAGGATCCTCGACTGAGCAATGGCCAGCTGCGCCTGATAGGGCTGCAGTAAATTATCTACATCCTGCCGTTTCATCAGCAGATTCCGGAATTGACTCAGGTTACGACGGTAAAGCTCTGGCTTTTCAGCGCCCCAAAACACAATGTCTCTGGAATCCGCGGCACCCTGACTTGATTTTCTTTCTTTATATTGTTCCCACAAAAACAATCCGCTCCCCGTAAGCTCTCCTTTTTCTTTAAGATCACGGACAAAGGCTTCGTTGGCTTCGGGATAATCGGGAAAAAGATCTAGATACTCGGGGTGAAGTTGTCCAGAGCTTCCTTCCAAGGCGACTACGACAGGCCCACCCACACCGCGCTCATGGGAAATTTTTTTAACCCATTCCAATATTTCCTTAATTCTTGCCTGAGCTTCAAGATTGGCATGGGCGTCTTGGACGTGCAAAACAACCGGGAAGGCGTTTTTTTCTTCGATTTCATTTTCAGCAGCGGAAGATCCTGGAATAAAGCTTTCTCGAAGACTGCCAAGCTCAGCAGGAATCTCCCGAAGGTATGCCGCGATTTCCTGAGGAGTAAATTTTTGGATTCTTTCCTGGATTTGAATCTGGGATCCCGCGGGCAGAATCGTTTCGACAGGAGCCGCCGAGGCAGCTGTCTGAACTCCAAAAAAGAACAATGTTATTGCTGCGCATTTTCGTGCGCTAATAATGACCATAAAATAAGCTTGCGACATTCCACAAGAATGTCGCCTCCCCTGTTCTGGAACGCAATTAGCTAAAGTGATATTAAAACTTTTAAATATGGTAAAGATAATTTATTAAAATCGCTTTGTCAAATCCCTAAAGAAACTAATCTACGAACTAAGGATACAGAGTTTTGGGAAGGAAAACAACGGCAGGATCTGTTTTTTATAGATCAAAACATAGCTAAAACTGTCTTTTATTAACTATATAGCTTAACGGTTAACTTTATTTGGTAACACCTCGACGTTGGGGCCCGTCAAACCACTATTCAGCTTCTGCCCTTAAACAAAAATCCCAACCCTATATGGGTTGGGATTTACTTTTGTGAGCC